>NZ_CP089507.1:982500-1310000 GCF_021233355.1 Luteimonas fraxinea | reverse complement strand
ATCGCAACCCCCACCGTGAACTCGCGCAGCACGCCGAGCACTGTCGCCGAGTCCACCGCCATCGGCGGCGGCGCCGGCAGCACCGTGCTCATCGTCGCCGACAGCGCGATCACCAGAATCAAACGCGCCCGCACCGGCATCGTCCGGCCCCCGATCGCCGGCAACACCTGCAATGCCGCGCCGATCCGGATCGCATGCCACAGCACGGCCGCGAGCATCGCGAACATGTCGACGCCGGTCGAGGTGGTGAGGGTGACGGTGTCCATTGCGGGTCGAGCGGTCCGGGCGATCGCGGCGGGAGGGCCGTGATGGCGGGATGCAGGATTTGTGCCGGGAGCGTGCCGGCTTCGCGCTGTGACGCTCCGGCTTTGGGATTTGGGCTGTGAGCTGTGAGCTTCAGCACCTCTCCCTCTGGGAGAGGTCGACGCGCACAGCGCGTCGGGTGAGGGCAGGTGCTCGCTGGTCTGTTGCCGACCTCATGAGCGTTCCGCGCTCGGCGGTGTTCGGCAGATTTGCAAGATCAAACGCTTTCGTCCGCTGACGCGGCCGAGTTCATTTCTTTTGGTTGACCCCAAAAGAAACGGAACCAAAGAAAAACGTCTCCCCGATAAGTCCGAAGCCCGCGTCTTCTTGGTCCACCGGGATTTTCCGACTCGGCATCGTGCCTCGGTCGAAAAACGCCGCACATCTATGTGCGGCGCCCTCCGGGTGTGCTCGCGCGGCTGGCTGCCTATGGAAAAGCAAAAAAGCAGACTGAGTGCGAGGTGGCGTGGGTTCTGGCTGCAGCAGATGGTGCAAAGCTTGCGCTAGTTCGCCTACATCGCTTGCCGTCATTCCCGCGAAAGCGGGAATCCATGTGACGTTGCGTCTGGAATCCCGACCCGCTCGAAAGGTCGAAAGTCCCTGGATTCCCGCCTGCGCGGGAATGACGGTTAAGAGCCAGTACTGCTCCTATCTCAGGTTTCGGTCCGGTGGTCGGCCGCAGTGCGCGCATGCTCGCTGTCGCTGTCGCTGTCGCTGTCGCTGTCGCTGTCGCTGTCGCTGTCGCTGTCGCTGTCGCTGTCGCTGTCGCTGTCGACGTGCTGTTGCTCTGGCACTCGCCGTCCGCAACGCGCTCCCACAGCCGCAAACCTGGAGGGCGCCGCCCATGGATGGGCGGTGTTTTCCGACCGAGGCAGGATGCCGAGTCGGAAAATCCCGGTGAGCCAAAAGCTGCGGGTTTCGGACTTGTCGGGGTGACGTTTTTCTTTGGTTCCGTTTCTTTTGGCGTCAACCAAAAGAAATGAACTCGGCCGCGTCAGCGGACGAAAGCTCTGTTTTGCAAAGGCGTCGAGCAGAGCGCCAGGACAACTCACTCAGCATACGAAAGCATCCGACCCCCGGAAAGGTCGAGCGACAGCACCCAATCACCCGATCAAATGCGGAATCCGATGAAACAGCTCCGTCGTGAACGCCACCATCCGCCCCAGCAGGAAATGCCCGACGAGCGCGAACGTCGCGACCAGCGTGATCGCCTTGAGCACGAACGCGATCGTCGGCTCGTTGATTTGCGTGGCGGCCTGCAGGATGCCGACGATCACGCCGATCGCCAGCACCGCGACCAGCGGCGGGCCGCCGAGGACCAGCGCCATCTGCATGCCGCGGGAGATTTCGGTGAGGGCGGTTTCCGGGGTCATGGCATCAGACCGCGTTGAAGCTGGCGGCGAGCGAGCCGACGACCAGCACCCAGCCGTCGACCAGCACGAACAGCAGGATCTTGAACGGGGCGGAGATCAGCATCGGGGACATCATCATCATGCCCATCGACATCAGCACGCTGGCGACGACGAGATCGATGATCACGAACGGAATGAAGATCAGGAACGCGATCTCGAACGCGGTCTTCAGTTCGCTGGTCAGGAACGACGCGGCGAGCACGCCGAACGGCACGTCTTCGGCGCTGTTGTAGGGACCGCTGTTGGACAGACCGGCAAAGGTCATCAGATCGGTTTCGCGCACCTGCGCCAGCATGAAGCCGCGGAACGGGTCGCTGGCCGCGGCCCAGGCGCTGCGGAAATCCAGGGTGCCGTCGAGGTAAGGCGCAATGCCCGCGCTCCACGAGGCGTCGAACACCGGCGTCATCACCATGAAGGTGAGAAACAGCGCCAGCGCCAGCAGCACCTGGTTGCTCGGGGTCTGACCGGTGCCCAGTGCCTGCCGCAGCAGGCCCAGCACGATGATGATGCGGGTGAACGCGGTCATGCCCAGCAGCGCGGCCGGCAGCAAGGTGATGCCGGTCATCAGCGCCAGCACCTGCAGCGGCATGCTGACCGTCTCGCCGCCGACCTGACCGACGGTCACTGCCGGCATCGACTGTGTGGCGAGATCGGCGAAGCCGGGCGCGCCGCTGTCGGGAATCGCGGGCGCGGCGATCGGTGCCGGCATGGGCGACGGCGCGGTCTGCGCGAGCGCGCTGCCGGCGAAGGGCAGCAGCGCGCCGAGCAGCAGCGTGGCGATGCGGGTGCGGAACGTGGCGCTGATCACGGCTTCTTCTTTCCGAACTGTTGGGCGAGCACCTGGGCGAAGACCGGCGTCGGCTTCGCTTCGGGCACCGGCAGGGGCGTGTCGAGCGTGTGCAGCACGCGGGTCCCGGTGGCGCCGGTGCCCACGAGCAGCTGGGTGTCGCCGACGGCGATCACCACCACGCGTTCGCGCGGGCCGAGCGACAGCGAACCGAGCACGCGGAGCGCCGGATTGCTGGCGCCGCCGATGCCCGGCATGCGCCGGGCGAACCAGCCCAGCGCCACGATCAGGCCCACGACGAGGACCAGTGCAAGGACCGCGCCACCGATGCTGCCGGCGCTGCTCGCGGACGCAACCGGCGTCGCGCTGCCGGGCGTCGCGACCTGCGCGGTTTTCTCCGTCGACGGACGCCCGAGCGGCTGCGCGACGGCGGGCGTCGCAGTGATCGCCTGCGCGCCGATCGCAGTGGCCGGCGCGGCAGGGCCGGGCATGTCGACGACGAAGGCATCGACGCCGAAAGCGGTTGCGGGTGCTGGAGATGGATCGACAGCCGCATCGGCTGTGGACGCAGCGCCGATCGTGACCGGTGCCTGCGCCGCGGCGAGCGTGGCGTGGGCGGCGAGGGCGCTGGTCATCGCGGTCACTTCAGGCGCTTGATGCGCTCGGCCGGACTGACCACGTCGGTCAGGCGCACGCCGAAGCGGTCGTTGACGACGACGACTTCGCCGTGCGCGATCAGCGTGCCGTTGACGTAGACGTCGAGCGGCTCGCCGGCTGCGCGTTCCAGTTCGACCACGGCGCCCGGGGTGAGCTGCAGCAGGTTGCGGATCGGCATGCGGGTGCGGCCGACTTCGAGCGAAAGCTGCACCGGCACGTCGAGGATGACGTCGAGATTCAGATCGCCCGCGGGCGCGGCAGCGGCCTCGGCGGTCAGCGGATCGAACGCGGCGGTGGTGGCGGTGTCGGTGCTCATGGGGTCGCGGCCTGGAACTCGTGGGAATCGTTGGACGGGATCACCTGCGGAAACTTCAGCTGGGTGACCTTCAATGCGTTGAAGCCGTTGTGGGTGCCGAACTCGCCTTCGAACATCGGCGTCGACTCGACCTCCATCTGCACGGGGCGTGCCAGCTCGATCGGGATCACGTCGCCGACTTTCAGTCGCGAGAGTTCACGCAGGCTGATCTGGCGATGCGCCAGCGACACGCTGAGCTCCAGCGCCGCGGCTTCGACGCCCGCGCGCAGGTGCCGCGCCCAGGTCTCGTCGGAATCGCTGCGCTGGCGGCGCGGGCCAGTGGCCTCGAGGTGGTCGCGCAGCGGTTCGAGCATCTTGTAGGGCAGGGCGATGTGCAGATCGCCGCCGCCGCCGTCGAGCGCGATGCTGAAACGGCTGATGACGATGTGGTCGCGCGGGTCGATCAGTTCGACCTGCAGCGGATTGCTCTCGGTGCCGGTGTGGGTGAATTCCAGCGCCTGCACGGGCAGCCAGGCGGTCGTCATGTCGGAGAACACCTGGCGCAGCATCAGCTGCACGATGCGCTGCTCGGTCGGCGTGAACTCGCGCTCGGCGACCTTGGCCGGGAAACGCCCGCCGCCGCCGAAGAAGTTGTCGACCACGGTGAACACCAGCCGCGGTTCGAACACCACCAGCGCATTGCCGCGCAGTGGCCGCGCCTGGATCACGTTGAGGTTCGCCGGCTGCGGCAGCGAGTGCATGTACTCGTCGAAGCGCACCACGTCGACGCCGCGGATCGTGAGTTCGCACGAGCGCCGCAGCAGGTTGAACAGGCCGACCTTGAAGGCCAGCGCGAAGCGTTCGTTGACCGCGTCCAGACCCGGCAGGCGGCCCCGCACCACGCGGCCCTGGCGGGCGAAATCGTAGGGACGCACTTCGCCCGGCGCCGCCGGCGCATCGGTGCCCACCGCGCCGCTGTCGACGCCGTGCAGCAGCGCGTCGATCTCGTCCTGCGACAGCAGCTCGTTGCTCATCACTGCACGACCAGACTGGTGAAGATGACGGCCTCGGCCTTGTCCGGCTGGCCTTCCTCGCGCAGCAGCTTGCGCACTTCGGCCAGGCCCTGCTCCTGCAGGCGTTCCTTGCCGCTGCGCTGGCCGAGCTGCGCGGCGGTCTGCTGACCGAACAGCAGCAGCAGACGGTTGCGGATCGCCGGCGCCTGCGCCTCGATGGCCGCATGCGTCTTGGCATCGCGCGTCATTACCTGCACGTCGGCCTGCAGAAAGCGGGTCGCGTCGGTGTCGGCGAGATTGACGACGAAGGAGGGATCGAGCGCGAAGTAGGTCGCCGCGGCCTTGGCAGGCGTCGCCGCAGCAGCCGCTTCGCCTTCGGGCGCATGCGCTGGCGCGTTGTGCTGGGTCCACCACCAGCCACCGCCGGCACCACCGGCCAGCAGCACCACCGCGCCGATGATCAACGGCAGCTTGCTCTTCTTCTTGGGGGCGGACGGTTGGGCAGGGGCAGCGGACACGGGACGACTCCGGAGATGGATGTCTACCGGATGCAAGGCGTGTGCCGGGGCGCCGACATGGCGGCTGCCGGAAAGCCGACAGCCCCGCGGGTGCGCTATTCGTAGGATGGGTCGAGCGCAGCGAAACCCATCACCTGGAGCCCGAGGTCAAGGATGACCCGCTACCGACGCGATCACACGCCAGGCGCCACCTGGTTCTTCACGGTCAATCTCGCCGATCGGCGGCAACGCCTGCTCGTCGAGCGGATCGCCGTGCTCAGAGCTGCGTTCGCATCCGTTCGCGAACGGCATCCCTTCAAGATCGAGTCGATCGTGGTGCTGCCGGACCATCTCCACGCGATCTGGACCCTGCCGGCAGACGATGCGGACTATCCGCTGCGTTGGCGACTGATCAAGGCAGCGTTCTCGCGGGGCCTCGATGCGGGTGAGCCTCGATCACGGAGCCGGGCGTCGGCTGGCGAGCGTGGCGTCTGGCAGCGTCGGTATTGGGAGCACCGAATCCGGGACGAGACGGATTTCATGCGCCATGTCGATTACATCCATTTCAATCCGGTGAAGCACGGACACGTGGCGTGTGTCGTGGATTGGCCGTGGTCGAGCTTCCATCGATATGTGCGGCGCGGCGTCCTGCCACCTAGCTGGGCGGGAGATGCATCCGACGCGAACAATTCTGGCGAACGGAAACAGCTTGGCCGTTCCGGTTTGCAGGTGATGGGTTTCGCTGCGCTCTACCCATCCTACAAAGGCATGGCGGCGCGACCGTAGGATGGGTAGAGCGCAGCGAAACCCATCAATGCCATCTCGCAGTGATGCGAAACTCAGGCGTACTCGTCCAGCAACCCGCGATTGCGCAGCACCGGCGCCGGCGTCGATGTCGCGACATTCGCGCTCGCGCCCTCATCGCCGAAGCCGGTACCGCCGAAGCCCAAGGCACTCTGCCCCTGCGACTGCGGTGCGTTCTGCTGGCGCTGGCCGACATCGGCCTGACCGAGCTGCAGGCCATGCTGACCGAGCATCTCGCGCAGTTTCGGCAACGTCGCTTCCAGCGCCTGGCGTACGTCGGCGTTGGCGCTGGCGAATTCGGCCGAGACGCGGGTGCCGTCGAGCTGGATCTTCAGATCGATGCGGCCCAGGTGTTCGGGATTGAGGCGGATCTCGGCATGACCGAGTTTCTGCTCCGCGGCCCAGGCCACGCGGGCGCCGAGGGCGTCGTCGAAGCCGGCGTCGAGGTCGGTGGGCATCTGTACCGGCGGCATCACCGTCGACGGCGCGCTGGGTCCGCGGGTGGAGCCGTGTACGGCGAGCGGAACGCCGGGCGGCAGCGACTCGAGGCCATCGATCGCGCCGGCATCTTCGCGTTCGACATCCTGCGATGCGGCGAGTGCGATCTGCGCTGCCGTCGCAGCTGCGATCGGTGCAGCAACCGCAGCGGTTTCGTTCGCGCGCGGCATCGCGGGCAGTTCGGACAGCAGCGATGACAGATCGATCGCGCCTGCACCGGCATCGGGTGTCGCGGCGGGGGGTGCGTTCGCGATCGGCAGCGCCTGCGCGGGCAATACGGGTGCGCGCATGCCGGCGAGCAGATCGGCTGCGTCGGTCGCTGGCGTCGATTCAACGGGCGCAGTCGGCGGCGCGAGGCCGGACAGCAAGGCGAACATCTGCTGCGACAGCGTATCGTCCGGCGACACGGCGACGACATCGCGCTCACTCATTTGCGGCAGCGTCGGCAGCAACGCGGCGGCATCTGTCGGCAGCGCGAGCAATGCGGGATCGATCGCCGCGGTCTCCATAGGCACGACCAGACGCGCATCGAGCCGCGCTTCGATCGGCGTCGCGTGTCGCGTCGTCGGCACACCGGGTTGCACGAGCGGCGACGGGCCGCCGGCGGTCAGCATCGGGTTCATGGGGGCATTCGGGTCGACGGGAACGGGGCGCGTGGTCGGCGCATCACCACCCATCTGCAGGGCGGCTGCGAGATCGGCCGCGACGCGTGCGAAATCGGTGCCGATCGCGTCCGGCGCGACGCCGGTACGTGCGGGCGTAGCAGTCGCGGCGACCGCCGGTGTCGCGGCGAAGAGATGCAGGGGCGACGAGCCGCTCATGCCACGTCCTCCGCGGTCGCGGCGTTGCGCGGACGGCGGCCGCCGATCTCGTCGAGTTCGCGCTGGGCCTTGGCCTGTTCGACCTTGGCTTCCTGCGCGCGGTAACTGTCGGCGAGCTTTTCCAGCACCAGCGTTTCGCGGCTGGCGAGCATCAGACGCGCGCGTTCGACATCGCTGACCTGGCGGCTGTGATCGACGATGCCGGCCTGCTGCACGACCGCGGCATTGAGGCGCTCGCGGAACGCCATGCGGTTGACCAGCAGCGCCGGCGAGATGCTGACCGAGCCGGGCGACGCAGCGTATTCGTCGGCGTAGCGGCGCAGCGCTTCGAGGCGATCCTGTTGCTCGCGCACCACTTTCTCGCGCTCGGCGACGCGGCGCGCGGCCTCGTCCTGGCGCTGTTGCACCACCTTGATCAGCGGGTCGAGTCGTTGCGAACGCATGGTGATCAGGTCCCGTGGGTCGGGTTGAGCGGAAAGGGTTGACCGGCGGCGTCATCGAGCAGGCGTGCGAGTGCGTCGCGGCTGGCTGGCACGTCGGCGGATTCGCGCACGTCCTGGCCGAGGAAATGCTGGATCGCGGGCCAGCGCTGCAGGGCTTCGTCGACGGTCGGATCGCTGCCGCGCTGGTAGGCACCGATCGCGATCAGATCGCGCTGCGCGCCGTGCGCTGCCATCAGGCGCTTGAGCTTGCGGATGCGCTCGCGCCACGGCGCGTCGGTGATGTCCTGCATCACGCGGCTAACCGACTGTTCGATGTCGATCGCCGGGTACTGGCCGGACTCGGCGATGCGACGCGTCAGCACGATGTGGCCGTCGAGGATCGCGCGTGAGGCGTCGGCGATCGGTTCCTGCTGGTCGTCGCCTTCGGTGAGTACGGTGTAGAACGCGGTGATCGAGCCGTGCCCGTCGGCGCCCATGCCGGCGCGTTCGACGAGTGCGGGCAATTTGGCGAACACGCTCGGCGGATAGCCGCGCGTGGTCGGCGGCTCTCCGACCGACAGGCCGATCTCGCGCTGCGCCTGGGCGAATCGCGTCAGCGAATCCATCAGCAGCAGCACGTCGAGGCCCTGGTCGCGATACCACTCGGCGATCGCGGTCGCGCGCAATGCGCCGTGCAGGCGTGCGAGCGGCGGCCGGTCGGCTGGTGCGGCGACGACGACGGCGCGGCGCAGGCCTTCTTCGCCGAGTGTGGCCTCGACGAAATCGCGCACTTCGCGGCCACGTTCGCCGATCAGACCGACGACGATGACGTCGGCCTGGGTGAAGCGGGTCATCATGCCGAGCAGGGTGGATTTACCCACGCCGGAGCCGGCGAACAGACCGACGCGCTGGCCACGACCGATCGGCAGCATCGCGTTGATCGCGCGCACGCCGACGTCAAGCGATTCTTCGATCGGCTGGCGCGACAGCGGATTGATCGGCGTGCCGGCGAGCGGCACGTAGCTCTCGGCGCGGATCGGACCCTTGCCGTCCAGCGGTTCGCCATCGTTGTCGATGACGCGGCCGAGCAGGCCTTCGCCGACCGCGACCTCGCCCTTGCGACGCGTGCTGAGCACGCGCGCATTCGGCAGCAGGCCCTGCAGATCGCCGGTGGGCATCAGAAAGGTGCGGTCGCCGGAGAAGCCGACGACTTCGGTATCGACCCAGCGGTCGCCGGACGTGGCGACACGGCAGCGCGAACCCAGCGGCGCCGTGCAACCGGAGGCTTCGAGCGTCAGCCCGACCGCGCGACGCAGCACGCCTTCGCGCACCAGACCGCGATATTCGACATCCGGCGTCGCGCCGCGCAGGCGTTCGGCCAGGCGCAGACTGCGCGCGCCATGCCAGCCGGCGAGTGTGTCGTCGTGCGCGGCGATCGCCGTCGCCTGCATCGCCGGGCTCATCATCATGGCGCGTCGCCTTCGTCGGCCTGCAGCGTGTCGAGCACGGCCTGCATGCGCGCGGCGACGGTGCCGTCGATGCGAACGCCTTCGCTGTGCAGACGCAGTTCGCCGCGGCCGAGCGACGGATCAGGCGTCACGCGCACACCGGCGAGGCCTGACAGATGTGGCGCGAGCACGTTGAAGTCGTCAGGCTGCAGACGCAGTTCGATTTCGCGCGTGGCGCTGCCGACCGCGTCGAGCGCTTCGCGCACCAGATCGGCGAGCAGGGTGGGATCGGCGGCATAGGCGCGACCGACCAGCGCACCGGCGATGCGCACGGCGAGGTCGGACAGTGCATCGGTGACTTCGCCGTCCAGCCGCGCGAGCGGTCGGGTGAAGCCGTCGAGCACGCCCTGCAGTTGCGCGATGCGGCGCTGGATTTCGGCCTCGCCCGCAGCGAGACCGGCGGCGTAACCGGCCGCGTGGCCGTCCTGCTGCGCGGCGTCGCGCAGTGCTTCGATCTCGGCGGCGGTCGGTGGGCGCGGCACGTCGGCGGCGCGCGGCACCGCACGCGGCGCTTCGCCGAAACCCGGTGCGATCCAGCGCTCGGCGTTGTCCATGTTGATCGCGACGGCGTTCAGACGAAGTCCTCCGAACGGGTCTGCAGCGTGATGTCACCGGACTCGGCCATCTTGCGCACCTGCGCGAGGATTTCCTTCTGCGCGGCTTCCACTTCGGCCAGACGCACCGGGCCTCGTGATTCCATGTCGTCGATCAGGATCTCGGCCGCGCGCTGCGACATGTTGCCGGTGACCTTGGTGCGCACGCGCGGATCGGCGCCACGCAGCGCGAGCGCCAGCGTGTCGGACGACACCTCGCGCAGGATCGCCTGCATCGTGCGGTCTTCCATCGTCGCCAGATTGTCGAAGGTGAACATCAGATCGCGGATCTCGTCGCCCAGCGCGCCGTCGGCTTCGCTGATCGACTGCAGCAGCGCTTCGTCGCTGCCAGCGTCCATGAAGTTCAGGATGCTGGCCGCGACCTTGGCGCCGCCGACGACCGCGGGCTTCGCGGTCTGGGTGCCGGAGAACTGGCGCGCCATCACGTCGTTGAGTTCGGTCAGCGCGTGCGCGGGAATGCTGTCGAGCGTGGCCACGCGCATCAGCACGTCGCCGCGCAGCGCTTCGGGCAGGCACTTGAGCACTTCCGCGCCCTGGTCGCCGTCGAGATGCGCGAGCACGATGGCGATGATCTGCGGATGCTCGTGACGCACGAGATCGGCGATCGCCTTGGGTTCCATCCACTTCAGCGCGTCGAGGCCGGGCGTGTTCTGGCCGGTCAGGATGCGGTCGATGACGCCGCTGGCGCGTTCTTCGCCCAGCGCCTGCATCAGCACCGCGCGCACGTACTCGTCGGCGCCATCGCCGATCTTGGCCGGCTGGGTGATCACGTCGGCGAACTCGCCGATCACGCGCTCGACGGTGCGGTGCGAGATGTCGCCGACGGTCGCCATCGCGACGCCGAGCTTCTGCACGTCCTTGGCATCCATGTGGCGCAGCACTTCAGCGGCCTGCGCTTCGCCGAGCGAGAGCAGCACGACGGCGGCGCGCTGGGTGCCACTCAGGGAGTCGGATGCATCAGCCATCGGAAGCCACCATCTCGCGCACGACCTGGGCCACGCGCTTGGGATCGGCGCTCGCCGCGTCGCGCGCGGTCCGCAGGTTCTGGTCGAAGCCCGGCGCCGGCGGCAGCGCGGGCTTCGGGGAATAGGCGGGCGAGAGCTTGACCGGCACGTCGTCGTCGTCGACGACTTCGGCGGTCACGGTGCCGAGGTTGTTGCTGCCGGCACCGGCGCCCGCGGGCACGAGTTCGCTGCCCGCGGCGCGCTGACGTGTGCCGATCAGCTGACGGAAGGCGGGACGCAGCACGAACACGATCACCAGCAGCACGGCAAGGCCGCCGAGCACCATGCGCGCGATCTGCAGCATCTGCGGGTCCTGCCAGATCGGCGGGCCGGCCGGTGTTTCGATCGCTTCGCGGGCGAACGGTGCGTTGACCACCGACACCGCGTCGCCGCGCTGCGCATCGAAACCGATCGCCTGCTGCACCAGGGTTTCGATGCGGGTGATTTCGGCTTCGTTGAGCGGACGCGCGGCGACCGCTGCGCCATCGGCGCCCGGCGTGCCGGCGACGTTGTCGACCAGCACCGCGGCAGTGACACGGCGGATGCGCGGCACGGCCTGGCGGGTGTGGGTGAGCGTGCGATCGATCTCGTAGTTGCGCGTCGAACTGCGGCTGCCCGGACCGGTGGCCGTGGCCTGCGCGGTCTGCGTCGGCGGGTCGGCGGGATTGGTGGTGTTGGCCGCGTTGGGCGTGTTGGCGACGGCGCCGGGCACGCCCTGCGCGGGCGTGGTCGCGCCGAGGTTGCCGCTTTCGGAGAGCTGCTCGCTGCGCACGATCGCCGCCTGCGGACCGTAGGTTTCGCTGGCCTGCTCGGTGGTCGCGAAGTCCATGTCCACGCTGACCTTGGCGCTGACGCGGCCGGGGCCGGTCATCGGCGCCAGCAGTTCCTCGATGCGCTGCACGTACAGCGCTTCCTGGCGGCGCTGCTGTTCGAACTGCTTGCCGGTGATCGCTTCGGCGCTGTCGGGATCGGGATTCGACAGCAGGCGACCGAACTGGTCGACGACGGTCACGCGCTCGGGCGAGAGGTCCGGCACGCTGGACGCGACCAGACGCTCGACCGCATCGATCTGGCTCTGCTCCAGCGCCTGGCCCGAATGCAGCTGCAGCACGACCGACGCGCTGGCCGGCTCGTTCTGGCGGGTAAAAGCGGACGGCTTCGGAATCGCGAGATGCACACGCGCTTCGCGCACCGGGCGCAGATTGGAAATGGTGCGTGCGAGTTCGATTTCCATCGCGTGCTGGTAGCGCGCGTTCTCGACGAACTGGCTGGTGCCGAAACCCTGATCGCCCTGCAGCGATTCGAAACCGGCCGGGCCGGCGGCGGTCAGACCGGCAGAGGCCAGCGCCATGCGCGCGGCACCGGCCTGGTCGGCGGGCACCGACAGGCCACCGGTCGCGGCGTCGAGGCGCACCGGAATCTGCGCAGTGCGCAGCGTGTCGGCGGCCTGGCTGGTCGACTTGGCGTCGAGGCCGGCCGAGACCGTCACGAAGTCCGGCTTCTGGGTCCAGAAGAACAGCCACAGGCCCAGCGCGATGGTCGCCGCGACCAGCAGGAACAGGCCCGCCTGGCGCACGACCGGAATGTCCTGGAAACGGCCGAGGTCGCGCAGTGCGGCGGCGGCCTTCGGAAGTCCTGAGTTGGGAACGGGGACGGCGCTCATGGGCGGGAATTCGGCAGTCGGAAATGAAGGTGGAAGAGCGGGGCGGAACGGTCAGGCGTGTCGCACTTACACCGGCATGTTCATGACGTCCTGGTAGGACTGGACGAGGCGGTTGCGGACCTCGACCGTGGCGCGGAACGCGACCGACGACTGCTGCATCGCGACCATCGTGCGGGCGAGATCCGCGCGCGGATCGCCGAGTTCGAACGCGGTCTGCATCGCACTGCTGTGGGCCTGGGTCTGGCTGACCTTGTCGATCGCGCCCGACAGCAGCTCACCGAATCCCGGTGCCTTCGTACCGCTGTCGACGCGGCCCAGCTGGGCGTTGCCGAGACCGGTGTCGATCGCATTGCTGTTGCCGACATCGCCACGCGCGCGGGTTTCGTGCGCACGGATCTGGCTGAGGATCGAAGAAATGGCGTCGGTCATCGGGGTGGCTTCGCAGCGGCTCTACGCTGTTCAGGCAATTCCCGTGCCAGCGGCTCGTCAGAAACCTGCCGCAGCTGCCGTGGTGGTGTCGGCTTCGCGGTCGATGCCGTACTTGCGCAGCTTCTCGACCAGCGTCGTGCGACGCAGGCCCAGCAGCGGCGCCGCATGTGCGACGACGCCATTGGCCTGCGCGAGTGCGGCGCGGATCAGCTGCAGTTCGATGGCGGCGATGTGGTCGCGCAGATCGATGCCTTCGCTGGGCAGCGCATCGAACGATGCCGTCGTCATATCGACACCTGCGTTCGGCATCGCCGGTGACGGTGCGGCGACGAGACGAGCGATCGGCGCTTCCGGTTCGGCGATCTGGCGCAGCACCGGCGCTTCGTCGAGCAGTTCGCCGGTCGGCATCGCTGCGCGGTAGCGCGGCGGCAGATCCATGGCGCGCACGGTGCCGGCCGGGTGCAGCACGGCCAGACGCTCGAGCAGGTTCGACAGTTCGCGCACGTTGCCCGGCCAGCGGTGACGTTGCAGCGTGGCGACGGCGTCCTGCGACAGCGTGACCTGGCCGCGGCCCTGCTCGGCCTGCTGGCGCGAGATCGCCGCGATCAGCGACGGCAGATCCTCGGTGCGCTCGCGCAGCGCCGGCAGTTCGATCGGAAACACGTTGAGGCGGTAGAACAGGTCCTCGCGGAACTGGCCGTTCTCGATGCGCGATTCCAGATCGCGATGGGTCGCGGCGATCACGCGCACGTTGCACTTGATGGTGCCGGTGCCGCCGACGCGTTCGAAGCAGCGTTCCTGCAGCACGCGCAGCAGCTTGACCTGCATCGGCAGGCTCATGTCGCCGATTTCGTCGAGCAGCAGCGTGCCGCCTTCGGCCATCTCGAAGCGGCCCTTGCGCTGGGTCAGTGCACCGGTGAACGCGCCCTTCTCGTGGCCGAACAGTTCGCTCTCGAGCAGATCGGCGGGAATGGCGCCGCAGTTGACGGCAACGAACGGCTTCTCGCGACGGGCGGAACGCTCGTGCACGGCGCGCGCGGCGACTTCCTTGCCGGTGCCGGACTCACCGAGGATCAGCACGGTGGTGTCGTGCGGGGCGACCTGATCGATCATGCGGTTGAGCGCGACGACGCCGGCGCTGTGGCCGGTCGGGCCGCTCTGCGGGCGCGCGGCGCGTGCCTGCGCTTCGGCATGGTTGATCGCCGCGCGCTGCAGGCAGTCCTGCAGCTGGCTGCGGCGCAGCGGGAAGTCGAGCGACCACACCGACTGGCGGTGCAGGCGCGAACGCCACGCGGCGTCGGGCGCATGGCCCGGCAGTTCCAGTACCGGCGGGTGCAGCGACTGCTTCGACAGCCACGCGGCGAAGCCGGCGAGCTCGGCCTCGTCGATGTCGCCCACGACCACGGCCAGCCAGTCCTCGGCGCGCGCACGGGTCAGGTCCAGGTCCTCGAGGCCGGCGACGATGCGCGGCGTGTACTCCATGAACTCGAGCAGCGTGGCGACGCGCTCGGCGCGCTCCATGTCCTGTTCGATCACGAGGATGCGGGCGGTGTTCATCAGGCAGCGACCTGCAGGGCGACGACGGGACGGTTGGAGTGGCGGGCCTTGGCGGGACCGATCGACAGCTGGTCGCGATACTTGGCGACGGTGCGGCGGGCGATGCGCACGCCCTGGCGGGCGAGGATGCCGGCGATGACGTCGTCGGCCAGCGGCGCATGGCGCGGCTCATCGTCGATCAGGCGCTTGACCATCGCGCGGACCGCGCTGCCCGACACGTCGGCGCCTTCCAGGCGCACCGCGAACAGGCGCTTGAGTTCGATCGTGCCGCGCGGGGTCTGGATGTACTTGCCGGCGACGATTCGCGAGACGGTGGATTCGTGCACGCCGATCGCATCGGCGACTTCGCGCAGGGTCAGCGGCAGGATCGCCTCGTCGCCCTGTTCGAGAAAACCGCGCTGACGCTCGACCAGCAGCTGCGCGGTGCGGAACAGGGTGTCGTTGCGCATCGCCAGGCCGCGGACCAGCCAGCGGGCCTCGTCGAGCAGACCGCGCAGCACGCTGTGGTCGCTGCCGGCGAGCGCGCGCTCGCAGTGCGCGCTGATGCGCACGCGCGGCGTGGTGTGACGGCCCAGCGCGACGCGCCAGGCGCCACCGGCGTGCCAGGTGACGACGTCGGGAATGATGTGGCTGTCCTCGATCGACGCCGGTGCTTCGACCGGATGCGCGCGCAGCGACAGGATCAGGGCGACGGCATCGCGCACCGCGGTGACATCCACCGACAGCGCGGCGGCGAGCGCGGCATCGTCGTGCGCGGCCAGCAGGCCGACGTGATCGGCGAGGATGCGCAGCGCCAGCGAACGGGCGTCGGAGGGGGCGAGCACGCGCAGCTGCGCGGACAGGCACTCGGTCGGATCGCTCGCGGCCATGCCCGGCCATTCGCCGTGCAGCAGACGCTGGCGCGCGATGTTCAGATCGTCGCCACGGCCCGGGAATTCGGTCTCGCCTTCGGCCAGCAGCTCGACGAGCGACTGCTCGAGGTAGCCGTTGTCGTCGCAGCGATCAAGCCAGAACGCGGCCAGCGGCAGATCCTTGGCAGCCCAGTCCAGCGCGAGGCGCGCGAGCAGGCGCTGGCGCATGTCGGTGGACTCGCCGTCGGCGATGCGCGCGGTGGCGTCGTCATCGAAACCGCCGGCGCTGCCGTTGCTGCCCATGCCCGACAGGAAGGCCGGCTCGGGCAGTTCGTCCCAGGCCGCGGCTTCGAAGCCGGCGATATCGGATTCGGGGGTCTCGGTGTCCAGCTCCGGCTCGTCCTGTTCGAGCAGCGGATTGCGCTCGAGGGTCTGCTGGAGTTCGGTGGCCAGCTGCTGCGAGGTCAGCTGCAGCAGGCGGATGGACTGGAGGAGTTGCGGCGTCAGATTGACGCCTTGCGCCATCCCGGCGCGAAGAGTGCCCTTGATCACTTCGAATCCCCTCGGCCGACACCCCGTCAGCCAGTGGAGATATCGTGAAGTCGGGATGTCGGCGCACGAATCGGGGCAAACCCGGCGCCTATTCAGGGCGTACCTGTAGGTGTGTAGGGGCGGCCCTGACTTTGTGTCGTGAAAATGACGTGAAAACCATGTGAAGTGACGCGGAATGACGCGGCGCGTCACGTGTGATGGCGATCACAAGTCGGGTTTTCGGCGCTTTTCGCGTGCAGTTCGAATTGACGGACGCATCTGGCAAGACGCGTGCCGCGGGACTCCATGTAGGGGTGGCCCGCCTGCAACCCGCCCGGAGGATGGGTTTAGCGCAGCGAAGCCCGGCGAAACGCCGGTGCTGACGCCTGGAAATCGGCTTGGTTAGGTGAGAAACACCCGTCGCAACGACGCGTTTCCGACGCCATCGATCTGCAGGCGCCGCGCGATGGGTTTCGCTGGGCTCGACCCGGCCGCAAACGCGCTTTGGTGCCTCTCAGGGCCGATCGTGGTGCCGCATCGCGATGCGCAGCAGTTCGCCGGCATTCCGGCACCCGAGCGCTTCCATCATCCGCGAGCGGTGGGTTTCGACGGTCTTGATGCTGATCGCCAGATCGGCGGCGATCTGCTTGGTGCTGCGGCCGGCGCCGAGGGCGTTGAGGATCTCGCGCTGCCGTCGCGGCAGGTTTTCGACATCGCCCGGCGCCCGCTCGGCGCGATAGCTGCGCAGCTGTGGCGCGGAGACCTGCGGACTGAGGAAGGTGCGGCCGGCGGACGCGGCGCGCAGGGCAATTTCCAGCTCCGCCGGCGGCGCATCCTTGACCACGTAACAGAGCGCGCCGCGCGACAGCGCTTCGCGGACGTGCAGCACGTCTTCGTGCATCGACAGGATCACGACCTGGCTCTCGGGCACGGCCAGCCGCAGTTCGGCCAGCGCATCGAATCCGCTGCGGCCCTTCAACGAGAGATCGAGGACCACGATGTCGGGCAGCGTCTGACGCGCGCGCATGACCGCGTCGTCGGCGTTGCCGGACTCTCCCACCACTTCGACGCCGTCCATTGCCTCGAGCAGACGGCGTACGCCCGCGCGCACCAGCGCATGGTCGTCGCAAATCAGTACCCGAATCACGTCCGTGACCCCACTCCTTGTGTCCCCCGGTCTGTACCTTAACGAAGATCAAGACCGTGCGACAGGCTGGACATCACGTGCGGAGTGCGATCAACGTCGGCGAATCTCCGCAACCTCGCGGCGATGGATGCGGAACACGTGGCGTTCGAGCGCGTCCGACAGCGAGGGCGACAGCGGTCCGAAGCACAACCAGACACGCGTGACCTCGCCGTCGCCGGCGGCGCTCGCGATGACCGTCGCCGGCACCATCAGCGGCGTCGGCAACCAGTCGCTGGCCGACATACGGAACGTGCCTTCGGTGCCGACCGCGAACGCGCCGCGCACCTGCACCTCGGCGCCCCGCGCCGACCACACCAGGCCCACGGGCGCGTCGAGTGCGCCTTGCGCGGCGGCGAAGCCGGTCATCAGCAGGGTCAACACATCGAGCTTGGCTTCGAGCCGCAGCAGCGCGGGATCGGCCGGATGCTCGGGATCCTCGACACGCGGCGCTCCGTCGTCGATGACCGCGAGGCCGCGTAGCAGGGCTTCGCCCTGCAGCGCCAGACGATCGCGGCTGGCGTCGTCCAGCGCGCCGGGCAGGAAGGTTGCCGAGCGCGTTTCGTGCAAGGTGAGGATGTCGCCGAACAGCGCCTCGTGCGCCTGCTCCGGCGTCAGCGTCGGAAGATCGACCGCACTCATGCGAGTGCCCGCAGCCAGGCGTTGGCGCCGCGGCGTCCATGACCCAGACGCGCGAGTTCTTCAGAAGCCGCATCGCGGGCGCCGCGCAGTTCCTCGATCAGTACGCCATGCGCGGCCAGCAGGTCCAGCCAGGGCTGGCGCGCGACGACCTTCAGATCGACCTTGGCCAGCGCGAACACGATCTCGCCGTGATGCGAATCGAGCAGCGCCGCAGCGGTGTCCCAGTCTTCGGCGGCGATCGCCGCGCGGACATCCTTGACCGGCAGGTCGGGTACGCGATCGAGCGCGGGCGGCTGGGACGACATCGTTCAGTCCTTGGGTGCGATCTGGCGCCAGGCGCCTTCGATGTCGCCGAGGATGTCATCGATCTCGCGCAGCGGCGAGGCATCGTTGTTGAGGTTGGCTTCGAGCAGGCGACGCTGGCAGTAGTCGTACAGCGCCGAGAGTCCATCGGCGATCTCGCCGCCGGCTTCGAGATTCAACGAGCTGTTGAGGCCGCCGATGATCGCGCAGGCATCGGTGATCGCATGCGCCTTGCGCGGCACGTCGCCACGTTCCAGGCAGGCCAGCGCCAGACGGATGCGCTCGCGCGCGGTCGACAGCATGATCGCGATCAGCTGGTGCGGGCTGGCATCGAGCGCCGCACTGGCGGCGCCGGTCTGCTTGTACTGGTTGGCGAGATTGCGCGCGTGCATATTCATTCTCACGAGGCACTCGTCGAGGACGAGAGTTGCTGGGTCAGGAAGTTGCTGCTGCTCTGGAGCTTGGTCACCAGCGTGTCCAGCGCGATGAACTGCGCCTTGTAGCGCGCCTCGGCCAACGACATGCGCCGGTCAAGTGCGTCGCGCTGCTGGGTCAGGTTCTTGGTGCGCTGGGTCAGGCTTTCGTCGCGGGTCTTGAGCGGACCGTCGAACGCGAGCAGATCGGTCATCTGCTTGTTGATTCTGGTGCCGAGCGTATCGCCGGCGCCGAACACCTTGCCCACGACTGCGGGATCTTTGGCGACCGCCGCGGTGAAGTCGGCCTCCTTCAGCGTCAACTTGCCGTCCTTTGCGATCTCGATCCCCATGGCTTTGAGCTGGGTAACATCGCTGCCGACCATATCGCGCAGCTGGCGCGTCATCCCGCGGACCATCGCGTCGCCGTTGAGCGCTGCAGCGGTCTTCGTGGTTTCGTTGTAGGACGTCAGGCTGGTGATCGTCGACAGCGCGGCGTTGTATTTCTCGACGAACGTCTTCACCGATGCCAGCTGGGCCGCGGTGTCGATGCCGACAGTCATCTGCACAGAAGTGCCCGGCTTCGCTTCGGTCAGGGTGAAGCTGATGCCGGGCAACAGATCGGTGATGGTGTTGGAGGCGCTAGTGCGGATGATGCCGTCGAGAACGATCACCGCATCCTCCGCGGCAACCAGTTGCGTCAT
Source organism: Luteimonas fraxinea (assembly GCF_021233355.1). NCBI lineage: Bacteria > Pseudomonadati > Pseudomonadota > Gammaproteobacteria > Lysobacterales > Lysobacteraceae > Luteimonas > Luteimonas fraxinea. Next base: position 1,291,089 of record NZ_CP089507.1, on the reverse strand, counting down.
GACACCTGTGCCGGTGCCGGTGCCGTCGTAGGTCAGCTTCGCGAGGCCACCGTCGCCGCCGCTCGCACTGACCGTGATCTCATTTGCCTTGCCGCTGTCGACCGCGCCCAGAACCAGGCGCGCACCGCCATCACCGTTGACCAGCGTGGCCTGCACACCTTTGCCGGCCGCCTTCGCATTGATCGCATCGCGGATGTCGGCCAGCGAGTTCTTGCCATCGACGATCTCGATGTCGAACTGGTGCGTGCCGGCGGAGATCGACAGCGTGCCGGTGCCGACTGCTTTGGCTGCTTCAGTATCGAGCGGCCCCGATGCGAGCTTCTGCGCGCTGGCAAGTTGCTTCACTTCGACCTGGAACTGGCCGGACGGGGCGCCAGACGCGGCAGACGCAGTGAACGCGCCTGTGGTCGACAGGCCCACGGTACGCGGTTGCGAAGAGGCAGGTGTCGACAGCGTGCGGATCGCGGACTGCAGGGCCGACATTGCAGAGCGAAGTGTCGCGACTGCGGACACCTCGGACTTGATCTTGGTTTCGGTCCGCGCGAGACGGTTGTCCGCGACCGCACGCTCGGCGGCGACCAGTTGCTGCGCTGTCGTCGCCGGATCGAGGCCGGATCCAACGGTGCCCAGGCCGGCCATCAGCGATGGCCTCCAGCCCGCGACACGCCTGCGCGCGCCGGGCGACCGGTCTGCTGCATGGCGATGTCGAAGTCTGTGGTCATGACGGCCCTGTCTGGCGATGAAGATGAGACGGATCGAGTCGTGTCGCCCTGTTCCGCTGCGGCCGCGGCATCGAAGCCGCAGCGGAACAGGGCGTGGCGAGAACGCCACGCCCCGGTGTTGCGATCAGCGGATCAGGCTGAGAACGTTCTGCGAGCTCTGGTTGGCCTGGGCCAGCATCGCGGTACCGGCCTGCTGCAGGATTTGGTTGCGGGTCAGCGCAGCCGATTCCTTGGCGAAGTCCGCGTCCTGGATGCGGCTGCGGGCGGCCGACAGATTCTCGGAGTTCACCGACAGGTTGGAGACGACCGAGCTGAAGCGGTTCTGCACGGCGCCGAGGTCGGCGCGGGTGGAGTTGACCGAAGCCAGGTAGCCGTCGACCGCGGTCAGCACATTGTTGGCACCGATGGTGCCGGCGTCGAGAATGTTGATGCCGCCAGGCGTGCCCGGAACTGCGTCCACGGCATCTACCGCATCCGATCCAACCACCGGCGGAGTTGCGTCCGGATCAGCCGGAACGGCCGGAATAGCAGGACTACCCGGCGTGCCAGCCACTGCAGCGGTGTTGGCCGCCCCGAAAAGCGTCGCGAGGTTCGACAGGCTGATCTTGATCTGGTCGTTCTCGGTTGCATTGGCGCCGACCTGGATCGTCACTTCGCTGGCACCCGTACCGGTGGTCGCGAACAGCTTGGTGTCGTTGAACTTGGTGTTCTCGAGAACGCGCGCGATTTCCGAGCTCAGCTGGGTCGCTTCGGCCTGCAACGCGGTTTTGTCGGTGTCGCTGTTGGTGCCGTTGGCGGCCTGCACGGCCAGCTCACGGATGCGCTGCAGGTTGTCGCCGATCGAGGTCAGCGCGCCTTCGGCGGTCTGCGCCAGCGAGATGCCGTCGTTGGCGTTGCGTGCGGCCTGGTCCATGCCGCGGATCTGGCTGGTCATGCGCTGCGAGATCGCGAGGCCGGCGGCGTCGTCCTTGGCGCTGTTGATGCGCAGGCCCGAGGACAGGCGCTGCAGGGAGGTGGCGAGATCGTTGCCGGACGCGCTCAGGTTGCGCTGGGCGTTGAGCGACATCACGTTGGTGTTGATGACTTGGGACATGGAAGCTCTCCTGGAGGTTGGGTCCGGCGGCGACGAGGGGCCTTGCCGGTTCCGCAGGGTGTTGGCCGGGATTGGCCCTCGCCGCTGCTGACATGGATAACGGCACCCCCGGGGGATCCTTTAGGGCGGATCGCGAAATATTTTTCGGCGATCGGCTGGAAAGGCTGTTGTCGGAGCGGGGAAGGTGATAGGCGGGCGTCGTTGCAGCTGATGCGCGCGCGTTCGATTGGACGCAGGCGTGCGTCGTGCGCGTTGACGCTGCGTAGGATGGGTAGAGCGCAGCGAAGTCCACCGTGGCGATGCCTGTGGCTCGCGACGACTTGGGGCGGGAAGTCGGGGTTCGCTTGAGCGTCAGCCCTCACCCCAACCCCTCTCCCAGAGGGAGAGGGACTACGAAGCAAACGCTCGCGATATCCGAACCCCTCTTCCAAAGAGAGAGGGGCTACGAAGCAAACGCGCGCGATACCGAGCCCCTCTCCCTCTGGGAGAGGGGTTGGGGTGAGGGTAGACGCCGCGTTACAGCAGATCGAAGATCGACATCTGCTGCACCTTGATCAGCGTGCGTTGCGCGGCTTCGAGTGCAGTCGACTGCAATGCGAGACGACTCGCGGCCTCCGTCGGATCGACGTCGCGCAGGTTCGACAGCATCGTTTCCAAGCCTATACCGTAGGCGCCGCGACCGTCCTTCGCGTCGTCGAGTGCGGCGAGGCGCGTGCCGGTGTCGCTGCGTGCGGACAGGAAGTGATCCTGTGCGCTGCTGATGTCGCCGAGTGCGGCCTGGATCGCGTTCTGTCGCGTGGCTTTCTCGGCAGCCGTGATCGCCGGCGCGTCGAGTGCGTCGGCCAGGGTTTCGATCGTCGCGAACACGTCCTGCGTCGGTGCCTTCGCGATCGTGAACGTGTCACCGGCCGCAGGCGCGCCGCTGAGCGTCATCTGGATGCCGGCGGCGGAGATCGACGTGCCTGCGACGTACGGCCCGCTGGCGACCACGCCGCCGGCATTGTCGCGAAGCTCGTAGGCATCGGGCGCGGTGAAGTGCACGGTCAGACTGCGGCCGCCCCAGGTCGCGGTGTTGGTGACCGCGCCACTGCCGATCACGCCGCTGCCGGTGTTGCCGGCGCCCGCGGTCGTGCGGCTCAGGCCGTCGCCGGTGCGGATGCGCAGGAACAGGTCGCTGCCGGGATCGGTATCGCCGACGCGCAGACCCGGCGCGACTTCGACCTGATTGCGGCCGTCGTCGCCGATGTAGCTGACACCGCCATTCGCATCGACGACGAACGGCGACACGCCGTCGCGCGATCCCGCGAACAGGCGATTTCCGGTGCCATCGTCGCGATTGCCGATCGCGATGATCGCGTCCTTGATCTGCCGCAGTTCGCCGGCGATCGAGGCGCGATCGGCATCCGACAGCGCGCCGTTGCCGGCCTGCACCGTCAGCTGCCGCGCACGATCGAGCTGCGTGCCGACATCGGTCAGCGCCTGCTCCTGCGTGCGCAGGCGGTGTTCGATCAGCGCCGAGTCCTTGTCCTGTTGTTCCAGCGTCGACAGCGCGTGTTCGAGGCGCTTGGCGTTCGCCATGCCCGACGGATTGTCGGCGCCGTTGATGAGTTTCTGCTGCGTGGTCAGTTCGAGCTGCGCGCGCGCGACGTTCGACTGCTGACGCAGCAGCGCCGACAGGCCCTGCTGATGGATGCCGGCGGTGGACAGGCGGAGTGTCATGGCAGGCCCTTATCGACTGACCGAGACCAGCAGGGTCTGGAACAGCGTGTCGGCGGTCTTGAGGACCTGCGCCGCCGCCTGGTAGGCCTGCTGGTACTTCATGAGATTGGTGGCTTCCTCGTCGAGGTTGACGCCGCTGACCGATTCGCGCTCGGCGGTGACCTGCGCATCGATCGCCTGCTGCGCTTCGAGTCCGAGCGAGGCATGGCGCGCTTCGACGCCGGCCTTGGCGACGAGTTCGCTCAGGCCGACGGTCAGCGAGACCGTGCCGCCATTGAGCGTGCCCGCGGTATCGAGGCCGGAGAACACGAGTGCATTGGCGTTGCTCGAAGAGCGCGCCGGTGTGCGGCCGAGGGTGAAGCCGTCGCCGGGCGACGGCGTGCCGGCGAGCGTGATCGACCACGCGCCGTCGGGATCGCTGATCGGGCTGCCCGGCGTCCACGTGAACGGACCGGCGCCGTCGACCGTGTACTGGGTGCTGTCGAGGAATTCGATGCTCGCGCCGTTGAAGCCGGCGAAGGCTGAGGCATTGGTCACGCTGGTCGAGGCGACGCGCGCGTTCCCCAGATTGCCGAGATCGCTGGTCGACGTCATCGCGCTGGCGGCGGCGATCTTCGCCGGGTCGTTGAACGCGAGTTTCAGACTGCCGGCCGCGTCGGCGGTCGGGCGCAACGCGAAACGATCGCCGGCGGCCGCGCTGCCACTCATCACCAGCGACACGCCCTCGACCACGAAGGGATCGGCCGCGGTGCCGCTGCCGGTCATCGCGACCGGCGCGCCATCGCTGCGCTGCGCGGTCCAGCTGCTGCCGTCGAAGCGCAGGGTCAGGTCCTGGCCCTTCAGCGCGCCCGCATCGGCGATGCCGGTCTGGAACGCGGCCGAGCCGGTGTTCGCCGCGTTGCCGGCGATGCGCGGCGGCGAGAAGGTGAAGAGGTCGGCGCCGACATCGCCGTTGTAGTCCACGCCCGCGCGCTGCGCGGCGTTGAACTCGGTCGCGAAGACGGTGGCGAGACGGCCCAGCTCGTTGCGCGCCGGATCGAGCACGCGGCCACGGAACTCGAGCAGGCCGCCGAGCGATCCGGAGACATTGCTGTCGGCCAATCGCACCGGCGTGCCGTTGCCGGTGTCGAGGCCCAGCTGCATTCGGTCGGGCTGATACGGATCCTGCAGCGTGGTCAGCGTCGACGCCTTGGCGCCGAGCACCAGCGGCTGGCCGCCGAGGGTGAACACGTTGAGCGAGCCGTCGTCGGCCTTGATGACGCTGGCGCCGGTGAGGTTGGCGAGCTTGCCCACGCGCAGGTCGCGCGCATCGAGCATGTCCGGCGTGGCCGACGGGCCGCTCGCGGCAATCGCCTTGTTGAGGTCGGCGATCTCGCGCATCAGCTGGTTGGCGTCGCCGATCTTGCCGGTCAGGCTGGCATTGGTTTCGGCTTCGATCGTCGACAGCTGCGTGTCGAGCGAATTCCAGCGCGTGGTCAGCGCCTGCGCCGCAGCCAGCAGCGCACTGCGCGCCGTCGTGGATGTGGGATCGGCAGCAACGCCGCGACTGGCATTGAAGAATGCATTGAACGGCTGCGACAGACCGGTCGAGCCGTCGGAGAACAGGCTGTCCACGCGCGTCGCCATCGACGACAGGCTGGCCAGTCGACCGACCTCGCCGCTGCTGTCGATCTGGCGGCCGAACACCAGGCCATCGGCGAGACGCTGGAGGCGCGCGACATCGACGCCCTGGCCGATGTAGCCGCCACCGGCCTGCGGCGTGCCCGCGCGCGCGGCCATGTCCACACGCTGGCGGCTGTAGCCCTCGGTGGTGGAGTTCGCGACGTTGTGGCTGATCGTGCCCAGCGCGCGCTGGAACGCGAGGAGGGCGGAACTGCCAGTGGAGAGCATGCCGGTCATCGGAATCCTTTAGTACCGCGGCCCGGTCGACCTGCGGTTGCCGAGCGAGGCGAGCAGGGCGACATCGGGTTCGCCCATCGACTGCGCTGCAAGACGTGTGCCGGGCGCGGGCATCGCACCGGCGTAGCGCACGCCGGTGTCGTAGGCGGGCAGGCCGCGCTGTTCCATGCCGGCGATCGCGTTGCTGATCGTGGGGCCGTTGGCGATCGCGGTGAGCTTGGCGGCGTAGCGCGGATCGGTGGCGTAGCCGGCGCGCTGCAGCGCAGTTGCGAATCGATGCACGTCCTCGCCGGTGCCGCGCGCGGCGGCATAGCGGTCGTTGCCGATCAGGCGCGTGTAATCCGCGAAGCTTTCGGCGGGCGAGCCGTAGGCGCGGAAGCGCGCCTGCTCGGTCTGGCGCACGCCGTTGACGTATTCGTGGGTACCGGTCTTGACGCTCTCGCCCGACCAGCGGCTGCCGGCCTTGATGCCGAACAGATTGTTCGAGTTCACGCCCTTCTCCCCGGCCAGACGGCGGCCCCAGCCGGTCTCGAGCGCGGCCTGCGCGACGAGTGCCTTTGCCGGCACGCCGAGTTCGGCCGCAGCCTTCTGCGCGTGCGGCCAGATCGACTGCACGAAGGCTTCGGGGCTGCTGGCATCGAGCGTGATGCCGGTATCGAAGCCGGTATCGGACGGCGGTGCGGGCATCGCGGGCATCGGCAGCGCCTGCAGCGACACGCCGCTGCGCGTGGACGCGAGCGACAGCGTGCCGCCGGGCGCGGCAGTCGGCATCGCGCTGCCGCCGGGGTTCGAGAGTTCACCCGCCGGGCGCAGGCCCAACGTCATGCCCGCAGGCGGCTGCGCGAGCGGCAGTGCAGGTGCGCCGGTGGTGCCGGGCAGACGCGTATCCAGCGGCACCTCGTCGACGGCTTCGCCGGTGCTGCGCTGCAGCTGGCGCTCGATCTGCGAGGCCAGGCCGAGGCCCTTGCCTTTGGTGATCTCACGCGCGAGCTGCTGGTCGTACATGTCGCGATAGGTGCTGTTGTCGCCGCCGAGTGGATCGCCCGACGTCGTGCTGCGCATCGACTTCACCAGCATGTGCGCGAACTGCGTTTCCAGTTCGCGCGCGGCTTCGCGGATGCGCGGCTGCGACGGTGTCGCAGCGGCATCCAGCGGCATGGCGGTGGCGGCAGCGATGCGCATGGCGGAGGCGTCAGATGATCTCGAGCTCGGCGCGCAGGGCGCCGGCGCGCTTGAGCGCTTCGAGGATCGCGACCAGATCGCCCGGCGCCGCGCCCACCGCATTCACCGCACGCACGATCGATTCCAGCGAAGTGCCGCCCTGGAACATGAACATCTTGCCGCCGTCGGCGGTCGCGCTGACCGTCGACTGCGGCACCACCACGGTCTGGCCGCCGCGCGAGAACGCTTCGGGCTGGCTGATCGCCGCGCCTTCGACGACCGACACCGTCAGCGAGCCGTGCGACACCGCGGCCGGCAGCACGACGACCATGCCACCCATGACGACGGTGCCAGTGCGCGCATTGACGACGACCTTGGCCGCGGCGGTGCCCGGGCTCACGTCCAGCGATTCGAGCTGGGCAAGAAAGCCGATGCGATCCATCGCCGGCGGGGTGATCTCGATGGTCACGCCATCGATCGCCTGCGCGGTGCCGATGCCGAAGTTGCGGTTCACCGCCTCGACGATGCGCGAGGCGGTGGTGTAGTCGAACTGGTGCAGGTTGAGCGTCACCGTGCCATCGGCGCTCTGGGCGTTGCCCGGCACCGCGCGCTCGACGATCGCGCCGTTGGGAATGCTGCCGCCATTGGGGGCGTTGACCGAGATGCGTGAACCGTCGCGGCCTGCCGCGCCGAAACCGCTGACGACCAGCGTGCCCTGCGCGATCGCGTAGATCTGCCCGTCGGCGCCGCGCAGTGGTGCCATCAACAACGCGCCACCACGCAGCGAACCGGCGTTGCCGATCGACGACACGGTGACGTCGATCGTCTGGCCCGGCTTCGCGTACGGCGGCAGCTCCGCCTGGATCGCGACCGCGGCGACGTTCTTGAGCTGCGGATTCACGCCCGGCGGAATCGTCACGCCCAGCTGGTCGAGCATCGTCTTGAGACTCTGCACGGTGAAAGGCGTCTGCGAGGTGCGGTCACCGCTGCCGTCGAGACCGACGACGAGGCCGTAGCCGACCAGTGGATTGCCACGCACGCCGGCGACCTGCGCCAGGTCCTTGACGCGTTCGGCGTGCACCGGCGCGGCGGGCAGTGCGAGCACCAGCGTGCCCAGCAGTGCGGCGCTGAACGTGATGGCGCGTGAGATGAAAGTCGCGGAAACGGAAGACATGTCGGCAGGCCTCAATAGGGCGCAGCGGCGGAATTGAAGAAGCGACCGAGCCAGCCCATCGCGTTCGAGCGCGCCATCGCGCCGCGGCCGCCGTAGACGATGCGGGCGTCGCCGACGCGGTCGGAGGTCACGCGGTTGTCGGGGCCGACGTCAGACGGACGCACGATGCCCTGCACCTGCACCAGTTCGTCGCCCTGGTTGAGGCGCACCTGCTTCTCGCCGGCGACGCGCAGGTTGCCGTTGGGCAGACGTTCGATGACGGTCACGGTGATGTTGCCGGCGAGCGCATTGCTCTGCGTCGAGTTGCCCTGGCCGTTGAAGCCGCGCTTGGCTTCCACTTCGGCTTCGAGCACGTTGCGGCCGTTGAGCGTGACGTTCTGGCCGAACAGCGTGGGCGCGCCCATGCCGATCGTCGAATTCTTGCTGATGCCGGTCTGCGCATTGCTGCGCGCGCTGGTGCTCTCGACCAGCACGACGGTCAGCAGGTCGCCGACCTCGCGCGCCTTGTTGTCCTGGAACAGGCGGATACCCGGATTGCCGCTGCCATCGGTGGCGCCGGCGAAGATCGAACCGCCGCCATCGCCCGATACCGGCTGCACGTACGCCGCACGCGGTCCGTAGGCGGCCGTCGCCGCGGCTGGATGCTGCGGGAACGGCACCACGTCGCCGACGAAACTCGCGCAGCCCGACAACGGCAGTGCGGCGAGCACGAGAGTGGGAAGCAGCAGGCGCATGGTCGCGATCACAGGTTGTTGTTGAGGTAGCCGAGCATCTGGTCGACGGTCGAGATCGCCTTGGCGTTGGTCTCGTACGCGCGCTGCGTTTCGATCATCGACACCAGTTCTTCGACGGTGTTGACGTTCGAGCTTTCCAGCGAGCCCTGGATCAGCAGGCCCGCACCGCTCTCGCCAGGTGCGCCGGTCTGTGCCGGGCCCGAGGCGCTGGTCTCGGTGTAGAGGTTGCCGCCCAGCGATTGCAGGCCGGTCGGATTCACGAAATCGGTGAGGGTCAGTGAACCGATCTGGGTCGATTCGCTCTGCCCCGCGAGCTGCACGCTGATCGTGCCGTCGCTGGCGATGGTGATGCTCTGCGTGCCTTCCGGCACCTGCAGACCCGGCTGTACCGGATAGCCTTCGTTGGTCACCACTTCGCCTTCGGCGTTCATCTGGAACGCGCCGTCGCGGGTGTAGGCGCTGCTGCCGTCGGGCATCAGCACCTCGAAGAAACCGCGGCCGTTGATCGCCACGTCCATCGCGTTGCCGGTCTGCGACAGGTTGCCCTGCACGAAGGACTTCGCGGTCGTCGCCACGCGCACGCCGGTGCCGGTCGCCATGCCGCTGGGCAGCGTGGTCTGCTCCGACGACGCACCGCCGGGCTGACGCTGCACCTGGTACAGCAGGTCTTCGAAATTCGCGCGGTCGCGCTTGAAGCCGGTCGTGTTGACGTTGGCCAGATTGTTGGAAATGACCGCCATGCGCGTCTGCTGCGCGTCGAGGCCGGTCTTGGCGATCCAGAGTGCCTGTGTGGTCATGGCGGTCTATTCCTGAAAGATGGGATCAGCGCGAGGACAGCAGTGAATTGGCCGAACGCGCGGACTCGTCTCCGGCCTGCAAGACGCGTACCTGCATCTCGAACTGGCGCGAGAGCTGGATCATCGACACCAGCGCACCGGTCGCATCGACGTTGCTGCTCTCCAGCACACCGTTCTGCAGCACCGCACCCGCGGCCGGCACCGGCGCCGGACGGGCCGCGCTCGCGCGCAGCAGGCCGTCCTCGCCGCGCACGAGATCGGCGGTCGTGGTCTCGACCACCTGCAGCCGGCCGACCTGGGTCATCGACGAACGCGGCGAACCCTGCGGAATCACCGACACGGTGCCGTCGGCGCCGATCTCCATGCCGTCGTTGGGCGGAATCGCCATCGGCTGACCGCCCGCATCGAGCAGCTGCAGCCCGGTGCCGGTGGTCAGCAGACCGTTCTGGCTGACCCGCAGATCGCCGGCGCGGGTGTACGCGGTGCCGCCGGTGGGGTCCTGCACCGCGAACCAGCGATCGGCATTAAGCGCGACATCCAGCGGACTGCCCGTCGTGCTGAGCGCCCCGGTCGCATTGCTCACCCCGACCACGCGCTCGGCCGTGGCCACCCGCGACGACAAACCGTCGCCTGTGACCGGCATCGCAGTCGTGGCGCTCAAGGTCGCACGGAAGCCGACGGTGTCGACGTTGGCGAGGTTGTGGGCGACGTTCGCCTGCGCGCGCAGCGAGGCGCTGGCGCCGGTCATCGCGATGTAGAGGGCTTTGTCCATGGAACTGGACGTGCAAGGGCTGTGCCGCGGGGCGCGCCGGGCCTTGGGTGTTCGCTCCTGTTCGCCAGTAACGGCGCTCTACTCGGCGCGTTTCCTGCCTCGCTGAAGCCAAGCACCTCTCCCTCTGGGAGAGGTCGACGCGCACAGCGCGTCGGGTGAGGGATGCCGTTGCTCGGCTCTGGTTCTGGCTCCGGCTCTGCGGTTGCCTTTGCCTTTGCTTCGGCCGTTGCCCTTGATCTCGAATCGAGCCGTAGAGCGAGCCGAGCACCGGAGCCTGGCGTGGCCGAAGAGCAGCCCATGTTTGAGCGCAGCGAGTTTGGGCTGCGTGCCGCGTCAGGCGAGGAGCGGAGGGCACCGATGCGGCTGTATCGCATCGGCTCGTGTCCGGCGAAGACGGTTTTGCTTACTTTTGCCAAGACAAAAGTAAGCCGCGCGACAGCGCGGAAGCCCTGTACTTGATCTTCGCTCCTGCGGTTGATTCTTTCCAAAATCAAAGTCGCAAAGCGACAAGCGAAGAAGCCCAGGCAAGTACAGAGCTTTCGCCCGCTACGCGTGCGAGTTCCTTTTTGACGGGCCAAAAAGGGAACCAAAAACCCCCTTCGCCGGACGCGATCCGCCGCGATACAGCCGCGGCGGTCCCCTGCGCTTCTCGGACGACGGGGCACGCAGCCCAAACTCGCTGCGCTCAGACATGGGCTGCTCTTCGACCCCGCCGCCCTGCGATGCTCGGCTCGCTCTACGGCTCGATTGAGATCAAAAAGAGCACCCTCATCCGCCCCTTCGGGGCACCTTCCCCCAGAGGGGGAAGGACTGGAGCAACACAGCAAAAAAGCAAGCCAATGCGAAGTGAAACCGCCCGCCGCGCGGCGACGGGCGCTTGCGCTTATCAACGCAGATTGATCACCGTCTGCGTGATCTGGTCCTGCGTCTGGATCATCTGCGCGTTCGCCTGGAAGTTGCGCTGGGCGGTGATCATGCTGACCAGCTGTTCGGTCAGGTCGACGTTCGAGGCTTCCAGCGCGCCGCCCTGGACCAGGCCGAACTGCGAGGTGCCGGCGGCGCCGCGCAGTGGCTGGCCGGATTCGAAGGTTTCGGAGAATGCGTTGTCGCCGGCCTGCTGCAGGCCCTGCGGGTTGGCGAACATGGTCAGTGCGACCTGGCCGAGCGGCTTGGAAACGCCGTTGCTGTAGCTCGCCTGGACCACGCCTTCGGCCGAGACCGAGATGCCCGACAGGCTGCCGGTGGCGTAGCCGTCCTGGGTCAGCTCCGACACGGCGAACTTCTGGCCGTACTGCACCGAGTTGCCCAGTTCCAGCGCCAGCGTCATCGGACCGGCGCCGCCCGGCGGGGTGTGGGCGGGCAGGGCGATGTTGCCGCCGGCCGGCGAGATCAGCGCGCCGGTGTCGGAGTACTGCAGGGTCTGCGGGGTGCCGACGTTCACGCCGTCGATCTGGGTCTGCACCGTCCACTCGTTGTCGTTGGCGGTCTTGGTGAAGTACAGCGACTGCGAGTGCGAGGCGCCCAGCGAGTCGAAGACCGTTACCGACGTGGTGTGGCTGTAGGTGGTCGGATCGGTCGCGTCGAATGGGGTGTTGGTCGGCGCGGTCGCGTTGCCCGGCAGGGTCACGCCCACGTTGACCTTGGTGCTGACCTTCGGCGGCGCATCGCCGGTCGCCAGCTGCAGATCGTTGAGCTTGCCGGTGTTGAAGCTGCGGCCGTCGCCGGTGGGCGCATAGACCTGCAGGCGCTGGCCCGACGGATTCACCACGAAGCCGGTGTTGTCGGTGGTGAAGTTGCCGGCGCGCGAGTAGACCGTCTGGCCGTTGTTGGACAGGGTGAAGAAGCCCTGGCCCGACACGCCCATGTCCAGCGCCTGGCCGGTGAAGTCGATGTTGCCCTGGTTGAACTGCTGGGCCACGCGCTGCAGGCGCGAGCCGGCGCCGACGGCGTTCTTGGCCAGGCCATACGGCGAGACCGCGAACACGTCGCCGAACTCGGCGCGGCTCTGCTTGAAGCCGATCGTGTTGGCGTTGGCGATATTGTGCGAGGTGACGCTCAGATCGGACGAGGCGGTGTTCATGCCGCTCAGGGAAATACGGAAGCTCATCGGGATTCTCCGGAAGAGTCGGGTACGGATTGAGGAGGAGGAAGCGGCGGTCAGCCGATGCGACGGACGGCGGCGAGCGAGTGGCTGCCGATGCCGGCCATGTTCAACGTCAGGCCGCTGGCCTCGATGGAGACGCTCTCCACCTTCGCCTTCACGCGCACCGACAGGGCTTCGCCCGTGCCGGCACCGTCGGCGGCGCTGCCCGCGACCGCCTTGATCGTGTAAGTGCCGCCCGCGGCCGGAGTGCCGGCATCGGTCAGGCCATCCCAGTCGAACGCGGTTGCGCCGGCGGCGGAGGCCTGCACGGTCATGCGGCGCACCGTGGTGCCGCCTGAATCGACGATCTCGATCGTCTGCGCACCGGCGCGGGTCGCCTGGATTTCGCCACTGAGCGGCGCACCGGCCGCCAGCTGCACCTTCGAGGTTTCCACCAGTGCGTCGTGGCCGACGAGGCTGGCCGCGCGCAGGGTCTGGTCGGACTCCATGACGCTGGCCATCGAACCCATCGCCGTCTGCATCTGGTCGATGCCCTGCACGGTGGAGAACTGCGCCAGCTGGCCGAGGAACTGCTGGCTGTCGAGCGGCTTGAGCGGATCCTGGTTCTTCAGCTGCTCGGTCATCAGCAGCAGGAAATTCGCCTGGCCCAGCGCGCCGGTCGATTTCTCGGCGGTGGTCTGCTTCGGCGTGAGGCCGAGGCCTGCGAGGGTACTGGTGTCGACGGTGGCCATGGTGGCGGTCTCGAAGGGGCGGGCCGTCAGCGGCCCATGTTCAACGTGGCCAGCGCGGTTTCCTTCGCGCTGTTGAAGACCTCGACGTTCGCCTGGTAGCTGCGCGAGGCGGAAATCAGATCGACCATCTGCGCCACCGGATCGATGTCCGGCGCGTAGACGTAGCCGTTGCCGTCGGCCAGCGGATGGCCCGGCTCGTAGCGCTTGATCGGCTGCGCCTGGCTGTCGAGCACCTGCGTGGCGCGCACGCCCTGCAACGCCGGATTGTTCCCGACCTGCTCGGTGGTGAAGATCGGCTGCTTGGCGCGGTAGACGGTGTTGGGATCGCCCGACACCGAATCGGCATTGGCCATGTTCGAGGCGACGGTGCTCAGTCGCACCGACTGGGCGTTCATCGCCGAACCGGCGACGTCGAAGATCGGCAGATTGCTCATGGATGCGGTCCTTACTGGCCGGTGATCGCGGTCAACATGCCGCGCACCTTGGCTTCGACGAACGACAGCGAGGCGCGGTACTCGAGAGAGGCCTGCGCGAACGCCGCGTTCTCGCGGTCGCCGTCGACGGTGTTGCCGTCCAGGCTGGGCTGGCTGCTCGGCCGCAGGTAATGCGCGTTGGTCGCCGCGGTGGAGATCGCATTGCCCTGTTCCAGCGGCCCGCCGCGCTGCGCCGCCAGGGCGGCATTGAGGGCCCCGTTAAAATCGAGGTCCTGCGCCTTGTAATGCGGCGTGTCGGCGTTGGCGATGTTGGCGGCCAGCAACTGCAGACGCTGCTCGCGGACTGCGAGCGCGGTGCCGTGGATGCCTAGGAAGTCGGCCATGCTGCCCTCCAATGGGCGGGGTGTCGTTCCGATCAGGCAAGCCGCGTGCCAGAGGCGGTGCGACGGGCTTGCAGCGACATGACGGGTTGGAGTGGGCGCGCGTTGTTGATGTCGGGACTGGGGGTGTCGGGTTTCTGTCGCGGCCGTGATCAATACGCGCGTGCCGTGACGCATCCAGGGTCCGTGCAACCGGCGTTCCCCGCGTTTCACTTTCGTCATCCCGGCGAAGGCCGGGATCCAGCGCCTCGGCTTTCAGCCGTCAGCAATCCAGCGTTTCGGGCTCTACAGACCACGTCACTGGACTCCGGCCGACGCCGGAATGACGGCAGATGAGGACGAGACGGACCAGCGCCGGCACATCCCTTGCACCTCTCCCGCGCATGGACACTCCGCGCGCCCGACTCCGATCCTTCTGCCTGCCCGCCGCCCTATTGCTTGCGTGCGCGTCACCCGCATTCGCCGAGTCCGCCCCGCAGCCCCTCGACGCCATCCGCGCCGCGGCCCTGCAGGCCATCGGCGGACCGGACGCCGCTGGCGAAGCCCGGCTCGACTCACGCCTGCGGCTCGCTGCCTGCAGCCAGCCGCTCGAAGCCGTCGCCACCAGTCCCCGCATCGCCCAGGTGCGTTGCGGCGATGCGCCCGGTTGGCGTCTGTATGTCCCGGTCACGCTGCGCCGCGAGGCCGACGTGGTCGTCGTCACCGGCCCGGTCCGTGCCGGCGAACCCATCGATCCATCGAAACTGAGTGTGCAGCGCCGCGAGGTCGGCCATCTGGACGGTGCGGTCTTCAGCGATCCCGCCGAACTCGCCGGCCGGATCCCGGCCCGCGGTCTCGGCGCCGGCAGCGTGCTGACCGGCAACGACGTGCAGGCCGGGCAGCCGGTCAAGCGCGGCGATCCGGTAGTGCTGGTCTCGCGCGCGGGCGGCGTGGAAGTTCGCGTGCCCGGCGTCGCGCTGGGCTCGGCGCGGGTCGGCGAGCGGGTCGCCGTGCAGAACAGCGGCTCGAACAAGGTGATCCGCGGCCGGCTGACCCCGGAGAGCGGCGTGGTCGAGGTCGTCCTCTGAGCCCCATCTCCGGAAGCTGAACGTGTCATCACAACTTCGCATCGCGCGGGGCCTCAAGTTCCGCCGCGGGTGGCCGTTATCGTGTTCGTACCGAGAACGAGGAGCCTCCCGATGACCCACAGGATCGACGCACCGCCTCCGGCGGTCCGCGCGGCGGAAGCCACCGCACTGTCGTCCGTCGGCCGCACCGGCGCCCCGCGCAACGAACCCGTCGCGGCGACCCCGGCGGTCGACCGCGTCATCCTGACCGGCGACGCCGAAGGACTGCAGGCCATGGGACGCGAACTGGGCACCGCACCGGCGGGCATCGACATGGCCCGCGTGAACGCACTGAAGGCGGCGATCGCCGACGGCAGCTACGCCATCGACGCCCCGACCATCGCCACCCGCATGCTGGGCCTGGAGCGCCAGCTGGAGGGCGCGCGATGAGCGCCGTCATCCAGTCCGGCGCCCTCGACGCCCTTGAAGGCGCGCTGCAAGCGGAACGCCAGGCGCTGCTCGACAACGACGTCGTCGCGCTGCTGGCCTCTACCGAAGCCAAGGTCCGCGCCCTGCGCCAGGCCGAAGCCGCCCCGCCGGATCTTTCCGTGGCCGACCGCATCGCCGCCCTGCGCATCCTCAACCAGGCGAACAGCGTGCTGCTGTCGCGCCGTCGCCGCGAAGTCGACTGGGCGCTGCGGCACATGGGCCGCACGGAATCGACCGGCACCTACGGCGCGAACGGCTACACCGGCACCCGCGCGCAGGCACGGCAGTTGGCGGTGGTCTGAGGCACGCTCTGCTCTGATTCCTTTTGAAGGCCCGCGAAAGCGGGCCTTCTGCTTTCTTGGGCAATCAGGTTCTCGACGTTGTGCTTGGCGCACCGCCCGCACTACTTGTTGCCCGTAGCCAATTGCGCATTGAGCCGCACGCCCGTCATTCCAGCGAACGCCGGGCTTTCAACGGACGCATGTCCGGTCATCCATTTTGATTTTTCTCTTCGCTCCGGATCTTGCTCCGGCTCCGGTGTTGGCTCCGGTGTTGGCTCCGGTTTTGGCTGTTGCTGTTGCCGTTCGCCCTCGACGTCAATCGAGCCGTAGAGCGAGCCGAGCATCGCAGGACGACGGGGTCGTAGAGCAGCCCATGTCTGAGCGCAGCGAGTTTGGGCTGCGTGCCCCGTCGTCCGAGAAGCGCAGGGGACCGCCGCGGCTGTATCGCGGCGGATCGCGTCCGGCGAAGACGGTTTTGCTTACTTTTGCCAAGACAAAAGTAAGCCGCGCGACAGCGCGGAAGCCCTGTACTTGATCTTCGCTCCTGCGATTGATTCTTTCTTTTGCTCGAACGTCGAAGTCGCAAAGCGACGAGCGAACAGGCATAAGCAAGTACAGGGCTTTCGCCCGCTGCGCGTGCGAGTCCCTTTTGGATGGACCCAAAAGGAACCAAAAGGTCCCTTCGCCGGACGCGAGCCGACGCGATGAAGCCGCGTCGGTTCCCTGCGCGCCTCGCCTGACGCGGCACGCAGCCCAAACTCGCTGCGCTCAGACATGGGCTGCTCTTCGGCCACGCCAGGCTCCGGTGCTCGGCTCGCTCTACGGCTCGATTCAGATCAAGAGATGGGAGCCACAGCCACAGCCGCAGCAAAAGCCAAAGCCAAAAGCAAAGCCAAAGCCGAAGCCAAAGCCAAAGCCGAAGCCGAAGCCGAAGCCGAAGCCGAAGCCGAAGCTAAAGCCGAAGCAGAAGCCGAAGCCGAAGCCGCACGAGTGTGCGATTCCGCACACTCCACAGGCCCGCCATCCCCCCGCGCTAGACTGTGCATCCCTGTCCGTTGCCAAACTTCCTTATGCGATCGAAGCTGGATGTCCGCCGGTTCCTGCCGGCTCTGCTGCTCGCCCTGCTGGCCGTTGGTTGCCAGCGCGAATCCGGAGAACAGACCGCCGTGACCCCCGCGACCGGTCCTGCGCCTGCCGCCGTCGACCGTGATGAGCATTCCTACGCCGAGCCCGACAAGGTCGTCACCGAAGACCTGGCGCTCGACATCGCGCTGGACTTCGATGCGAAGACCATCGCCGGCACCGCGACCTACACGCTGCAGTGGAAGGACCAGGCCGCGACGCAGCTGGTGCTCGACACGCGCGATCTGACGATCTCCAAGGTCGAAGGCGAAGCCGCCGGCGGCCAGTGGCAGCCGCTGCAGTACGCGCTGGCGCAGGCCGATGCGACGCTCGGCAGCAAGCTCACCATCGAAACGCCCGCGCGCAACGCCAAGGTCCGCGTGACCTACGTGACCTCGCCGGACGCGTCGGGTCTGCAGTGGCTCACGCCGGAGATGACCGAAGGCAAGCAGTTGCCCTTCATGTTCAGCCAGTCGCAGCAGATCCACGCGCGTTCGTGGGTGCCACTGCAGGACACGCCGGCGATCCGCTACACCTACACCGCGCACGTCACCGCGCGCCCAGACGTCATGGTGCTGATGAGCGCCGACAATGATCCGGCCGCGCAGCGTGATGGCGACTACAGCTTCAAGATGCCGCAGAAGATTCCGTCGTACCTGATGGCGATCGCCGCCGGCGATCTGGTGTTCAAGGAAATCTCGAACCGCAGCGGCGTGTGGGCCGAGCCGGCGATGATCGATCGCGCGGTGGCGGAGTTCGCCGATACCGAGAAGATGATCGCGACCACCGAGCAGCTCTACGGCCCGTACCGCTGGGAGCGTTACGACCTGCTGATCCTGCCGCCGTCGTTCCCCTACGGCGGGATGGAGAACCCGCGTCTGTCGTTCATCACCCCGACCGTCATCGTCGGCGACAAGTCGCTGGTCTCGCTGATCGCGCACGAGCTCGCGCACAGCTGGTCGGGCAACCTGGTGACCTTCTCCAGCGCCAAGCACGGCTGGCTCAACGAAGGCTTCACCAGCTACGTCGAGAACCGCATCGTCGAGTCGCTGTACGGCAAGGAAGTCAGCGACATGGAGTACGTGATCGCGCGTAACTCCCTGCGCGAGAACATCGCGTCGATGCCCGAAGCCACGCAGGCGCTGGCGGTCAAGCCGGATGTCGCACTCGATGCCGACGACGCGCTGAGCGCGGTGTCCTACGACAAAGGCGCGTGGTTCCTGCAGTTCCTCGAGCAGCGCTTCGGTCGCGAGAACTTCGATGCGTTCCTGCGCGGCTACTTCGACCACTTCGCGTTCCAGAGCATCACCACCGAGCAGTTCCTCGCATACGCCAAGGAGAATCTGTTCGACAAGTTCCCCGACACCGTGACCGAGGCCGAGATCCAGGAATGGGTCTACGCGCCGGGCATTCCGGGCTACGCGCCGCAGGTGATGTCGCGCAACTTCGGCATCGTCGATTCTGCGCGTCTGGCGTGGCTGGGCAGCGCGCAGCTGCCGCCGCGTCAGATCACCGACGCGTGGTCGACCCAGGAATGGCTGCACTTCCTCGAAAGCCTGCCGCCGACGCTGACCGTCGAACAGCTGGCCCAGCTCGATGAGGCCTACAAGTTCACCGGCACGGAGAACGGCGAGATCGCAATGCGCTGGTATCCGCTGGCGGTGCGCAGCGGCTACACGCAGGCGAACGAGGCACTGGCCGAGTTCACCGCGCGCGTCGGCCGTCGCAAGCTGATCATGCCGATCTACACCGCACTGGTGCAGACCGAGCCGGGTCTCGCGCTGGCGAAGCAGATCTTCGCAACCGCGCGTCCGGGCTATCACCCGATCACGACCGGTTCGGTGGAGAAGCTGATCAACGAGGCCAAGCCCGCACCGGCGCCGGCACCGGCTGAAACGCCTGCGGCAGATGCGGCTGCGCCTGCCGATCCGGCGGCGCCAGCACCGGCACCCGCCAACTGAGGCGATGCAGGCATTGAGCCATCCGTTCGCGGCCGCCCTCGTGGCGGCCGCGTGCGTTGCGGCCATCGGCATCGCCGCGTTCGCCTGGGTGTTGTTCCGCGAGCCGCGGCAGCTGATCCGCGCCGAATACGGGCGCCAGCGTCGACGCTTGCGGCTGGCCGTGCATCGCGCGCGCATCGACGGCCTGCACTGGTGCTGGACCGAACGCGCGGGCACTCATGCAACCGCGCCGACGCTGGTGATGCTGCACGGCTACACCGGCAGCAAGGAGAACTGGTACCGGCTGGTGCCCGAACTCGATGCGCGCTTCCGTCTCGTGATGCCCGACCTTCCTGGCTGGGGCGACAGCGAACGCATCGCGAATGCCGACCACGGCTTCGTCGCCGAAGCCGCGCACGTCGCTGCGTTTCTGCGGCATCTCGATGCAGGCCCGGTCGTGCTGCTGGGGCATTCGATGGGCGGCGGCATCGCCGCACTGGTCGCCGCGAAATATCCCGATCTCGTCGCGCGCGTCGGTCTGCTCGATGCGGCCGGCGTGCACTTCGAGGACAACGCCTTCGGTCTCGCCGTGCTCGACGGTCGCAATCCCTTCGGCATCGAGGACACAGCGTCGATGGAGCAGTACCTGTCGGTGCTGTTCCACGAGCGCAGTGCGCGGCCGCCGCTGCCTTGGCCGGGCACGATCGCCTTCGTGCGCCATCGCCGCAACGAGGCCGCGTTCGAACAATCGGTGCTCGATCGCATCGGCCGCAGCGACGAACGGTTCGCGCCCGGCGATGCTGCCGGCGACATTCGACAACCTGCCTTGCTGATCTGGGGCGCACACGATGAAGTGATCGATCCGAGTGCGATGGCCCTGTACGCTGCGCGCATGCCGCAGGCGCGTCAGGTGCTGCTCGACCGCAGCGGCCACATGACCCTGATGGAGCAACCGCGCGACGTCGCCGACGCGGTGCACTGGCTGATCGAACGAGGAACGCCCGCATGACATCCCGACACCTGCTCGCCACTGCACTGCTCGCCGCGTTGTTGCCGTTGACCGCCTGTCAGGACCGCGAAGCCCAGGCCGCCGCACAAGCGCAGGCCCAGGCCGCCGCTGCGGAAACACAGGCCGAAGCCGGCGAGCGCGATTTCGAAGCCGCTGTCGCGGTCGAGAACTGGGCGCTGGCGAAGGCGCAGGCCGATGTGCTGCTGGCCCGCTATCCCGACACCGCCGCCGCGGAGCGCGTGCGCGCGAAGTTCGACGACGTCGCGGCCAAGGGTGAAGCGTTGCGCGAAACCGCGCGCACCCAGGCGCTGTGGATCTACAACACCGCGAACGTCGAAGGTGGCGAACAGCTGTCGGCGGCGATCTACGCCAAGGACAACATCGATGTCGACGGCACCGGTGCGAAACGCGTGCAGCTGATCTTCCGCGATCACCCGTCCTGGGGTCGCAGCAGCTACCTCGTGCTGCAGGCCGGCGATTTCGACTGCGTTCCCAGCTGCCGCGTCAACGTGCGCGTCGACGACGGCGAACCCCGCCGCATGGCCGCCAACCGCCCGCAGACCGACGAAGCCATCGCGATGTTCATCGACGACGAACGCGCGCTGTGGCGCCTGCTCGATGGTGCGAAGACGGTGTCGATCGAGTTTCCGGTGAAAGCGGGTGGCACGCGGACGGCGGTGTTCGAAGTGGCGGGGCTGGATCGGGCGAAGTTGCCGAAGTGGGGATGACGCGGGAATCGGCGTCATCGCAAGGCTCGCAGGGCATCAGCAGCTGAAGTTCGCGCCGATCTGCCATTCCGTCATTCCAGCGAACGCTGGGCTTTCAACGGACGCATGTCCGGTCATCCATCTTGATATTCGCGGGGTCTTCGATCGCGAGTGATCTCCCGCCGACCGCGAAAATGGATTCCAGCCTTCGCTGGAATGACGGGGGCGGAGGTCTTCGTGGATCCCCGGAAATTAACTGCCGTCATTCCGGCGAAAGCCGGAATCCAGCGACCTACGCTTTCCGGTATTCAAAGCGATCAGGCAGACACAACGCAGAGCCGAAGTCACTGGATGACCAGCCATTCGGCTGTAAAAGAGCACCTCTAGTTTTCGCCGGGATCACGGCAGGTTTTGAATACGACAGACATCAGCGCAAAGCCGACGCCTTAGCGGCAATTCGCCTGCGCCACCGACAACCGTTGACCCGCCGCATTCCGCTCCCGCGTCGCCACCCGCTGCTGCGCGTCGCGTTGCGCGCGCAGGCCGCTCTGATCCGTGGGATCGCGCGCGTCGCCGCCGCGTGCGGCGCGCTGGGTTTCGATCGCCGCGACGCGACGTTGTGCGCTCGCCACGCGGGCATTGCTGGTCGGCTGGATCGAGCGCGATGCGGCCTGCACGCAGCGTTCGTGCGCAGCGTCGCGTGCCGCGTTCGCGCCGACATGCGTGGGCAGGCGCGGCGAGGGTTCCGCCTGACGCAACACCGGCGCAGCACGCGGCGGTGGATCGGCAGGATTGCGCAGCTGCTGCGCGAAGGCGGGCGCTGTCGCGGTGGCGATCAACAGCATCAGCAGAAGTGGAGTGCGCATGGGACTGTCCGGGTGCACGCAGAACATCGCGTTCGAACGTTCTAGATGCCGTCGCGATGCAGACAGGTCAATGCAGCGCGGTCCACAGGTTCAGGCACGGGCCGGCTGCCACGCCATCAAAGCGCGCGGTGGCGCCCGTCCTGCGTGTCGTTCGGATCGAGACTTGCCAGCGGTGCCGGCGGTTGCGCCGGCACTTCCGCCGGCATTGCCACCGGTTCGCGCGCGGCGCCATCGAGCATGCGTGCACGGCGCCAGCCGCCCCAGCGGTAGTAGCCGATCGACAGCAGCATCGCGAGCAGCGCGCTGGCCGGGAAACTCCACCAGATCGCATCCACGCCGAGCGTCGGCTGCAGCAGCGTCGCGAACGGCACGCGCACGCCCCATAGCGTGACCGCGAGGATCACCAGCGGCGGCATGACCGCGCCGGTCGAGCGCACCACGCCGAACAGCACGAAGGTCACGCCGAAGAACAGGAACGACCAGATCGCGATGCGGTTGAGATGACGCGCGGTCTCCAGCGCGACGCTGGCCTCGCCGAGGAACAGCGACAGCGCAGCGCGATCGAGCAGCAGCAACAGACCGATCAGTGCGCCAGTCATCAACACGTTGAAGCCCACGCCGGTGGCGGCGATGCGCGATACGCGATCCCAGTGCCCGGCGCCGACGTTCTGCGCCGCCATTGTCGAACAGGCCGCGCCGATCGCCATCGCCGGCATCTGCACATAGGTCCACAACTGCAGCGCGGCGCCATAGCCCGCGGTGGTGTCGACGCCGTGCGCGTTGACCATCGAAATCATCGCGATCATCGCCGCCGACAGCATCACCATCTGCAGGCCCATCGGCAGGCCCTTGGCCAGCAGCGCACGCACGATGGTCCAGTCGGGCTTGTAGAGATGCCGCTCGGTGCGATGGATCCACAAGCGGTGTTTCCGGTGCCGCAGCCAGGCGAGCAGGGCGGTCAGACCGAGCGCATTCGCGATCAGGCTCGCCAGCGCCGCGCCGGCCATGCCCATCGCCGGCAGCGGCCCGACGCCGAGCATCAGCATCGGCACCAGCACGATGTCGAGCGCGACCACCAGCAACAGGAACAGGAACGGCGTCCGTGCATCGCCGGCGCCGCGCAGAATCGCCGACAGAAATGCGAACGCGTACAGGAACGGCACCGCGAGAAAGATCAGTTTCAGATAGGCGTCCGCATGCGGCAGCGCATCGGCCGGCGTGCCCATCCACAGCAGCACGTGGCGCGACAGCGGCAGGCCGACCAGTGCGACCAGCACGGACGCGGTGAGGAAGAACGTCGCGCTGGTACCGATCACGCGCTTGGCGCCGGGCAGATCGTCGCGGCCGATCGCCTGCGCTACCAGGATCGTCGCCGCCATGCCGACACCGAACACCGCGCCCAGCAGCAAGAACAGGATGTTGTTGGCATTGGCGATCGCCGCCAGCGCGCCCTCGCCGAGGAAACGCCCGATCCAGACCGCATTGACCGAACCGTTGAGCGACTGCATGACGTTGCCGCCCAGGATCGGCAGCGCGAACGCGAACAGCGTCGGACCGATCGCACCGCGGGTCAGATCGCGTGGAGGGGCGGGGGTGTCGGCAGGTCGGCGTCGCGGCATCCGCGCATTCAATCGGGAAGCGGATCGCGGTGTGGTGAGGATGGGTTCGCACTTCACGCGCGCCCCCATCCCACCCTTCCCCGCGCGCGGGGGAAGGGTGGGATGGGGGCGAAGCAGCCGGTCGCGCGGTGACAAACCACTGACCATGCCCAAGCGCCCGGTTTTGTTTCGCCGAAACCTGAGGGTCTGCCCCCTCCCAGCCCTCCCCCGCGAACGGGGGAGGGCTTCAACCCTAGGAGGGCTGGCGCGACCTACCCGCACCCGAACTGTGACCCATGCACGCTGGGGCACCCCCCATCTGTCGCGCGCCTCCGAAGGCCCGGACACTTCAGTTATCCGGGGGATGTGCCCGACCGATCCAGGAGCCTGCCGTGAGCCTCAACGCCCTCTCGTCATCCGACACCAGCAACCGCCTGCAGGACTTGCCGCCGCCCGGCGAGGCCACGCAGTCCTACACCGCGCAGTGCGGCGACACGCTGTCGGAGATCGCAAAGGCCCACGGCGTCAGCCTCGAAGGCCTGCTGGCGGCGAATCCGCAGGTGAACAATCCCGACGTCATCTATCCCGACCAATCCATCGCACTGCCCGCCGGCACCAAGCCGCTGAGCAGCGACGCGACTTCCGTCAACGGCGCGGCACCGGCGAATGCGACCCAGAGCACCTACACCGGCGGCCCGCTGGATCGCACCCAGCTGGCCCAGCTGTTCCACGAGGCCGGCTTCCGTGGCGAGAATCTGGTGAGCATGGTCGCCATCTCGATGCGCGAATCCACCGGCGATCCAGCCGCGTTCAACGGCAACGCCGCCACCGGCGACAAGTCGTATGGCCTGACCCAGATCAACATGATCGGTGCGATGGGCCCCGAACGCCGCGAGGCCTTCGGCCTGACTTCGAACGAGCAGCTGTTCGACCCGCAGACCAATGCCCGCGTCGCGTTCGAACTGTCCAACAACGGCACCAACCTCTCGCCTTGGGGCGCCTACAAGGGCCTGACGAATACCTACAACACCGACGTTTCCGCAGCGCGCACGGCCGTCGCCGATGCGCAGGCGCAGGGCCTGCTGGGCACGCCGTTCAACGGCGGCGCACGCACCGAGGGCACCGCGCCCGTGCAGCAGAACGCACCGGCCTCGTCCACGCCGACGCTGGAACGCAACGACCGCGGCCCCGCCGTTACCGATCTGCAGACCCGTCTGGCGGCTGCGGGCTTCAGCCCGGGCACGGCCGACGGCATCTTCGGCGCACGCACCGAGGGTGCGGTGCGCAGCTACCAGGCGAGCCGTGGCATCGAGGTCGACGGCGTCGTCGGCCAGAACACCTGGGCCCAGCTCAACGGCGCGCCTGCGGTCGAGAAGCCGCCGGCAACCGAGCCTGTCGCGCCGGGTGAAGTCGCCCAGGTTGCCGACGGCCCGAGCAATGCCCGCATCGCCACCCTGCATCCCGAACTGCGCGGCCAGGCCGCCGAGTTCGTCAATCGCGTCGAACAGGAACTGGGCATCACCCTGCGCGTGACCCAGGGCTTCCGCACCTACGCCGAGCAGGACGCGCTCTACGCCCAGGGCCGTACCACGCCGGGCGACATCGTCACCAATGCCCGCGGCGGCTACAGCAACCACAACTTCGCCACCGCCTTCGACGTCGTCGAAGTGCGCCCGAACGGCAGCATCAACTGGAGCCCCGACTGGGATGCCATCGGCCGCGTCGGCACCGACATGGGTCTGGAATGGGGCGGCAACTGGACGACCTTCGTCGACCGCCCGCACTTCCAGCTCGACACCGGCCTGAGCACGGCGGACATGCGCAGCCGGATCGCGAACGGCAACGTGGATGCGGAAGGATTCGTCAACCTGCGTTGATGCCCGGACTGGTCAGCTTCACCGGAACAGGGCGCCGTAAGGCGCCCTTTGTGTTTGCGTCACTCGGGGTCTACTCGATTTCTTTCAGATATCCGGACAACTGTTTCGGATCGTTCGTAACCTCGATTCCCGAGATCACCCAACCTCCTGGCGCACGATAGAACGTCATGTGCCAGAAGACGAAACCACCCGCCATCTTGTGCAGATAGACAGCGCGCTTGAACGACGGCGCGTATTCGCGCTCGCGGATCAGCTCCATTCCCTGGAATCTGCCCAACGCTGAGACTTTGGGCCCGAACTCGTCCTTGAACATCATCCGCCAATGGGCGAGGTCGTATGCCGCGTATCCCAGCGATTCGTTCTGCTGCAGAAGCGCGGTGGTCGCATCTTCAAAGTCGGATGTCGACAGCGTCTCGGAAAAGCGATCGACCAACTGGTGCGGGGTGAGGCTTTGCCCATGCGAGGCCAGCGGAAGTGCAAGCAGAGCCATGAAGATCAATCGTTTGATCACTGCGTATGCGTTCATGCGTGGATTGCGGGTGCGGAAAAGTTGGGCTGACATCTCCGCTGTGTGAGCGAATTGGCGCAGTCGTAGTGAAGCCCAGAGTGGTGATGATCAGTAATAACTGAGCCGCAGGTTATTGACGAATGTCTGCAGATCCTCAATGGCCTCCGCATCACCGCTCATCGCATTGAGTGCATCCATGGTCTGCTCCGGAGTCAGACGCTCACCGTTGCTCCCAGGCAAGCCGCCGAAGCCTGACGATTCCAGGATCAACGGTACAACGGCTCTGGCAGCAAAGCCCTCGGTTTCTCCCGTCGCGGCGAGTACTTCGGCCACGTCGGGTGCGAAGCCCGCCGCTGTCAGGAACTCGATTGATGATTCTCGTGCGGCCTGGCCGCTTTCGAATTCCGCCAGACTGGCTTGGCCGAAGAGGGAAGCCACGATCATCGTGCCGCCAACCACCCAACCGACCGGTCCGGAGGCCACCGAGAGCACGATGGTCCCCACTCCCGCGAGACCGTGCAGTCCGGCTTCGAGCCCATCTCCTTCGGCGATCGCCTCGGCCATATAAGCGAAGTCGCCGACCGACGAGAAAACGCCGAGAGCCTTGCCCCAATTCGCAGCGCCCAAGGGGCCAAGACGGCCGCGCGCATCATCCAGCGCACTTGCCGCGGAGAGGTCCACGCTGCCGGGACGCTGCAGCAGTGCGATAGCAGCGCTGCCCAGGCCGGCAGCCGCGCCCAGTGTCGCGACCTGATCGCGGACTGTCGGGTCGTCGATCGCCTGGCTCGCGTACTTGTTGAGTGCGAGAACACCCGCGGCGACGCCCAGCGAGCGCAGCAAAGTACCGGCGACCGTATCGGTGCCGAAACCCTCGATTCCGTTGAGCGCGCTGTCCAGACGTGTAGCAGCGCTCTCGACTGCCGCCGCTGATGCATTGCTGGGGAGATTCGCGAACTCGTCGAGCGAACTGATCGCCGCGCGATACGCATTGGCATCTCCGCCGTACAGGCCAGCAACACGATCGCCCAGTGCGTCAAGCTGCGATCGGGCCGCAGCGGCGCTGGCAGCGTTGCCGTGTTCGAGGTCGCCGAAGATCAGCGAGACCTCCTGTTGGATCGCGTGATTGCCGATCTGGCGCAGCGTGTCCGCGCCGGCCGCGCCTGCGCGTGCAGGATCCGCGAGAGCGATCATCGCGTCTGCTTGAGGACCGGTGAGGAACGAGCGGTCGCGGCTGGCCGCGAGGTTCACTGCGTTGAGCACTGCCTCGCTGTTGAAAAGGTCGCGCAGCGCGCCGTCGACAGGTCCGGTCAGCGAGTCGGGTAACCCGCTCACGCCGGCCAGCAGCTCGCGCATCTGTCCGGCCCGTTCGATCAGCCTGCCTTCCAGCTGCGCAAAGTCCGCCTGCCAGTCGGCGTCCTGGTTCGCCAGCCAGGCTTCGACGGCCGCACTCGTCGCTTCGGCCGGCAGGCCCTCATTGTCCTGCAGCAATGTGCCCAGTTCGCCCAGCATTTCCTGATAGGTCTCGAGATCGCTGGAGATATCGTCCCCTATCGATTCGCCCGCAGACACAAGCTGCTCGGTCGCCACGGCGGCGGTTTCGAGGTCGCCGTTCCGGGACAGCTGCGAAATGATCTCCAGGGCCAAACCCGGGCTCGCGCCGCTCTCGACAGACTGGCCCAGTGCGACCGCGAGTGGATAACCTTGACCCCTGTCCACACCGTTGGAGGTGAACATGATCGCGATATCGGTGCGTAGCTGATTGCCTTCAGGTGTGTCTCCGAGAGCGCCCACTGCATCCGCAATCCTTCCGAAGGACTCGCCGCCCGCCGCCGCCGGGTTGCCCAGATACTGCGGTCGCAGCTGCGCAATGTTCGCGATCGTGTCCAGGTTGCCTTGGATCACCGCATACGCGAGATCCGGTGGCAATCCGTCGGTCAAGCTCTGTAAACGCGCCGAAGATTCGTTCGACGCCCAGACCGATTCGCGCCCGGTCAGTGCGTCGCCCTCTTTGCCTGCATAGGGTTCGGCCACCCAGGGTTCCACCTGTTCCCGTATCAGGGTCGCGAGCTCGGGACTCGTGGTGAGATAGCGTCGGTCCTCCTCAGACAATCCGTCGAGCCCTGCCGACAGCGTATCCATCACCGCTGCTGCATCTGATTGCGCGGATGCCTCGTCAAGCAGGGCCTGGACTTCGGGTCGTTGCGAGAGCGGCTGCAACAGCGCCAGTTCTTCGGTCGCCCGGTGCACGATCTCTACCGCAGCGGGATCGCCCTCATACCGCTGCAGCAACGGAGCCGCCGCGACTTCCAACTGCGATGTGCCCGGGATCACCGGCCCGACGAACGGCGGCGTTGCGTCGAGTTCGGCCAGAATTGCAGCTTCGAACGCCTCGCGTGCAATCCCCGCGTTGCTCGCCGCAGCGGTATAGAAGTGAGGCGGCGCGACATCCACAGCCTGGCGCGCTTCTTGCCAGGCTTCGTATGCAGATGCCGTGTGCGCCGGCGTGCCCGGTTGCGCGTTCGCTGCACTGACGGGTTGGGCCGGCGGTGTGGCCTGGGCGGGAGTCGGCGCGTAGCCACGGTAACCGTCGATGGTGGGATGCATGAAGCGCTCCGGGCATGATCTGAGACATTGCCCGCGGACCTGCGCACCCGGACACTCGGGTCGACCCTATAACGGGGACTCAATTCAGAGAGTTTCGAGCTCGTCGCCAGCGCGACTCTCGCCCTGATTCAGACAGATCGAAGCGTGGCAGCCAATTTGAGCAGGTCCTAAGGAACTCCGGCACTGCGTTCAAATCGTCGGAGAAAACGCTGAGAGAACTCGGCAATCATTAATTTCAGGGAGCGGCGCCCGCGCGCCCTCTGATCGTCCTGCGTACAAGCAATGACCGGTTAGCCGCCGAACGGCCAGAAGGTAAGCGTCCCAAATCCATTATGTCGCTCAAATGCTTCATGGATTGGAGTGATATCGATTTCTGGGTTGGCGACCCGATCCTGCAAACCAATCCAATAGCGGCTGTTGTCGCCCCAGGGCTCGTTAACGGCTGCCGGTAAGCCATGAAAGTTGAAGACGATCCGATCGTCCTTGAACCAGACGCGACGCACATCCGTTACGCCGGGGACGGAGCGGAGAAGGCGAATGAGTGGTCCGAAGATCAGCCAGCTGCTGGTGACCTCGAAGCCGACCAGATGCCCGTCGTCTCGAACGCTCGGAAAGGTTTTCAAAGGGTGGCGCCTGATCAGGTCATGTCGTGAAGTGGCGTTGGGTCGAATGAATTGTTAGGCGGTCACTGCGTATACATACGTCGCGCCAGCAATCGGACCAATCAGAGCGCCAAAGAGTAATGCCCCCGCACGCGACCTGCGAGGGCCGAACCAGTACGCGATGCTCCCGACGACAATCGATATCGCCAAGATGCGTACGGCCGCGAATGCCGCATAGGGCCAGTCAATAGCGCGATAGTAATTCCACATGCTGCAGCCAAAGATGGCGGACAGGGCGATAAATGACGCGATGGCTGCTAGCGCCGCCAGAGACATGTTGTTCCCATCGCGACCGGTCAAGCTCATTTCGGCACACCTCCCAACGCCCAAGTTAAGCCGCAATGCGAAGCGGAATCGTCTTGAATGAATTGTTAGGCGGCTGGCCGACGCCGGCAACCTGGAACGCCATTATTTGTCTGAGTCCGCGCGGACTTGCCAGCGGAAGCTAAAAAAAACACCAAGAAGCCCAAGTGGCATACAGATGACCCATTGTGCTGTGTGATTGGGAATCACAGAGAAAACAAGCCAGCAAGCCAGCGCTGTGAGCGCGAAGCCGACATACAGTCGCCACGAGCAGAGCAGCTCGCCAATATCCAGAATCAGATCTATGAGCCCTAGCATTGCTCCCCCTTGCGGCCTAAGGCCTGAATCAGGCCGTGCCGTGAAGCGTCGTCGGCTTGAATTAATTGTTATGCCGCACTATCGGGCTCCCAGCGTCGGTAGACAAGATGAATGAGCGGATTCAGGGCGCTTGGAAAGGGAGCGCTCACATGTTGCTCTTCCAATTCCCAAGGTGCGGCGAAGTCCGCTGCTACCTCGGTTGCCGCGCAAGAGCAACTCTCTTGCGCGGGACCCATGGCTATACCGTCATACTCAAAACGGAGGCGAACAACGAACGCGCTCTCATCGGCCTCGATGGAGGCTTGACGCAGTTCGGGGTGGACCTCGCCCCAGAGGGCGCGAATTAGAGAGAGTACTAGCGCTTGATGGGATGCGATGCTGTCCATGCGATCTAGCGCCTGAACTCAGCCGCGCCGCGAAGCGGCGTTGGCTCGAATGAGTTGTCAGGACCCACGTTGCGGTAGACGCCGACCAGCCAGAACAGAAGGCCGGCGAGAAATCCGAGCGGAGCAGAAAGCAATGCAAACTTGTACCAGACGATAAAGCTATCAAGCAGGTCGAGGCTGACGGCTGCAAGGACGCCAACGGCAAAGCCACACAGGCCAATTTGCCACCAACCTGTCCAGCCGCGCCAACGAGCAAGCAAAAGTAGTGGAAGTCCGAATAATACTGAGGCTGGCACTACTACTGCTGTTCCGTACCAAGCGAATAACCCAAGAGCTCCCGGGCAGGATCCGCCAGCAGGATCAACGCCAACCAGCCAGGCCGTACATGCTGCAATAGGAAACGCGAAGATGGCTAAGACCATCGCGAGAAGCATCCCTATAGCTATCCGAACTTGGCGCATGTTGGTGTGGGCCCTAACGCCTAAGTTAAGTCGCGCCGCGAAGCGGCGTCGGCGTGAATGAATTTTTAGGCATCGGACTTTCCGCTTCGATTGGCCAGATTGATTGCCATGTCTTGGTCGTTGAGCGAGAGGAACAGATAAATAGCAACAGGAGGAACTAGAGATCCCAAGCCATACAGCCATGGGCTCTTTCTTTGCGCACATGCTGCCTTAGACATGAACCAGGCCACGAATGGCATCGTCGCAAGCACCGGCAGAACTGCGAGATTCGTGCCGTATCCAAGCTCATTGAGAGCAAGCGTAAGGGCTGCCGTTCCAAGTAGTGCAGCGATAAAGAGAAGAGCGGCCCGCCCGAGGTTCTTCTCCAAGTGCACGAATGGATTGAGCATGATGTCTAACACCTGGATTAAGCCGACCCTCGACGCGGGTTCGGCTTGGATGAATTGTTAGGCAGCATAGGTAGCACGGACCAAGTCAATGCTGCCACTTTGGCAGGCCGCAATGTACGCAAGCGCGCGCGAGGCCAGTAATACAAAGCGCCACTGAAGAAGCGCTCTCGGCAGCGCGGGCAACGAAAGAGTTGCAGGCGCATAGCGGCATAGAGGAACGCGACTATCCAGCTGACTGCTATCCCCAAGAACGTCCAGCTTGGTGCCAGGAAAAGCGACAGCAGGTAGGCCAACGACACAGCAACAAGAAATCCAACTACCCAAGTAAGCCAGAAGAGACGAGAGCGATGCCGATAATCGCTCCATGCATCAGCGTATGAGTAGTTGATCATGCGACCTAACGCCTGAATTGAGCCGCGCCGCGAAGCGGCGTCGGCTTGAATGAATTGTTAGGCGCCATCCCGTAGCTCGATTGTTTGAAGTTGCGGAAACCGAGCAATGATCTGACTTGCCTCATTCCAATGATCCTCAAGAAACTGACCTT
This sequence comes from Luteimonas fraxinea, assembly GCF_021233355.1. NCBI lineage: Bacteria > Pseudomonadati > Pseudomonadota > Gammaproteobacteria > Lysobacterales > Lysobacteraceae > Luteimonas > Luteimonas fraxinea. Next base: position 1,260,259 of record NZ_CP089507.1, on the reverse strand, counting down.
CAATCGGAAAGAACATAGTTGCCAAATCACTGAATCGGAACTCGATGCCCCGAGCGGGCGAGAACTGTCTATGGATCGAAAGAGGTATACGGTTCTCGCGAAGATGCCATATGAGCTCGTCAATCACGACATTCCAGGCTTCTTCTTCCAGCTTGACTAATCCAGTCCATGAGCGCCTAACTAGTATTCGACCCCGGATTCGGAGTGTTGCGCCGAGTATGCGTCGGGTGTGGGCCAGTCGCAAAGTGGTGCCTTGTGAATGGAATCAATGGATTGACGCATGCGTGCCAGCACACGTGTTCGCACGGCCCACTGGGTTATCAGGCAGGAGCCGACAAGCGGTGTTATGCGACGAAAGTGGGGTGTGACGCAGATAGTCGGAGGTCGGCACAAGCGCCGATCTTCAGATGACGGCTCTGGCGGAACGTCGCCGGCTTCGAGCAAGAAAAAAGGCGCCCCGAAGGACACCCTTGTTTCACTCGTCGCAATGTCGCCCGACTCAAACAGTCGTCTTGCTCTCCAACGCATACCCGAACTGCTGCCGGAACTGCAGCGAGAACTCGGCGTAATCGAAACGCTGGTTCTGCGTGCCGGGATGTTCGACTTTCAATGCGCCCATCAGGTTGCCGATGCGGCCGATGGTCAACCAGTCGCAGCCCTTTTCGATGCCGAACAGCAGGCCGGCGCGGAAGGCGTCGCCGCAGCCGGTGGGATCGGTCACGCGACGCTCGTGCGCCGGCGGCACGTCGTGGATCTGCCCTTCTGCGTAGATGACGACGCCCTTGGGGCCGCGCGTGCAGATGTAGGCGCGCACCTTGCCGGCGATGACGGCCTCGTCCCAGCCGGTGCGTTCCTGCAGCAGGTTGGACTCGTAGTCGTTGACGACGACGTAGTCGGCCAGCTCGATGAAGTTGCGCAGTTCTTCGCCGTTGAACAGGGGCATGGCCTGGCCGGGGTCGAAGATGAAGGGAATCTTGCCGTCAAAGAACTCCTGCGCGTTCTGCAGCATGCCTTCGCGGCCGTCGGGGCCGACGAGGCCGATGGTCACGCCCGGCACGTCTTTCACGTGGTTCTCGTGGCTGCGCATCATCGCGCCCGGGTGGAAGGCGGTGATCTGGTTGTTGTCCAGATCGGTGGTGATGAAGGCCTGCGGCGTGAACAGGTCGGGGATCTCGCGGACCTGCGACAGATTGATGCCGTGTTCTTCGAACCACTCGCGGTAGGGGCCGAAGTCCTGGCCCACGGTGCCCATCGGGATGGGGTCGCCGCCGAGCAGTTTCAGGTTGTAGGCGATGTTGCCGGCGCAGCCGCCGAACTCGCGACGCATCCGCGGCACCAGGAACGAGACGTTCAGGATGTGCACCTTGTCCGGCAGGATGTGGTTCTTGAACTGGTCGGGGAACACCATGATGGTGTCATAGGCCAGGGAGCCGCAGATCAGTGCAGACATCGGGCGGAAGCTCGCGCGGAAAGGCCGCACAGGGTACCGGCGCAGGGGGCGGGAGGCCAGCGCGGAGGCCGCTGCGGCGCGCCGCAGGGACCCGGAACAGCGGCCTACCGGGCGCGCAACTGGGGGTGCCCCGGGGCCGCGGGGAGGCCGCTTTTTTGCTAGGCTAATCCGCTTCGTTTCGCCTCCCTGCCGGACGCCCTCTCCCGATGTTCAAGAAGTTCCGCGGTCTCTTCTCCAATGACCTGTCCATCGACCTGGGCACCGCAAATACCCTCATCTTCGTCCGCGGCCAGGGCATCGTGCTCAACGAGCCGTCGGTCGTCGCCGTGCGCCAGGACCGGAGCGCCGGCCAGAAGGTCGTCGCCGCCGTAGGCACCGAAGCCAAGCAGATGCTCGGCCGTACGCCCGGCAACATCACCACGCATCGTCCGATGAAAGACGGCGTCATCGCCGATTTCACCTACACCGAGGAGATGCTGAAGTACTTCATCAAGAAGGTGCACAAGTCGCGGTTCCTGCGTCCGAGCCCTCGCGTGCTGATCTGCGTGCCGGCCGGTTCCACCCAGGTGGAAAAGCGCGCCATCAAGGATTCGGCGCTGGAAGCCGGCGCGCGTGACGTATCGCTGATCGAGGAGCCGATGGCGGCTGCGATCGGCGCCGGCCTGCCGGTCACCGAGGCGCGCGGTTCAATGGTCGTCGACATCGGCGGCGGCACCACGGAAGTCGCGGTGATCGCGCTCAATGGCATCGTCTACTCACAGTCGGCCCGCATCGGCGGCGACCGCTTCGACGAGTCGATCATCAATTACGTGCGCCGCAACCACGGCATGCTGATCGGCGAATCCACCGCCGAGCGCATCAAGCTCACGATCGGCTGCGCCTATCCACAGGAAGAGGTGATGGAGATGGAAGTCTCCGGCCGTCACCTCGCCGAGGGCGTGCCGAAGATCGTCACGATCAGCTCCAACGAAGTGCTCGACGCGCTGCGCGAGCCGCTGTCGGGCATCGTCGAAGCCGTGAAGCAAGCGCTCGAGCAGACGCCGCCGGAACTGTGCGCCGACGTGGCCGAGCGCGGCATCGTGCTGACCGGTGGTGGTGCGCTGCTGCGTGACCTCGACCGTCTGATCAGCGAAGCCACCGGCCTGCACGTGCAGGTCGCCGAGGATCCGCTGACCTGCGTCGCCCGCGGTGGCGGTCGTGCGCTGGAGCTGCTGGACCTGCACGGCAACGAGTTCTTCGCGGACTGATGGCGTCGGGAGCGGCGATCGGAGCGAAGTTCTGGTCGCCATCCCGTCGTCGATGTCCTCAAGCGCCGCCGCGTTCGCAAGACCCGTCGCCCCGCCGGTGTTCAACCGGCGGCTGGCTGTCCGGGCCGGGACCTGTTCCCAGGATCAAGATGGGCCCCAGCGTTCGCCGGGGCGACGACAATGCGGCCTTCGACTGTTGAGCCCACGTCCGAGATGACGCCGAGCGACTGCCCCTGATGTCCTCCTACGCCAGCTCTCCCGCGCCCCGGCCCGGCGATGTCGCCGGCACGCTGCGTCTGCTCGCCTATCTCGCGCTGTCGTGTGCGCTGGTGGTCAGTGATCATCAGGGCGGCTGGCTGTCGCAGTTCCGCCAGCAGGCCAGCGTGGCGATGCAGCCGTTGTGGTGGCTGGCGGGTCTGCCGTCGCGGCTCGGCGACAGCATGCGCAACGATGCCGCCACACGTACCCAGCTGTCTGCAGACAACCGCCGCCTGCGCAACGAACTGCTGGTGCTCAACGCCGGCCAGGCGCGGCTGCGCGTGGAAGCGGTCGAGAATGCGCGGCTGCGCGCGCTGCTCGGCGCGGTGGAGCAGGGCAGTCTCGACGTGCAGCTGGCGCCGATCCTCGATGTCGACCAGGACCCCACGCGCCAGCGCCTGCTGCTCGATGCCGGCAGCCGCAACGGCGTGCGCGTCGGCCAGAGCGTCATCGATGCCGGCGGCCTGCTCGGTCAGGTCATCACGGTGACGCCGCTGACCTCGACCGTGCTGCTGGTGACCGATCTCGAGCACGCGGTGCCGGTGATTATCGCCCGCAACGGCGTGCGTCTGGTCGCCTACGGCAGCGGCCGCGCCGATCATCTGGCGCTGCGCAACGTGCCGCTGTCGGCCGATGTCGAAGTCGGCGACACGCTGGTGACCTCGGGTCTGGGCGGCCGCTTTCCGCCGGGTTTTCCGGTGGGCACGATCACCGAACTGCAGCCCGACGACAGCCGCGCGTTCCTGGTCGGCGATCTGACCCCGGCCGCGCAGCTCGACCGCGGTCGCGACGTGCTGCTGCTGCGCGATGTGGTGGTGCCGGTGACAACGGCCGATCTGGAAGCCGCCGCTGCCGAGCGCGAAGCGGCCGCGCGCGCGCAGGCCGAGGCCGACGCGGCCGCAGCGCCGGTCGGCGGCACCGAAGCGACGACGCCCGACACCGGCGATACGTCACCCGCTGACGCGCCGCCGGCGACGCAAACACCGACACCGCCCTCGACACCGCCCGCGCAGGCGCCGCAGCGATGAGCCGTCGCCGCAATCCCTGGATCCTGCCGGCCAGCCTGTTCGTCGCGCTGCTGCTCGGCCTGCTGCCGCTGCCGCCGGGCCTGCAGCCGTTCCGGCCATTTTGGCTGGCGCTCGTCGTCGCCTACTGGGTGATCGAGGATCCCGATCGCGCCGGTCTGGGCTTCGCGTTCTCGATGGGCCTGATCGCCGATCTCGCGTTTGGTGGTCTGCTCGGCGAACAGGCGCTGCGGCTGGTCATGATGGCCTTCATCCTGCAGCGCTTCCGCTCGCAGCTGCGCTTCTTCCCGGTCGCGCAGCAGGCGCTGGCGATCGGCGGCCTGCTGCTCAACGACCGCGTCATCAGCGCAGCGATCCATGTCGCGCTCGGCGTGCCGCAGCTGCCGTGGGCGTACTGGCTGGCGCCGCTGATCGGCATGCTGCTGTGGGCGCCGCTGTATCTCGTCATGGACGCACTGCGCTTCGGGCGTAAAACCTGAGCCATGGCCAGACGCGGTCGCCGTCCCGATATCCGCAACAACGCCACCGAAGCCGCCGCGTTCCGCACGCGTGCGGTGATCGGATTCGGCGCCGTCGTGATCGCGCTGGGCGTGCTCGCCGGCTGGTATTTCAAGCTGCAAGTCATCGACCACGACATCTACGCCAAGCGCTCGGAAGCCAACCGCATCAAGCCGCGACCGGTGGTGCCGGGGCGCGGGCTGATCCTCGACCGCAAGGGCCGCATCCTGGCCGAGAACGAACAGGCGTATCGCCTCGAAGTCACGCCGGAGGAAGCCGGCGACACGCGTCAGCTGATCAGCGAGCTGTCGCGGATCATCGCGCTGTCGCCTGACGACATCGCGCGCTTCGACCGCGAGCGCAAGGCGCAGCGCGGGTTCCGCGCGGTCACGCTCAAGCTGCGCATCAGCGAGGACGAGATGGCGCGCTTCGCGCTCGACCGCTGGCGTTTCCCCGGCGTCGAAGTGGTGCCGTATCTCAACCGCTACTACCCCTACGGCGATCTGTTCGCGCACGTGGTCGGGTACGTCGGCCGCACCGACGAGAGCGACGTCACGCGCTACGGCCAGGCGCATCTGCTGTATCCGCAGACCGGACGCACGGGGCTGGAGCGGTATTACGACGAGGCGCTGCGCGGCAAGATCGGTTACGAGCAGGTCGAGACGAATGTCGAAGGACGCGCGCTGCGCCGGCTCGGCCTGCTGCCGGCGACCGCCGGCGCGGATCTGCGCCTGAGCGTCGACGCCGATCTGCAGCAGGCCATGGTGCTGGCCTTCGGCGGTCTGCACGGCTCGGCGGTCGCGGTGGAACCGGCGACCGGCAACATCCTCGGCATGGTCAGCCTGCCGAGCTTCGATCCCAACCTGTTCGTCAACGGCATCTCGCATGACGACTACCGCAGCCTGATGGACGATCCCGCGCGTCCGCTGTTCAACCGCAACGTGCTCGGCGGCGGCCCGCCGGGTTCGACGATCAAGCCGCTGGTTGCGCTGGCCGGTGTCGACAGCGGGCTGCGCACGCCGGAATCGCGCGTGTTCTCGACTGGCGAGTTCTTCATTCCCGGGCAACGCCGCGGCTATCGCGATGCCGCGCGCGGTGCCGGCTGGACCGACCTGCGCGATTCGATCGCGCGTTCGGTGAACTACTACTACTACCAGCTCGCCTACGAGATGGGCATCGAGCGTTTCGACCAGTACATGACGCGCTACGGCTTCGGGCAGCCGACCGGCATCGATCTGCTCGGCGAGAACGCCGGCATCGTGCCGTCGCCGCGCTTCAAGGCATCGCGCACGCGCGAGCCCTGGTACGCGGGCGAAACGGTGATCGCCGGCATCGGTCAGGGTTACTGGATCGCGACCGCGCTGCAGCTCGCGCGCGGCACCGCGGCGATCGCCAATGGCGGGGAACTCAACACGCTGCATCTGGCCAACGAACGCCGCGACGGTTTCGACGCGCCGTGGCGTCTGGTCCCGCGCCCGGCGTCGACGTCGATCACCGACAACCCGGCGCATCTGCGCGCGGTGCAGGAAGGCATGGTCACCACGATCCACGGCCGCGGCACCGGCACGCGCATGGCGATCGGCGCCGAATACCGCATGGCCGGCAAAACCGGTACCGCGCAGCGCGTGAGTCGCCGCGGCAGCGCGAGCATGGACCCGCGCAGCCTGCCGTATCACCTGCGCCATCAGGCGCTGTTCGTCGGCTACGCGCCGGCCGAGAACCCGACGATCGCCGTCGCGATCACCGTCGAACACGGTGGCTACGGTGGCAGCACGGCGGCACCGATCGCGCGCCGCATCTTCGATGCCTGGCTGCTCGGCAAGATGCCTGAAGTCGAAATCGACGCCGCCACCGGCGCACCGGCCGCGGTGGCCGCGATCGTGCCCGAGGCCGACCTCGCACCCGAGCCCTCATTCGAAGCGGTGGTCGCCGGCGTGCGCACCGCGCCGCGCGATGCCAACGGCAAGTTCCCGGGCGTGATGCCGACCGCGTCGCCTGCGCCTGTGAACAACGCCGCACCGCCGACGGAGCCGACGCCATGAACGTGATCCTGCGCTGGCTGCTGGAGATGCTTCAGCGTTTCACCCGCACGCTGGACTGGCCGCTGCTCGCCGCGCTGGTCGCGCTGATGTGCATCGGCCTCGCCGTGCTGCACAGCGCGACCAACCAGAACGTCGCGATGGTCGCGTCGCAGGGCAGCCGTTTCGTCATCGGTCTCGGTGCGATGTGGGTGTTGTCGCGCATTCCCGCCGTGCAGCTGCGTCGTTTCACCCCGGCTGCGTACGTCGCATCCTTGCTGCCGCTGATCGCCGTGCTGTTCATGGGGACCGGCCGCAGCGGTCAGCACTGGCTCAATCTCGGCGTGTTCTACGTGCAGCCGGCCGAGCTGATGAAGCTGTCGCTTCCGATGATGGCGGCCTGGTGGCTGGGCCAGCAGCCCACGCCGCCGCGGCTGGGCACGATCGCGATCACCGCTGCGATCATCGGTCTCCCGACCGGCCTGATCCTGCTGCAGCCCGATCTGGGCACCGCGGTGCTGGTGGCCTCGGGCGGCGTGTTCGCGCTGTATCTGGCCGGGCTGTCGTGGTGGTGGTTCATCGGCGGCGCCGCGGCGTTCGCGGTGGCCGCCCCGGCGGCGTGGTTCTGGTATTTCCAGCAGTACCAGAAGGACCGCATCCTGACCTTCCTCGATCCCGAATCCGATCCGCTGGGCACGGGCTGGAACATCATCCAGTCGAAGATCGCGATCGGTTCCGGCGGTTTCTCGGGGCAGGGCTGGGGCGATGGCTCGCAGTCGCATCTCAATTACGTGCCCGAGCACACCACCGACTTCATCTTCGCGGTGCTGAGCGAGGAATTCGGGTGGCTGGGCGTCAGCGTCGTGCTGGGCCTGTACCTGTTCATCGTCGGCCGCTGCCTGTGGATCGCCAGCGAGGCGCGCGATGGATTCTCGCGGTTGCTGGTCGGCAGCCTGGGCCTCGCGCTGTTCGTCTACGTCATAGTCAACGGCGGCATGATTTCCGGCCTGCTGCCGGTGGTCGGCGTGCCGATGCCGCTGCTGAGTTTCGGCGGCACGGCGGCGGTCTCGCTGCTGGCCGGCTTCGGCGTGGTGATGGCCGTGCAGGCGAGTGCGACGCGGCGCCGCTGAGCGACATCTCAATCCTTACCGGCCCTGACTGCGCCCGCGCAACGCTGCGTGCCGCGCGCACGTGCGTGCTAACCTCGCCGCCGATGAGCCGACGCCCTTTTTTCCGACTCGCCGTGGCCGCGCTGCCGTTCGCATTGGCAGCGTGTGCGACACCCGTTAACCCGTCCGATGGCCATGCCGAGGACTACGGTGCGGTGACGCCGCTGCCCGAGCCTGCGCGCGCTGAAGGCGCCCTGCTGGCGCCGGTGCCGCAGCCACCCGAACGCCCGGTCGCGCCGACCTCGGTCACCGATCCGGCGATCCCACGCGCGCAGCGCGTCGAGAACTTCGTCGACTACACCGTGCAGACCTACGGCGCCGATCCGGCGCACGTGCGCAGCGTGCTGTCGAAGGCGCAGGTGCAGCAGGCGATCCTCACCGCGATCAGCCGCCCGGCCGAAGCGGTGCGTCCGTGGCGCGACTACCGACCCATCTTCATCAACGACGCGCGCATCAACGGCGGCGTGGCGTTCTACCGCGAGAACCGCGCCGCGCTTGATCGCGTGGCCGCCGACACCGGCGTGCCGGCCGAGTACATCGTCGCGATCATCGGGGTGGAAACCAGCTACGGCCGCATCACCGGCAACTGGAAGGTGATCGACGCGCTGTACACGCTGTCCTTCGACTACGCGCCGCGTGCGCCGTTCTTCGCCGGCGAACTCGCGCAGCTGTTCGCGCTGGAGAAGGCCGAGCCGCAGCTCGATGTGCTGGAACTCAAGGGCAGCTACGCCGGCGCGATGGGCATGGGCCAGTTCATGCCGTCGAGCTATCGCCTGTGGGCGAAGGATGGCGACGGCGATGGCCGCCGCGACTTGCTGACCCACAAGCCTGATGTCTTTGCGTCGATCGCCAATTACTTCGTCGTGCACGGCTGGCAGCGTGGCGGCCCGGTCGTGTCCCGCGCACAGCGCGCTGCGTCGGCGGCCGACTTCAAGCCCGAGAACTGGGATCCGGTGTATCCACTGTCTGATCTGGCGAAGCGCGGCTACACGCCGGCGCCCGGCCAGCCGACCGGCGAAGGCGCGACGTTGCTGTCGCTCGATGGCGAGGCCGGCATGGAGTACTGGCTGGCGTATCGCAACTTCTACGTGATCACCCGCTACAACCGATCGCCGATGTACTCGCTGTCGGTGCACCAGCTCGCACAGGCGATCCGGGCCGGGGTCGGTCCGTGATCCGATGGCTGCTGCCGCTGGCGTCGGTGGCCCTGCTGGCGGGCTGCGCGGGAAATGCAAAGCGTGGCGCCGCGCCTGCCGCAGGCAGTACCGTCTCGGCGCCGGCACACGGCGGCAGCACGCACCGGCCGGCATCGGGCCAACGCGGCGTCTCGCCGTATGCGCCCGCGCAGGAAGACCCGAACACCCGGGGCCATTACACCGCCGGCGGCCTGTACCGCCCGGGCGTGCCTGACAGCCTTCCCGACTATCTGCCCAACGTCGACGCGATTCCGGAGCCGGAGGTCGTCGATCTGCCGCGTTCGCCGGTCGGCAACCGCAGCCCCTACCAGGTGCTGGGCAAGAGCTATCGCGTGCTCGACGACCACAGCGAATTCGCCGAGACCGGCACCGCGTCCTACTACGGCGCCAAGTTCCACGGCCGCCTGACCTCGAACCGCGAGGTCTACGACATGTACGCGTTCACCGCCGCGCACAAGTCGCTGCCGCTGCCGAGCTTCGCGCGCGTGACCAATCTCGATACCGGCAAATCGGTGGTCGTGCGTGTCAATGATCGCGGCCCGTTTCACGAAGGCCGCGTCGTCGATCTGAGCTACGCCGCGGCGGTGAAGATCGGTATCCATCCTGCCGGCACGGGTCGCGTCGAAGTACGCGCTTTGAGCCCGGGCGAGAACGCCCGCAACGATTACGACGCCGTCGCCAGCGCGCCTGCGCCGCGTCCGACGGTTGTTCCCGCGACCGCCACCGCATCGGTCGCGCCCGCAGCCACGACCACGGCAGCCGCCAGCGCGATGGACGCGATCGTCGAGGCCCTGCCGATCGCCAGTGCCCAGGCCGGCGAGCGCCCCGCGCCCGCACCGCAGGGCGACGCGTCGAACGGTCGCTTCAACATGTATCAGAACGGCAAGGTCATGACCGCGGACGATTTCGACGCCTGGCTCGCCTCGCGCGGCATCAAGCTCGAGAACGGCCGTCAGGTGCCGCTGCATCCGCAGCCCGCAGCGACACCGGCTGCGACGCCGGCCGCCGCACCGGTTGCAGTGGCTGCCGTGACCGCACCAACGCCGATGCCTCCGCCCGTGCGCACCGCCGCTGCCGCCCTGGGCGGCGTGACCCTGCAGGTCGCCGCCTTCGGCGCCCGCGCCAACGCCGAACGCGCGCTCGCTACATTGCGCGGCGCCGGTATCGCCGCGGCCCAGCTGCAGGACGGCACCGCCGCCGGCAAGCCGGTCTGGCGCCTGCGCGTGGGCCCGGTCGAAGCGACGCAGGTCGCCGAAGTGTCCTCGCGCGTCGCCGGCCTCGGCTTCGGCGCGCCCACCGTCGTCCGCGATTGAATCCTGTCCATCAACCGCCGGTCGACGCGGCCGGTTCCCCGGAGTTGTGCATTACATGAAAGTGTCCGTAGTCGTTTCGCGCATGTTGCTGGCCGCGCTGGCCACCGCCACGGTGGGTATCGCCGTCGCGCAGGATCCCGCGCCTACGCCGCAGCCCGCGCCCCGGCCTGCCGCGCCTGCCGCCGCCGCGCCCGCGCTCAGCGACGACCTGCCGACGCCGCCCCCGCCGACCATTACCGGCACCGCCTGGATCGTCATGGATTTCGCCACCGGCCAGATGCTGGCGGGCGACAATCCGGACGAGCGCGTCGAGCCGGCGAGCATCACCAAGGTGATGACCAGCTATGTGATCGCCGCCGAGCTCGCCGCCGGCAAGATCAAGCCTGACGACCAGGTGCTGATGAGCGAGAACGCCTGGCGCAAGGGCGGCGCGGGTACCGACGGCAGCTACAGCGGTTTCCCGGTCAACCAGCGTGCGCCACTGCTGGACATGGAAATCGGCATGGTCGTGCAGTCCGGCAATGACGCCGCGATCGCACTGGCCGAGCACGTCGCCGGCAGCGAGGAAGCGTTCGCCCAGTTGATGAACGCCTACGCCGCGCGCATCGGCATGAAGAACAGCCACTTCGAGAACGCGACCGGCCTGTCGGGCCCGGAGCATTACTCGACGGCGCGCGACCTCGCGATTCTCGGCCGCGCGATGGTGCGCGACTTCCCTGAGGAATACGCGCACAACAAGATCAAGGAATTCACCGTCGGGCCGATCACCCAGCACAACCGCAACCGTCTGCTGTGGCGCGACGACAGCGTCGACGGCATCAAGACCGGTCACCACAGCGGCGCCGGCTATTGCCTGATGGCGTCGGCCCTGCGCGGCGACCAGCGTCTGATCTCGGTGGTCATGGGCTCGACCAGCGAGACACAGCGCGCCACCGATTCGCTGGCGCTGCTCAACTGGGGCTTCCGCTTCTTCGAAACCCACGCCGTCTACGACGCCGGCAAGGCCGTCGCGACGCAGAAGGTCTGGAAGGGCAAGACCAACGAAGTGCAGCTGGGCGTCGCCGAGCCGATGCTGGTCTCGATGCCGCGCGGCAAGTACGCGCAGCTCAAGCCGTCGATGGACATCCCGCAGACGCTGGAAGCCCCGATCGAAAAGGGCCAGGCCATCGGCACCGTGCGCGTCGAACTCGACGGCAAGGTCATCGCCGAGCGTCCGCTGGTCGCGCTGGAAGCGGTGGAAGAAGCCGGTTTCTTCAAGCGCCTGTGGCACGAGTTCCTGATGTGGTGGAACGCCTAAGAGCGGGTGCTTCGTCAAACCCTTCCCCCTCTGGGGTAAGGTGCCCGAAGGGCGGATTAGGGTGCTGTTGAAGCCGTCCGCGTACTGCCCCGGCCCTCACCCGACGCGCTGCGCGCGTCGACCTCTCCCAGAAGGAGAGGTGTCATTGGATTTGCTGTATCCACCGCTTGGGTTCGGCGACCTCTGCCCCGATAATCCCGCGATGGACATCTCCTCCGACAACCCCGACCACGGCTTCCAGTTTCCTGGCGTCTTCGAGATCACCGCGATGGGGCCGGCCGCTGCCGGACTCGATGCCGAGATCCCGCGCCTGCTGACCGCAGCCGGTATCGCCGTGCTCCACGAAACCGTCACCGCGCGCGAGTCGAGCGGCGGCAAGTACGTGTCGATCAAGCTCAGCATCCGTGCCGAATCGCGCGAGCAGTACGACGCCGCGCACGCGGCCCTGCGCGACCATCCCGAAGTGAAGTGGACGCTGTAACACATCGATCGGGACGCCGCGCATGATCCGCCAGCTGCTCTATCGCAGCGGCCAGCTGCATGAGTTCACCGGGCCGGACATGGCGCGTCTGCTGTTACAGGCCCGCACCTTCAACGCGCGTCACGGCATCGGCGGCATGCTGCTGTGGCAGGACGGGCTGTTCATGCAGTTGCTCGAAGGCCCGGCTGCCGCGGTCGATGCGCTGTATGCGCGCATCGCCTCTGATCCACGCCACTGCGAGGTACGTCTGATGGTCCGCGCCGAACGCACCGCGCCGCTGTTGCCCGGCTCGCACATGGCCTGGTGCGAGGCACCGCTGGACGGGGAAGCGCTTGAGTTCGAGGGGCTCGAAACCGACAGCCAGGCGCTGGCGCTGCTCGAAAGCGCGCGCAGCGATCGTGTCGCCGCGGCGATGCGCGATTTTTTGCACGGCGCGCCGGTCCCCATCGGCGGACTCGGCTGCGCGCGCGTCATGGAGCGGGTGCTGTGAGTACGCCGGCGATTGTTCGTCAGCTCGGCCGGCAGCCCTACAAGCCGGTGTGGCGCGCGATGCAGCGCTTCACCGATGCGCGCGGCGCGAACGGCACGGACGAGCTGTGGGTTGTCGAGCACGATCCGGTGTTCACCCTCGGCCAGGCCGGTAAGCCCGAACACGTGCTCGCGCCCGGCGATATTCCGGTGGTGCAGGTCGATCGCGGCGGGCAGGTGACCTATCACGGCCCCGGCCAGCTCGTGGTCTACCCGCTGCTGAACCTGCCGCGGCTGAAGATCGGCGTGCGCGAGTACGTCTGCAGGATCGAACAGTCGATCATCGACACCCTCGGCGACTGGAACATCGAAGCCGTGCGCCGCGAGGGCGCGCCGGGCGTCTACGTCAACGACGCCAAGATCGCCGCGCTCGGCATCCGCGTGCGTCGCGGCTGCACCTTCCACGGTCTGGCGTTCAACGTCGTAATGGATCTCGAACCCTTCCAGCGCATCAATCCCTGCGGCTACGAAGGCCTGCAGGTGGTGTCGTTGAGCGATCTCGGCGGGCCGTCCTCGCCCGACGCGGTGGCACCCATGCTGCTCGAGAATCTGGCCGCGCAGTTCGGACTGTCGATGACCGCGGGGCCGCCGCCGGTGTTGTAGGCGCGTGGGCGGTGGACATGTTCGAGACGAAAATTGCTGCGCTAGGCCAGATTTTCGTCGGCTTGCAGGCCCGTAGTGGTGCTACGGGTCAAAAGCTGGCGGAAAATGGACCGGGCAGCGGGCTCTGCAGTCCGGACGATTTCTGCCGCTCACGCGCCTGGCCCACTGAATGACACGCAGCGTCCCCGGCGCCTGGCAAGACAGTGCCGGACCGGGGGCCTACAATGACCCTCCGCCCGCAGTCCTGGCCGCCATGTCCTCTTCCGTCGACAAATCGATCCCGCTGCAGGTGGTGTCCACCCCGCCGCCGGCGTCGCTTCAGACCGGCGTCAAGCAGGTGGCGGGCGATAAGATCGCGCGCTCGCCGGTGCAGTTCGCCGATGCGCCCGTGCTGCGCAAGCCGTCGTGGATCCGCGTGCGCATTCCGTCCAACGGCGCGGTGGCCGCGCTGAAGGCGAAGCTGCGCGAGAACCGTCTGGTCACGGTCTGCGAAGAAGCCAGCTGCCCGAATATCCATGAATGCTTCGGCCACGGCACCGCGACCTTCATGATCCTCGGCGAGGTCTGCACGCGCCGCTGTTCGTTCTGCGACGTCGCCCACGGCCGGCCCAAGCCGCCGGATGCGAGCGAGCCGCTGAACCTCGCGAACACGATCGCCGACATGGGCCTGAAGTACGTCGTGATCACGTCGGTCGACCGCGACGATCTGCGCGACGGCGGTGCCCAGCATTTCGTCGACTGCATCCGCGAAGTCCGTGCGCAGTCGCCGCACATCCGCATCGAAGTGCTGACGCCCGACTTCCGCGGCAAGGGCCGCATGGAGCGCGCGCTGGAGATCCTCAAGACCAACCCGCCCGACGTGTTCAACCACAACGTCGAGACGGTGCCGGGTCTCTACCGCAACGTGCGCCCGGGCGCGGATTACCAGTGGTCGCTCGACCTGCTGAAGAAGTTCAAGGCCCAGCATCCGGACGTGCCGACCAAGTCCGGCATCATGCTCGGCCTCGGCGAGAACATGGAACAGGTGCAGGGCACGCTGCGTGACCTGCGTGCGCATGATGTGGAGATGGTCACCATCGGCCAGTACCTGCAGCCCAGCGCGCACCACCATCCGGTGCTGCGTTACTGGACGCCCGAAGAGTTCCGCGCGCTCGAGGATTACGGCATGGCACTGGGTTTCAGCCACGTTGCCTCCGGCCCGCTGGTGCGCTCGTCGTACCACGCCGACCAGCAGGCGATGGACGCCGGCGTAGCTGCCTGATTCCGGTTCGGATACTGCCCGACCCGCGTTGTAGTTCGGCACCGCAGAAGAGCTGCACCTCTCCCTCTGGGAGAGGTCGACGCGCAAAGCGCGTCGGGTGAGGGCAGGGCGTCATGGATCATTCCAGACGTGTTCCCTTTTTCCTGTCCCTTGGGCACTCCGTCTCCGGAAGGTCACGCGCGTCCGGGATAATCGATAACCCCGGCTGTGTTCGCCGGGACTTCCGATCCGCCTCCTGCGACTGACGCCGCGATGAACGCAGCGTTGATTCATCCTGTTTCCGTACAGTCGATTGCATGCAACGTGCAACTTTCGGCACTGTCGACACGTCTGTTCACGCGACACGCTCGAAGGCATGTCGCATGATGACCGCATCCGCAATCCAGGACCCTGCATGAAAGCTTCCCGCGTCGTTTCCGGCTCCCTGATCGCTCTCGCGCTGGCGGTACCGCTCGCGCTGATGGCCAGGCCCGACGCCATCGCCAATGTGCCGATGACGCCGAACGCCGACCAGGTGGCCGCATCGAAGCTCGTCTACGGATTGCTGTCCGACAGCCGCTACGCCTACCGGCCGCGCGCGCTCGACGCGAGCCTGTCGGGCGAGATCTTCGACCGCTATTTCGAGAATCTCGACGCCGGCAAGCTGTTCTTCACCCAGCAGGACATCACCCGCTTCGAACCGCTGCGCGCAGGCATGGGCGCAGCCGTCCGCGACGGCGATGTGGCTCCTGCGCTGGAGGTCTTCGCGCTCTACAAGCAGCGCGTCAACGAGCGCATCACCGGCGCGCGCGAACTGCTCAAGCAGGACATCTTCGATTTCAGCGGCAGCGATCGCTGGGAATACGACCGCGAGGACGCGCTGTGGGCCGCCGATTCCACCGAGCTCGACGCCCTGTGGCGCCAGTCGGTGCGCAACGACTGGCTGCGCTTGAAGCTCGCCGGCAAGGCCGACGACGAGATCCGCAAGACGCTCGACCGTCGCTACCTCAACACCGCGAACACGGTCGCCGCGCTCAACGACGAAGACGCCTTCAGCAGCTTCCTCAACGCCTACACCGGTTCGATCGACCCCCATACCGATTACTTCAATCCGCGTGCGGCGCGTCTGTTCAACCAGAGCATGTCGCTGTCGCTCGAGGGCATCGGCGCGCAGTTGCAGAAGCAGGACGACGTGGTGGTGATCCGCGAGGTCATCGCTGGCGGTCCCGCTGCGATCAGCAACCGCTTCAAGCCGGGCGATCGCATCGTCGGCGTCGGCCAAGGCACCAACGGCCCGATGGAAGACGTGATCGGTTGGCGCATCGACGACGTGGTCGACAAGATCAAGGGTCCGAAGGACACGCAGGTGCGCCTGGACGTCATTCCCGCCGAGGCCACGCTCGACAGCGAGCCGGTGCGCATCACGCTGACCCGTGCGCGCGTGCGTCTGGAAGAGCAGGCGGCCAAGGCCGAAACGCTCAAGCTGCCGGCCGATACCGAAGGCGGCCGCGAGAAGCAGATCGGCGTGATCAAGCTGCCGGCGTTCTACCAGGACTTCGAAGGCCGCCGTAACCGCGATGGCGAATACGCGTCGGCGACGCGCGACGTCGCGCGCCTGCTCGAAGCGTTCAAGACGCAGAAGGTCGATGGCGTCGTGCTTGATCTGCGCAACAACGGTGGCGGTTCGCTCAACGAGGCGGTCGAACTGACCGGTCTCTTCATCGACCAGGGCCCTGTGGTGCAGGTGCGCGAATCCGGCGGCCGTGTCGGCGTGCAGGGCGATCGCGAACCGGGCGTGGCCTGGGACGGTCCGCTGGCGGTGCTGATCAACCGCGGTTCGGCGTCGGCGTCGGAAATCGTTGCGGGTGCCATCCAGGATTACGGCCGCGGCCTGATCATCGGCGAAACCACCTTCGGCAAGGGCACGGTGCAGAACCTGGTCGACCTCGACCGCTGGCCGGCGAACGAGACCAAGCGCTTCGGCCAGGTGAAGCTGACGATCGCGCAGTTCTTCCTGCCGGGCGGCAGCAGCACGCAGAACAAGGGCGTCGAGCCGGACATCCATTTCCCGGTGACGGTCGATGCGACCGAATTCGGCGAAAGCACCTACGACAACGCCCTGCCGTGGACGCGCATCGCCGCGGTGCCGCACACCCAGTACGGCGATTTCGCGCCGCTGCTGCCGCGCCTCGAGCAGCTGCACGACACGCGCGTCGCGACCGACAAGGAATTCGTCTGGTGGGCCGAGGACATCGCCGAATTCCGCGCCGAGCGCGAGAAGAAGTTCGTGTCGCTCAACGAGGCCGAGCGTCGCGCCGAGCGTGACCGCCAGACCGAGAAGCGCCAGGTGCGTCAGGAAGAGCGTCGGGCGCTGGGTCTGGAACTCGATCCGCTGGCCGAGGATTCGGACGACGACGGCCTGCAGGCCAACGAGCGTGCAATCGCCCAGCAGAACCGTCTGGAAAAGGCGGCCGAAGAACGCCCGGATCCGCTGCTGCGCGAATCAGCGGCGATCCTGGCCGATGCGGTGCGTCTGCTCAACGCCGACCGCGATCTGTCGGCGACGGTGTTGCCGGTGTCGACCGCGCCGGGCCGCTGGGCGCGCTGATCCGCTGACACGTTTCAAGACGAAGCCGCCGCGAATGATCGCGGCGGCTTTTTTTTGTCGGGGCGTCCGCACGGGATTTCGGCACCCCGATACCGTCATTCCGGCGAAAGCCGGAATCCATTTTGCTTTCGGCTGCTCGCGGGCGGCGAAGACATCGCGAAGATCAAGATGGATTCCGGCTTTCGCCGGAATGACGGAGTAGAGGGGCTCCGAGAGCTCCTCGTACTTCTCCCGATTGCCGCACCGCTGCAACACCACCGTTCCAGCCGTGCAACGGGGCGCGGGCGTAGAATTCCGCTCCCGCATCCGCGGTCGTCTTTTTCTTCGGAACCTCCATGAGCGTCGCGCCGGTGTCGCGTCCCGCCTCGGTCCTGGCCATCGCGCTGGCGCTAGCGGCCGTCTATCTCGTCTGGGGGTCGACCTATCTCGCGATCCGCTTCGCCCTCGAAGGCGGCTATCCGCCGCTGCTGATGGCAGGCATGCGTTTCATCGTCGCCGGTGGCCTGATGTACGCGGCGCTGCGCCTGCGCGGTGTGCCGGCGCCGACGCGCAACCAGTGGAAGACCCTGCTGGCGATGGGCGTGCTGCTGCTCGGTCTAGGCAACGGCATGGTCTGCATCGCCGAACAGAGCGTGTCATCGGGTCTCGCCGCAGTCGCGGTCGCGTCGGCGCCGATCTGGATCGCATTGTTCGCAGCGATCCGCGGTGATCGTCCCTCCCGCGTCGAATGGGCAGGCCTCGCAGTCGGTTTCGCCGGCGTGTTGTGGCTCAACGCCGGCAGCTCGCTGACCGCGACGCCGACCGGTCTGATCGCCCTGCTGATCGCGCCGCTGGCCTGGGCCTTCGGTTCGGTGTGGAGCCGCGGCCGGGATCTGCCGTCGCCGTTCATGGCGGCCGCGGCGCAGATGCTCGCCGGCGGCGTGATCATCCTCGCGGTGGGCCTGCTGATCGGCGAACGCTTCCATGAGCTGCCGACGCTCAAGGGCACGCTGTCGGTCGCGTATCTCGCGTCCTTCGGTTCGATCATCGGTTTCACCGCCTACGTCTGGCTGCTGCACAACGTGCGCCCGACGCTCGCCGGCAGCTACGCCTACGTCAATCCGGCGATCGCCGTGCTGCTCGGCGCGTGGCTCGCCTCGGAGCGCTTCCACGTCAACGATCTCGGCGCGATGGCGGTGATCCTGGTCGCCGTCGTCGCGATCACGCTGGGCCGCGCGCGCGCGAAGAAGCCGGTGCCGACACCGGCCGCAGCGATCGCCGGAGAGGATCCATGATCGACGCCGCACAGAGCCGCCGCGGATTGTGGATCGCGGTCGCGGCCTTCGTGATCTGGGGCCTGATGCCGCTGTACTGGTACGTGTTGCGGGACGTGCCGTCGCTGCAGATCGTGCTGCACCGCTCGATCTGGTGCGCGATTCTGGTCGCGGCGTTCCTGACCATCCGCCAGGGCCGCGGCTGGCTGCGCGAGATCTTGGCGCAACCGAAGCTCGCCGGCATGCTCGCGATGTCGGGCTGTCTGATCGCGGCGAACTGGGCGCTGTACGTGTGGGCGGTCAACAGCGGCCACGTGGTCGAAGCGAGCCTGGGCTACTTCATCAATCCGCTGCTCAACGTCGTGATCGGCGTGGTGTTCCTGCGCGAGCGGCTGTCGCTGCCGCAGTGGATCGCGGTCGCGCTGGCCGGCGGCGGCGTCGCCTGGCTGACATTCAACTACGGCAGCTTTCCGTGGATCGCGCTGTGCCTGGCGACGTCGTTCGCGCTGTACGGACTGATCCGCAAGTTCGCCGCGGTCGAAGCGGTGCAGGGACTCGGCGTCGAGAACCTGTTCGTGTTCGGTCCTGCGCTGCTCGCGCTGGTGTGGTTCGAGACGCAGGGCGGCGGCGGTTTCTTCTCGCTGCGCTGGGGTGGCTGGACCGACGTGCTGCTGGTGCTCGGCGGCGCGCTGACCGCGATCCCGTTGATCTGTTTCGCCTATGCGGTGCGCCGCGTGCCGCTAACCGTGGTCGGCCTGCTGCAGTACATCGGCCCGACGCTGCAACTCTTGCTGGGCGTGTTCTTCTTCGGCGAAGCCTTCGGCATCGACCGCGCGGTCGGCTTCGGCTTCATCTGGGTCGGGCTGGTGGTGTTCGCGGTCGACGGCTATCTGCAGTCGCGCCGGCGGATCGTCGCGCAGCAGGCGTAACCGCGCCGCTATCTCGCATCCGGCTCTAGCGTGCAGCGAGCGCGGTCTGCGGACAGGCCGGTGCGTTGAACCAGTCGACGACGGTCGGCGCGAGACGGTCGAGCCGCATCGGCAGGCTGAGGTGGTCTTCGCCGGCGAGTTCCAGATAACGCGCACCCGGCACGGCTGCCGCGAGTGCGCGGCCATGTTCGACCGGCACGTGGCGATCCGCGTCGCCGTGCACCAGCAGCACGCAAGCCGGCGCCTGGGCCAGTGCGGCACCGACATCGACGCCGTCGAGCGGCAACGACAGCGTGTCGCCCGCGCGCACGATCGCTGCGTCCAGCACCGAGGCGTCGATGCGCCAGCGCAGCCAGCGCCGCGTGAGCTGCGCGTGCCAGCTGCCGCCGTCTTCGTCGAGCATGTGCGGCACCATGTCGCGGATCGCGGCGCCTGCGTTGTCGAAGGATTCCAGCGCGACGACGCGCTCGGCCTGCAGGCGCGGATCAGCCGCCGCGAACAGCGCCGTCGCCGCGCCGTAGGACACGCCGAACACGTGCAGCGGGCCGGCGATTTCGCCTTGCTCGCGTAGTGCGGCGACCGCGTCGACGACATCGCCTGCCTCGCGCGTGCCGTAGCCCGATGGCGCATGCCCGGAGCGGCCGTGGTTGCGCAGGTCCAGGGTGATCGTGCGATAGCCGGCTTCCGCCAGCGCGATCGACCACGGCAACAGCGAGCCGCCATCCATCATCCAGCCGTGCAGCAGCACGACGGTGCCGCGCGGCGTGGCCGACGGCGCGGACGGCGCGTGGAAATCGAGGGAAAAGTCGACGCCGTGCGGATCATCGGCCGGTCGCGTCCACGCGTAGTCCATGCCGTAATCACCCGGATCGAGCGCACGCCAGAACATCGAAACACCTTCGCTCGTGGTGACGTGTCCGCTGCGGTTCGGCAGCCGCGCAAATGCGGCCTCGACACGATCGGTCTGCAGCAACGGCGATGCACCGGGCGGCGCGACCAGCTTCGACGCCAGCGAATTCGCCATGCCCGGCCACGACGAGAATCCGGCGACGAGCAGACAAGCGGCGAGGAGGGCGGCGAGGCGGAGCATGGCAGCGGGCGGAGGCGAGGCGGCCGCGCAGACTAGCGACGCTGCGCCAGGCGTCGCTATCGCACTGCGATGACAGCTGCATGACAGACGGTCGCCGTTCATCGGCGTGAGCCGGTCGCTGCACCGGCCTTCTGGCACAGTGCGGCCATGTCGATCTGTCACGCCGGACTTTGCCGATGACCACCGCGCATGCCGCAATCGTGCTCGCCGCTGGTGGCAGCACGCGTCTGGGCCGGCCCAAGCAACTGCTGCGCCGCGACGGCGAAAGCCTGGTCGCGCGCGTCGTGCGGCTGGTCGCGGAAACGCATCCCTGCCGGCTCGTGGTCATGCTCGGCGCGTATCACGACGCGGTCGCCGCCGAGCTCGCGCCGTCGCCGCACGGCTTCGTCGAACTGCACGAGGTGCCGGACTGGCGCGAAGGCCTGTCCGCCAGCCTCGTCGCCGCATCGCGCGCGTTGCAGGCACATCGCGGGCCGGTGCTGGTGACCGGCATCGATCAGCCTGCGCTCAACGCGCTGCACCTGCGCGCGCTGCTGGACGGCTCGCGCAGTGTGCGTTCGGGCTGCGCGGCGGTGATGCACGGGGAGCGCCCTGGCGCGCCGGCGGTGCTGTCGCACACGCTGTTCGCGCAGGTGGATGCGCTGGAAGGGGATCGTGGATTCGGATCGTTGCTGGCGGCGTTGCCGGAAGAGGATCTGTTCCAGTTGCAGGCGCCTTCGTTGGCGCAGGACATCGACACGTCGGATGACGTGGCGCAGGCGCTGGCGGACGGGTTGCTGGATCGCGGGGTTTAAGCGAGAAGAGACGTGGGATGGGTAGAGCGCAGCGAAACCCATCCGTTTGATTGATCGAGATCACTCTGCCGCGAGCGTCGGTCCCTCACCCCAACCCCTCTCCCGTGGGGAGAGGGGCTCTAAGCGTCGCTGCTAGCGCCATCCGTTTCTTCGGGGTCGTGCTGGGAATGCTCTGAGTGAAAACGTCTTCGCCAATCAACCCGCGCGCGACATCATCCACATTACGAACACCGCGCCCACCACGCCCATCACCATCGCCGCATTGCGCCAGCGTTTCGCGCGGCGCTGATAGCGCGCGACGCGTTCGTCGTTGAGTGCGGTGGCGCGCGCGATCCACGGCGCGGTGTCGCGTTCGGCCTGGGCGTAGATGACTTCGGCGCGCGCGGGATCGGCTTCAGCGCGCAGCGCGGCATCTTCGTAGCGTTCGAACGCGCGCTTCTGTAGTGACTGGATTTCGCGTGCGATGTCGGCGTTCGACAAGGTTTCGGGCGATGCGGCACTCATGTCGCGCGCAGCGCCGCGGTGACGGGCAAACGCGCGGCGCGCAGGGCCGGGAACAGGCCGCCGACGAGACCGATCCCCAGCGCCCACTTCAGGCCGTTCCACAGCAGTTCCGGCGAGACCTTGAACTGGAACACCACCTGGCTGAAGTTGCTGCCCAGCGTGCTGACGCTGTAGCCGTTGAAGATGCTCCACGCGAGCAGGCCGCCGAGCAGGCCGCCGAGCAGCGCGAGCAACATCGTCTCCAGCATCACCGCGACGACCACCGGCAGGCCACGGAAGCCGATCGCGCGCATCGTTGCGATCTCGCGTGCGCGGCCCGCGACCGCGGCGTACATCGTATTGAGCGCGCCGAATACCGCGCCGACCGCCATGATCGCGCCGATCACCGTGCCCAGCACATTGATCAGCGTCGCCAGCTGACCGGACTGCTTGCCGTAGTAGGCACGCGTCGTCGAGACATCGAGTTTCAGGCGCTGGTCGGCATCCATCGCGGTCTTGAACGCGGTGAAGCCGGCGGTGCCGTCGGTGCGCACGGTGATCGACTGGTAAGCGCCACGGTTGTAGGTGGACGCCAGCGTTTCGCCGTCGGTCCACAGTTCCGAATCGTGAGCATCACCGGATGCGAACACACCGACCACGGTCCACTGCTGGTTGCCGAGGTTGAGCGTCTTGCCGACCTCGAGTCCGCGGAACTGGCTGCGCGCGCCCTGGCCGACGACGATCTCGCGCAGGCCCGGCGCGAACTTGCGGCCTTCGATCACCTGCACCTTGTCGTGCACGGCCCAGGCGAGTTCGCCGACGCCGCGGAACTGCGCATTGACGTCGGTGCCGTCGGCCTTCGACGGTAGGTTGACCACCTGAGACAGCTCCGGCGACAGCAGCGGGCGGCCCTGCGCATCGCGCGCGATGCCAGCCAGCGTTCCGATCAGCGGCACCTGGTCGCGGGTGATCACCGAATTGGTTTCGGCCTGCGAGCCGCCGCGCAGCACGATCGCCGAGGTTTCGTCACCGGTGCTGTTGAGCGTGGCCTTGAAGCCTTCGCCCATCGCCAGCATCGCCACCAGCACGCCGACCACGCCGGCGATGCCGACCACGATCACCGACGACGCGCCCCAGCGCTGCGGCAGGCTGCTGATGCCGATGCGCGCCGCTGCCAGCGCCAGCCGGCCGCCGCGCGTGAGCACCAGCCACAGCGCGATGGCGACCGCGATTGCCAGCACGCCGTACCAGGGCAGCAGCACCCACACCGCGAGGCCGACGACGAGCGCGACGATCGACAGCAGGTTCCAGAGCCGTGGGCTTTTCATGTCGGTCCGATCCGGTTCGTCGTGCAGCGGAAAGAAGTGCGATGGGCCATGACGTCAGCGCCCCGCGAGCGCATCGACGATCTTCAGCCGCTGCGCACGCAGCGCCGGCAACACGCCGACGATGATGCCGATGCCGATCATCAGGCCGAGCCCGATCAGCCAGGTCTGCGCCGGCACCGTGGGCAGCGCGATCACGCCGCCGCTGGCTGCGCTCACCCCGGGCATGATCGCCGACGCGAGACCGAGGCCGACCAGCCCGCCGATCACCACCAGTAGCACCGATTCCACCATCACCAGCACCAGGACGGTGCCGTCGGTGAAGCCGAGCGTCTTCAGTGTCGCGAGTTCCGGAATGCGCTCACGCACGGCCTGCGCCATCGTGTTGCCGGTCAGCAGCAGCAGGGTGAAAAACACTGCGCCCATGATCGCGGTGACGATCAGGCCGATGTCGGCAAACTGCTTGGCGAACGCCTGCTGGAAGGCCGACTCGGTCTGCGATTTGGTCTCGTGATCGGAGTTCGCCGAGATCGCATCGATCGCCTGCGCCACGCGCGAGGCCTGGTCGGCGTTCGACAGCTGCACGGTGAACCAGCTGACCTGGTTCTTGATGTAGTCGTTGGATTCGTCGAAGTATTTCCAGTTCATCATCAGCTGGTTCTCGGCGCCGACGTTGCTGCGGTCCTTGGCGCGGAAGATCGCCTTGAGCTCCAGCGGCCAGTCGTTGCTGCCGCCGCGCGGAAAGATCGTCGCCTGCATCGGAATCGTGTCGCCGATCTTCCAGCCGAACTTGTTGGCCAGCGCTTCGCCCACGGCCGCGCCGGTACGTGTGTCGCGGAAGGCCTGCAGCTGGTCGGGCGGCACGTCGTACTCGCCGTAGACGTCGAAGAAGTTCGGCGCGACGGAGAAGTTCGGGAAGAAGTTGCGCTGGTCCTGGTAGATGCCGCCGAACCACATGGCGTACGTCACCTTGCGCACGCCGGGAATCGACTCGATCTGCGCCTGCAGACGCACCGGCAGCGACTGCGTGATCGACAGGCGCGAGGCGACGATCAGCCGGTTCGCGCCGTCGACGCTGCCGCCGGCATTGAAGGCCACGCGTACCGAATCGAGCATGCCGAACAGCAGGAACGCTGCGACCACCGACAGCAGCGTCAGCAGTGTCCGCGTCTTGCTACGGAACAGCTGGGCCCACACCAGCGACAGGTATTTCATCGTGTGGTCTCCGAAGAAGCGTGAGTCAGTGCGCGCCGATGGGCGTGTCGACCAGCTCGCCCTTGTCGAGGTGGATCGTGTGGGTCGCGTACTCGGCAGCCTTCGGATCGTGGGTCACCATGACGATTGTCTTGCCGTGCTCGCGGTTGAGTTCCTGCAGCAGGCCGAGGATCTCCTCCGCGCTCTGGCGGTCGAGATCGCCGGTGGGTTCGTCGCAGATCAGGAAGGTCGGGTCAGACACGATCGCGCGGGCGATCGCCACGCGCTGCTGCTGGCCGCCTGACAGTTCGTTGGGCTTGTGCGTGCGACGGTCGGCGAGGCCGACGAGGGTCAGCGCGATTTCCGCATTGCGCTTGCGCTGCGCGCCGCTAAGCGTGGTCAGCAGCAACGGCAGTTCGACGTTCTTCTGCGCGTTGAGCATCGGCATCAGGTTGTAGAACTGGAACACGAAGCCGACGTGGCGACTGCGCCAGTTCGACAGCTGGCCGGCGCTCATGCGGTCGATGCGCTCGCCTTCGATCTCGATCTCGCCCGAGGTCGGCGTGTCCAGCCCGCCGATCAGGTTCAGCAGCGTGGTCTTGCCCGAACCCGACGGGCCCATCAGCGCGACGAAATCGCCCTGCGGAATATCGAGATCGATGCCGTGCAGCACGTCGACCTTTTCCGGGCCGCGCTGGTAGGTCTTGTGCAGGTTGCGGATGCTGACGAGGGACGACATGGCGCACTCCGGGTTGGATGCTGCTCGGTGGATGTGGGGTGCGATCAGCGCGTGTCGGCGTCGCTGGCGGCCATGCGCACCTTCGCGCCGTCGGCCAGCGTCTCGGGCGGATCGAGCACGACGGTGTCGCCGGCGTTGACGCCCGACAGCACCTGGCGGTCGTCGCCGAGTGCGACGCCGGTCTTCAGCGCCTGCTGCGTCACCGTGTTGTCCTCGCCGAGCACGAAGGCGACATCGGCGCCGTCGCGCTGCACGATCGCTGAGCCGGGCACGCGCACGCCGCTGGGCTGCTGCGCATCGGCGGCCTTCGGCGCTTCGAGGAAGCTCACGCGCACGCCCATGTCCGGCACGATGCGCGCGTCCTTCTGCTTGATCGCGATGCGCACCTTGACCGTCGCCTTGCCGCGGTCGGCGGCCGGAATGATCGCGATGACCTCGGCGGGAATCCTCCAGTCCGGATACGCATTGAGCGTCGCCTCGACCGGCATCTTCGGCTGCACGCGACCGATGAAGGCCTCGCCGACGTCGACTTCGACTTCCAGCGAATCCATGTCGACGATCGTGCCGATACCCGTGCGGGTGAAGCCACCGCCGGCCGACAGCGGCGAGACGATCTCGCCCGGCTGCGCAGCCTTGGCGGTGACCACGCCGGCGAACGGCGCGCGCACGACGGTGTTGTCGACTCCGAGATCGGCGATCGCCAGCGAATCGGAGGCGACCTGGGTGTTGCGCTGCGCGGTGACCAGCTGCGCGCGCAGTGCATCGCGCTGGGCGACGGCCTGGTCGAACTGCGAACGCGAGACCAGCTGCTGCGCGACCAGTGACTGCAGACGCGTGGCCTCGGCCTCGGCCTGCGCCAGCTGTGCCTGCACGCTACCGGTCTGGCTGCGCGCGGCGGCGAGCTGCGAAGCCGACAGATTGCGCTGCGCATCGGCGTCGATCGGATCGAGCGTCGCCATGATGTCGCCGGCCTCGACGCGCTGGCCTTCCTCGATCAGCACCTCGCGCACGCGGCCGGTGATCTTCGAGGACACGGTCGCAGTGCGACGCGCGACGACGTAGCCGGTGGCGTCGAGTACTGATGCATTCGCGCCGCCGGCAGTGATCGCGACCACCGGCGCGGTGCGCACTTCGACGCCGCCATCGCGTCCGAACAGCGCCCAGCCGGCGACCAGCAGAAGCAGCAGCACGACGACCGCGATGGCGATCCACAGGCCACGCCGCCGTGGCGGCTCGGGCGGCGCCTTGCGGTCGATGCGGAGTTCGTTGAGCAGGTCGGCCTTGGTATTCATGGGTTCCATGGAAAGCAGGACGTGACGACAGGCGCGAGTGTGACCGCGGGGGTCGGGCGATCCAACCTGCCGGAAGTCAGTTTCCGACGGGGCGCCGAACGACGCATCCGCACTGGCGGGCCGGGCCGAGTCTGCGCGCATCGGGCACGGCGGTCACCTGACGGCTGTCACCTGCAGTGGATGACGCCTGCGACTGACCGCGCGGCGTGCGCCACCCGAGACTGCACGCAACCCGGAGGAACCGCGATGCGCCCAGTCCCGTTCACTGCAGACCCTTTGAAAGCGACGTCGACGCCGCTGGCCAGCCTGCGTGGCGTGCGTCGTCGCCGCGGCGCCGTGCAGGCGCTCGACGGCGTGGATCTCGCGCTGCCTGCCGGCCAGGTGACCGCGCTGCTCGGCGTCAACGGCGCCGGCAAGACCACCGCGATCGAGATCCTGCTCGGCCTGCAGCCGGCCGATGCAGGCGAGGTCACGCTGTTCGGGCGGCATCCGTCCGATCTCGAAGCGCGCCGGCACATCGGCGTGATGCTGCAGCAGGCGCAGCTGCCCGAGCGGTTGCGTGTCGATGAGCTGCTCGCGCTGACACGCAGCTGGTATCCGCAGCCGCGCAGCGTCGCCGACTGCGTCGCGCTGGGCGGACTCGACGGATTGCTGGACCGGCGCTACGGCCGGCTGTCGGGCGGGCAGCAGCGCCGCGTGCAGTTCGCGCTCGCGCTGTGCGGGCGACCGAAGCTGCTGTTTCTCGACGAACCGACCACTGGGCTCGACATCGGCGCGCGCCAGCAGGTGTGGCGCGCGATCCGCAGCCTGGTCGCCGACGGCGTCGGCATTCTGCTGACCACGCACTATCTGGAAGAAGCCGAAGCGCTGGCCGATCGCGTGGTCGTGCTCGATGCCGGACGCGTGCGCGCCGACGGCAGCGTCGGCGCGGTGCGGGCGCAGGTCGCGCAGCGACGCATCCGCTGCAAGAGCGTTGTGCCTGCCGATGTCGTCGCGACGTGGCCAGGCGTGCGCTCGGCCGATGTCATTGACGGGCAGCTGGTGGTGATGGCCGAACAGGCGGAATCCGTGCTGCGCTGTTTGCTGGATGCGGATCCGCGCCTCGGCGATCTCGAAGTCCAGCGCGCCGGCCTCGTCGAGGCCTTCGTGGCGATGACGGCGACCGCCGACGGCATGACTGGTTCGAAGCAGGAGGCTGCGTGATGGACACGACACTCGACACCGGTACACGCGTCAACCTCTGGCGCTGCTATCTGCTCGACACGCGCTGCGAACTGCTGCGGCTGCTGCGCGAGCCGATGTACATCATTCCGACGCTGCTGTTTCCGGCGTTGTTCTACGTGATGTTCGGCCTGCTGCTCGGCGGGCGCGGCAGCGGCGAGGCGGCGCGTTATCTGCTCGCGACCTACGGCGTTTTCGGCGCGATGGGCGCGGGCCTGTTCGGCTTCGCGGTGACGCTGGCGATCGACCGCGAGCGCGGCTTTTTCGCCTTGCGTCGTGCGCTGCCGGCGCCGCCGAGTGCGTGGCTGGTGTCGCGGCTGCTGATCGCGATGCTGTTCGCGCTGGTCATCGTGCTGGAACTCGCGGCGCTGGCGGTCGTGTTCGGTGGCGTGTCCATGACGGCGGGGCAATGGGCCTTGCTGTGGACGGTGACCGTGCTCGGCGCGCTGCCGTTCTGCGCGATCGGCCTGCTGCTCGGCAGCATCGCCAGCGCGAATGCGGCGCCGGCGTGGGTCAACCTGCTGTTCCTGCCGATGGCCTTCCTGTCCGGCCTCTGGCTGCCGCTGTCGATGCTGCCCGGGGTATTCGCGACGCTCGCGCCGCTGTGGCCGGCCTGGCATCTGGCACAGGTCGCGCTTGGCGTGACCGGCCAGGCAGGCACGGCGCCGCTGTGGCTGCATCTGCTGGTGCTGACCGTCGTGACCGTCGCCTGCTGCGTGCTCGCGCTGCGCCGCCTGGCGCGTGCGGTCTGAGATCATCCGCTTCACTTTCGGGGAGAACGCAATGACGCAGACGGATCGACAGGGCCAGCGTCGCTGGCCCGGCGTCGCGGCGGTGGTGGCACTGGTGGCGGTGCTCGGCGCCGCCGTGGCCGTCGCCGTCGCCGGGCGCGAGCAGGCGACGGATTCGACGGCAGCGCCGGTGACCGAAGGCCGGCTCGCCATCCGCAACGCGCGCATCTTCGATGGCGTGGACGTCATCGAACGCGGCACGGTGCTGGTGCGCGACGGGCTGATCGAAGCGGTCGGCGCCGATGTCGCGGTGCCGGACGGCGTCGCCGTGGTGGATGCTGACGGCAAGACGCTGCTGCCCGGTCTGATCGACGCCCACGTGCACGCCTGGGGCAACGCGCAGCAGGACATGCTGCGCTTCGGCGTGACTACCGGGCTCGACATGCACGGCATGCCGGACCGTCTGCCGGCACTGCGCGCACAACGTGAGTCCACCGCGCCGACCACGCAAGCCGATCTGTGGGCTGCGGGCTATGCGATCACCGCGCCCGGCGGGCACGGCACGCAGTTCGGATTTCCGGTGCCGACCGTCGATGCGGACACCGACATCCCGGCCTTCATCGCCGCCCGCGTGGCCGAAGGCGACGACTTCATCAAGCTGATCGTCGAGGATCTCAGCGGCTACGGCGGCACGCGCAGGTTGCCGACCCTGACCGCCGCGCAGGTGCGCGCCGTCGTCGATGCCGCGCATGCGCAGAAGCGCATCGCCGTCGCCCACGTGTCCACGCAGGCCAGCGCCCGGGCGGTGCTGGATGCCGGCATCGACGGCTTCGTGCACGTTACCGACGATGCCGTGGTCGACGACGCCTTCGTTGTCGAGGTCGCGCGTCGCGATGTGTTCGTCGTGCCGACGCTGGTGGTGATCGCCTCGGTGGCCGGTGCTGATGCGGGCCGGCAGCTCGCGGATGATCCCGCACTGTCGCCGTGGCTGACGCCGGAACAGCGCGACAGCCTTGGCGCGCGCATGTCCACCGCACCGAAGCCGGCGCGCTTTACCGATGCGATCGACAGCGTGCGTCGGCTGCACGCGGCAGGCGTGACGATCCTCGCCGGCAGCGATGCCCCCAATTCCGGCACCGCCCAGGGCGCGAGCCTGCATGGCGAACTGGCATTGCTGGTGCAGGCCGGGCTGACGCCGCAGCAGGCGCTGGTCGCAGCGACGTCCGCGCCGGCCACGCGCTTCGGCATCGCCGACCGCGGTCGCATTGCGCCGGGTCTGCGCGCCGATCTGGTACTGGTCGACGGCAACCCGCTCGAGGACATCACCGCGACGCGGCGCATCGACACGGTGTGGAAGAACGGCGCGCGCGTCGAACGCACGCGGTCAGCGGCCGCAGCATCTGCCGGTACCGTGCCGGACGACACCCGCATCAGCGATTTCGAAACCGGACTCGACGCCCGCTTCGGCAGCTGGGCGCCGACCACCGACCAGATGGCCGGTGGCGCCTCGTCCGTTGCGCACGCGCGCATCGACGGCGGCGCGGACGGTTCGGCCGGCGCGCTGTCGGTCACCGGCGAAATCAAGCCGGGCTTCGCGTTCCCGTGGTCGGGCGTGATCTTCTTCCCGGCCGCGCAGGCGATGCAGCCCGCGGATCTGTCGTCGCGCAAGACACTCGTGTTCCACGTGCGCGGCGACGGGCGCCGCTACAGCGCCCTGCTGTTCTCCGGCGCATCGTCGAACGCGATGCCGGCGGTGCAGAGTTTCGAGGCCGGCAGTGGCTGGACCGAAGTGCGACTGCCGCTCGACGGATTCGCCGGCGCGGACCTGTCGCAGGTGCGTGGCATCGCGTGGACCGCCGGTCAGCCGGAGGGCACGTTCGCCTTCGCACTCGACGACGTGGAGCTGCGCTGAAATGCAGGCCGACCGGTACGGCGCAGAACAGCCGCCACTTCTGACGGACTCCTGAGATGGCTAGGCTGCGCGATATGGACACGCTCCCGAGCCCGACACCGCTGCGGACCTTCGCCGGTCTGCGACCAGCGCCGGATTCGATCATCGGTTGCGCGCTGCGTCAGGGCCGGCCGGCGTGGAGCGAAGGCATCCACGTGTTGTGGTCGGTGTGGGTGTTCGTCGTGCCGATCTTCTCGCCGCAGGGCTACGACCTGCGCTGGCTGCTGCTCACCCTGCTGTCGTACCCGCTCTTCATCGCTTTGTACGCGGGTGCGCTGTTGCTGCCGGCGCGCCGCTCACCGTGGTGCGCGCTCGGCATGATCGCTTTGTGTTTCACGCTGTTGCCCTGGTACGTGTCGAGCCTCAGCTACTTCGTGTTCGGCTGTGTGTTCCTCGGCGCGTTGTCGCGCACGTCGGTATGGCGTTACGTGCTCGCGCTGATCGTTTTCAACGCGGTGCTGATGACCTGGGCGCGCGTGCTCGGCTATCCCTGGGCGGCGCTGGCCTGGATGCCGGTGACGACGGTGATGATCGGCCTGCTGGTGCACGTGGAGCGGCTGAAGAACCGGCAGGACGCCGCGCTGCGCCTGTCGCACGACGAGGTGCGCCGGCTGGCCGCCGTCGGCGAGCGCGAACGCATCGGCCGTGATCTGCACGATCTGCTCGGCCACACGCTGTCGATGGTCGCGTTGAAGGCCGATCTCGCCGCGCGGCTCGTCGAGCGCGATCCTGCCGGCGCCCAGCGCGAGATTGGCGAAGTCGGCGGCATCGCCCGCGATGCGCTGACCCAGGTGCGGCAGGCGGTCAGCGGCATCCGCGCTGCGGGGCTGGCAGCCGAACTCGCATCCGCGCGCCTGCTGCTCGAGACCGACGGCGTGGCCTTCGGCTACAGCCTCGATGCCGACGTTGCCGGCGCCGGCCTGTCGCCTGCGGTGGAGACGGCGCTGGCGATGACGTTGCGTGAATCGGTGACCAATCTGCAGCGCCACGCGCATGCGCACACGGCGCAGGCGCAGTTCTCGCGCGAAGGCGACGCGATTCGGCTGCAGGTCAGCGACGACGGTCGCGGCGGCGCGATCGTGCCCGGCAATGGTCTGTCGGGTATGCGCGAGCGCATCGAAGCACTGGGCGGGCAGTTGCGCATCGACAGCGGGGCCGACGGCACGCGGATCGATGCGCGCATTCCGCTCGGCGCTGCCGGCTGATCCGCAACGCACGCACCTCCGTTCTTTTCGACCGTCGTCCAGCTGCTACCGTCACTGCCATGTCGCGCATGCCCACGTCCGAAGCGCCGCTCCGCATCCTCATCGCCGAGGACCAGTCGATGCTGCGCGGCGCGCTGACGGCGCTGCTGAATCTCGAAGACGATCTGTCGGTGGTCGGCAGCGTCGGCGACGGCGAATCGGCCTGGCGCGAACTGCAGCGCCTGTCGCCCGACATCCTCGTCACCGACATCGAGATGCCCGGCCTCACCGGTCTCGAACTCGCGCAGCGCATCCAGCGCCACGAACTCCCGGTCCGCGTGGTGATCGTCACCACCTTCGCCCGCGCGGGTTTCCTGCGCCGCGCGCTGGATGCCGGCGTCGGCGGGTATCTGCTGAAGGACGCACCGGCCGAACAACTCGCCGATGCCCTGCGCCGCGTCCACGACGGCGGCCGCGCGATCGATCCCCAACTCGCACTGGAAGCCTGGAGCGAGCCCGACCCGTTGAGCGAGCGCGAACGACAGACGCTGCGACTCGCCGGGCAGGGCATGAGCGCCAGCGAGATCGCCGCGCAGCTGAAGCTCTCGCACGGCACCGTGCGCAATTACCTGTCGGAAGCGATCGGGAAGCTGGGCGTCGGCAACCGGATCGAGGCGTACCGGCTGGCGCGGCAGAAGGGGTGGTTGTAGGCGGCGTCACCGCCTGACGCGTGCGACCAACACGCGCCTTCCCCCGCAGGCGGGGGAGGGCTGAACAGTCGAGCGCTCTTACGTCGCCAGCCCTACCGCTACCAGCGACTCCCGCTCGATCCGCGCATAGATCTCGAACTCGTCATGCACCTGTGCACCGAGCGCCTTTTCGAACGCATCGCGATTCGACTGCGCCGCAAACGCGCGCTGTTCGCCGCCGCCAAGGTTCGACTGGAAGATGCCGGCCGCGCTGACCGGCAGGAAGTCTTCGTAGACCACCGGGTCTGCTGTCACGAGTCCCATACTGATCGCATCGTCGACGCTGCCGCGTGCAACGGCTGACCGATCCGCAAGCCCCGCATCGGTCAGCGCGTAGCGGTAGTAGCCGAGGCCCTCGCGACGCAGCGTGTCGTCGTCATCCGGGAAATCATTGAATGCCGTGGCCAGGCGCGTGCCGTAGTCGCCGGTGCTGCCGGCGCCGCCCGCATCGCGTGCCCGTGCGAGCAGGCTGTCGTAGAGCGCGCGGCCCTTCGGCGTCAGCGCGAGGCCGCGCTGTTCGATCTCGCCGAAGCGCGCGGTGTGCGTGCCGGCGTCGGCGCTGTCGCCGGCGGGGAACAGCACCGGCTCCTGCAACGCCTTGAAGCTGGTCTGGCGCAGCAGGATCGGGCAGCGACGACGTGGCGGGCCTTCGATCACCGCCTTGGCGTCGATGCCGCGCGCCTGCATCGCGTCCTGCGCGGCGTCGATATCGAGCGTGCGCGGGGTCAGATGGTTGATGTGCGGGCCGCGGAAGCAGACCACGTCGGCGATCAGGCGATGTGCGGACAGCAGCGCCTGGTAAGTCGCGTGCGACACGGTGGCTTCGCTGTGCCAGCGGAAGGTTTCCAGCGCTTCGGCAACGAATTCGGCGGCTTCGCCGGCGGTGAGGCCACCGGCCTGCTCGAAGCGTTCGATCAACGCGAGCGCTGGCGGGGTGAAGATTTCGCGCGCTTCGAGAACCGCGGCCGCCTGGTCGCGCAGCGCGGCGTCTTCGATCAGTTCGAGACGCAGCAGGGACGTGAACACCCGGAACGGGTTGCGCGCGAGCGCCGCGGCATCGACCGGACGGAACGCGGTCGCGTGCACCGGCACGCCGGCGACGGCGAGGTCGTAATAGCCGACCGGATGCATGCCCATCACCGCGAACAGGCGACGCAGCGTCGCGAGCTCGCGCGGCGTGCCGACACGGATCGCGCCGTGACGTTCCGCGTCCAGCCGGTCGAGCGCATCGCTGCGCTGCAGACGCGCGGCCAGCGACGGATCGCGCGCCAGCGTCGCGGCGTTCACCTCCGACACCAGTTCCATCAGCGTGCCGTACAGCGGCACCTCGTCGCGGTACATGCGCGACATCGCCTGCGCGAACAGGCTGCGGATCTCGTCGGGGGACAGCGGCGTCGAAGCGTTCATCGGGGACCGGGCGAAGGACCGGGCGCTGCCCGGCGAAGCGCCCATTTTCGCCTGTCGGCGGCCGCCGCGGGAACCTCGTAGGCATGCGCGTCGTGTCCGCTTCAGGCAGCGGGTGGCCGGCAGGCGCATGTGTCGCCGCTGCTACGCTATGCCACCGCCGCGCACACCGAGGACCGACCGATGCAGACTCCAATGCCGCTGGGCGCCCGCGTGGTCGCGCTGACCGCGCTGCTGTGGAACCTGTTCGGCCTGCTGGTGTTCGTGCTGCAGGTGTCGATGACGCCCGAACAGCGCGCCGCGCTGCCGCTCGACCAGCAGCAGATCAATGCGGCGATGCCGATGTGGATCTACGGCGTGTTCGGTCTGGCGACGCTGGCCGGCTCGGCCGGTTCGATCGCGTTGCTGTTCGCGCGTCGCTGGGCGGAACCCGCGCTGCGGGTGTCGTTCATCGCGATCGTCGTGCAGATGGTCGCCAGCTACGCGCTGACGCCGGTCTGGGCCTTGACCGGCCTGCGCGGGCTGGGCCTGCCGCTGCTGCTGATCCTGGTGGTCGCGTCGATGTGGCTGTTCGTGCGCGGCGCCGCGCGTCGCGGTTGGTTGCGCTGACGCAGCCTCAGACGCGCGACTTCAGCAGCGCCCACGCCGCGCGTAGGCCCAGTGCCTCGCCGCCCTGCGGATGGCCCGCGCGGCTGCTGTCGTTCCAGGCGTAGGTATCGAGATGCGCCCATGGCGTCTCCGCCGGCACGAAGCGTTCGAGATACAGCGCCGCGGTGACCGCGCCGGCCATGCGTGAGCCGGCATTGGCGAGATCGGCGATGCCGCTGGTGAGATAACGCAGATACGGCCGCCACAACGGCATGCGCCACATCGGATCGCGCGTTGCTTCGCCGCCGGCGATCCAGGCGTTCGCCAGTGCATCGTTGTTGGAGAACAGCGCCGGCAGGTCCGGGCCCAGCGCGATGCGCGCCGCGCCGGTGAGCGTGGCGAAATCGAGGATCGTGTCCGGCGACTGCTCGCCGGCGAAGGTCAGCGCATCGCACAGCACCAGACGGCCTTCCGCGTCGGTGTTGTCGATCTCAACGCTGATGCCCTGGCGCGTGGCGATGACTTCGCCCGGGCGGAATGCGTCCGGACCGATCGCGTTTTCGACCGCTGGCACCAGCAGGGTGATGCGCAGCGGCAGCCTGCGCGCCATCACCAGTTCGGCCAGCGCGATCGCATGCGCCGCGCCGCCCATGTCTTTCTTCATGTTGCGCATGCCGTCGGCCGGCTTGAGGTCGAGCCCGCCGGTGTCGAAGCACACGCCCTTGCCGACGATCGCGATATGCGGATGTGCGGCGTCGCCCCAGGTCAGATGCAGCAGGCGCGGTGCGCGATGCGAGGCGCGGCCGACCGCGTGGATCGCCGGAAAATTCTGCTCGAGCAGTGCGTCGCCGACGATGCTGTCGAAGCGCGCGCCGTGCGCCTGCGCGATCTCGCGGACCACCGCTTCCATCTGCTCCGGGCCCATGTGCTCGGTCGGCGTATTGACCAGATCGCGCACGCGTGTGGTCGCGGCGATGACGTCGACGGTCTCGGCATCGGCCGCGTCCACCGCGAGTCGAGCCGGCTTGCGCGCCGTCGTCTTGTAACGGGTGAAGCGGTACGCGCCGAGCCCCCAGCCCAGCTGCAGCGTCGCCGCATCGTGCGCACCGGCCACGCGCCAGTCGCCTTCCGGCAGCCCGTAGACCGCATGCGCGTAGCTGTCCGGATCGAGCGCGTCGCCGATGCCGATCACCGCGCCTTCGAGGCCACCGTCACCGGGCAGCAGCGCCAACGTACCGGGCGCCGCGTCGAAGGCCTGCGCATCGAGCCAGGCCTGCACGACGGCCGGCTGCGTGTCGCGCCAGGCCGCGTAGCCGTCGCGCGTGACGATGTGCAGCGCACGCGCGTCCTGGGAGGCGGTGGCGAAGAGGTCGATCGTGGTGTCGGTCATGGGAACGCCAGGGTCAGGTGCAGTCGGCGGTGGTCGGCATGGCATCGAGCCAGTCGGCGAGCGCGGTGAGCGTGTCGAATTCGAGATCGGGCGTCAGCGTCGGATGTTCCCAGCGCCGGTCCTCGCGATTGATCCAGCAGGTGCGCAGACCCGCGCGCGCGGCGCCGGCGACGTCCATCTCGATGTGGTCGCCGACGTGCAGCACGTCGCCATGCGCGCAGCCGAGTCGATCGCAGGCGGCGTGGAAAATACTCGCGTCGGGCTTGGCCACGCCGTGCTCGCGCGAGCCCAGGGTGAACGCGAACAGATGGCCGATGCCGACGCGATCGAGATCCGCGTTGCCGTTGGTCACCGCCGCCACCGGCACCCGCGCCGCGATGCGCTCGAGCGCGGCGAGGCTGTCGGGGTAGTACTCGACCTTGTTGCGCTCGGCGTAGAACACCTCGTACGCGGCATCCAGCAGCCCGAGATCACCGCCGCTGTCGCGCAGGGCGTGCTCGATGGTC
This sequence comes from Luteimonas fraxinea, assembly GCF_021233355.1. Lineage (NCBI taxonomy): Bacteria > Pseudomonadati > Pseudomonadota > Gammaproteobacteria > Lysobacterales > Lysobacteraceae > Luteimonas > Luteimonas fraxinea. The sequence goes on along the minus strand of NZ_CP089507.1, from coordinate 1,224,505 downwards.
AACTGCCGCAGCGCGGACAGGTCGTGCATCAGATGTGCGTTGTCCGCGAACACCCGCGTGCGCAGATCGCGCATCTTCTCGATCGGATACATGTCCGCGGTCGCGGGGCTGTGCGTGCGCAGGAACGCATCGAGCGTCTGCTCGACCCGCGCGCCGATCGGCGCGAACGGCCAGAGGGTGTCGTCGAGATCGAGGGTGATGGCGCGGATGGGGAACGTCATGGGGCCATTGTAACGGGTGGGCTCTGACGCTCTTGCAGTTGTCCTGGGCTCGTCTCCCTATGGGAGAGGTCGACGCGCGTAGCGCGGCGGGTGAGGGCGATGGTTCCTCGCGAGGTCGGCCCGACATGAAGATCAAACCCGTTTTTCAGCACACGCATCCGAGTTCATATCTCCCGGTCGCTGCGCACCCGTGCAGTGTGAGCGGCGAAGCCACCCCAATGACACGAGTCGAAAAAGCTGGATCAGACAGGCCAGTAAGAGAGGTAGAGCGCAGCGAAACCCATCGGCGCTGTGCGTGAGGTGAACGTCAATGGGCAGTTACGCTCGCGCTCGACGGCTGAAATGGAGTTTGTTCGCTGCCGAGGCGATGGGTTTCGCTGCGCTCTACCCATCCTGCGAGGATGCTTCGGGCTTCAAGCCAGCAACCGCGCCCATCCCTCGAAGCCTTCCACGCGCGCCAGCACCAGCTTCACGCAGACGATCAATGGCACCGCCAGCAGCAGGCCGACGATGCCCCACATCCAGCCGAACAGCATCAGCGCGAGGATCAGCATCAACGGCGAGATCGCCATGCGGCGGCCGAGCACGATCGGGGTGACGAACTGGCCTTCGATCGTGTGCAGCAACAGGTATACCGCTGCCGGAATCACCGGCGCCCAGGCCGCGTTCGGCCAGGTGCCTTCGTAGCTGACGAAGCCCATCAGCAGCATCAGCAGCACGCCGATCAGCGGGCCGACGTACGGCGCGAAGTTCAGCAGTGCGACGACGGTGCCCCACAGCAGAGCGTCCTGCAGCGGCAGCTTCATCCACACCAGCACGCCGGCGAACACCGCGCCGAGCAGGGTATTGATGATCGAAATCGTCAGCACGTAACGCGAGATCTCGCGTTCGATGGATTGCATGATGTCGACGGTGAGCTTGCGCCGCTGGCGATCGGGCAGCATCGCGATCGCGTTCTTCTGCAGGTTCTCGCCGTAGACCATGAAGAAGAACGTCAGCAGCACGACGGCGAGCACCGACGCCAGCATCTTCGGCGTCGCGACGATCGTGCGCCACGAGCTGTTGTCCTGGATCTGCACGAGCTGCACGCGGCGCTGCGGGCGATCCTCCGTGGCGCGTGCGAAGGATTCGGCGGCCTGGCTGGCCTGGTGCACCGGCTGCGTCATCGCCTTGAGGCGCGGCGAGAGCGTGCGCAAGGTTTTCGGTGCCTGCTGCACCCATTCGCTGGCCGGGCCGTAGAGCTGCAGGCCGAGTGCGCCGGCGCCGGCGATGCCGAGGCTCAGCACCAGCAGCGCGCCGAGGAAACGTGGAATCCACAGCCGGCGCAGCGCACGCAACACCGGATTGCCCACCAGCGCGAAGAACACCGCGAGCAGGATCGGCAGGATCACCGTCTGCGCCGCCCACAGCGTCGCCAGCACGGCGAGCGTCGCCAGCACGATGATCGCGGTCGACGCGCGCGGGCGCGGCGTGACCGGAGTCGGCACAGGCAACGGCGCGTCGTCCTCCGGCGGGGGACTGATGGGTGTGCTCATCGGCGGTCAGGCAATCGGGCGCTCAGCGCCCGGATTCCGACAACTCGGTCGCCGCTTCGGCGGGACGCGGTTGCTCCGATAACACCGGATCGGGTCGACCACGATCCGTGCGCGGCACAGAAGTGGCCGCGTCCGGCGTGGTGCCCGGCTGCGTCGTGCGCTGGGTCTGGGTGCCGCCAGCGGACACGACCTGCGCCGCCGCGGCAGCACCTGCCGCAGCCGCTGCCTGCGTGTCCGCAGTGCCGTCCGTCTTCGCCGCCACGTTGTCCGCGGCGGCATCGGCCGTCTGCGCAGCGTCGTCGGCGGTCTCGGCCGCTTTCTCCGCGGTCGCTGCGGCGACAGTGGCCTGCACCGAGGTCAGCAAGCCCGACAACGCACTGAGCAACTGGATCGACTTCGGGCCACCCAGCTTGCCGAGCTTGGTCAACGCACGGCGCGGTTCCAGATGACCGGTCGCGAAGCCCATCACCAGACCGGCGATGAGAATGCGCGGCGGGGTCCAGGCTTCACGCCAGCTCGTGCTCAATGCGCGGTAGCGGTCGGTGGTCTGCACCACGCGACCGTCGACCAGCGTCTCGGCACGTTCGACGCGATTCTTGAGGCCTTCGAAATTCATGACGCCTTCGCCTTGTCGGATGCGGACGTGGTCAGGGACGTCTCGTCCTCGTCGTCGTCATCGCCGTGTCCGGCCTCGGAGAACATGCCGAGGCGCGACAGCTGGCGACGCGTGGCATGCATGCCGGCGTAGTCGAAGAACACCGAGACACGCCAGGCGGCGATCGCGGTGACGACCAGGCTGATCAACGTGGAGATCGAAATCGACGCCAGCCACGACAGACCCCAGGACTGCAGCAATGCAATCGCGGCGCCCATCGCCAGCAGCCACGCCGATGCGCCGAACACCACGGACACGGCCGACCATGCCAGCGCACGCCCGAGGGCACTGCGCGACAAGGCCATATCGGCCGCGACCAGCTTGCGCAGGGCGCGGCCGCTGTCGAGGCCGGAGCTGAAGGTCTCAGTGGCCGCCGCACGGATGCGGCGGATGCTTTCGTCGAGGTGTGGTGCTTCGCCGGGCGCACGATGTGCGCTGCCGGCGGGTTCCTCGCGCGGGTCTTCCCCGGTCACGCGCTCGGTCACGAAACGCCGCGCTTACTTGCTGCGCGCGAGCTTGGCGATGATCCAGCCGGCCGCGAACGCGGTGCCGAATGCGGCGATCGGACGCTCGCGGATCAGATCCGCAGCGCTCTCGACCAGATCGCGGCCCTTGTCGAGCAGCACGTCGTACTGTTCCTTGGCGGCGGTGCCACCTTCCTCGAATGCGGCGACGCCGGCAATCGCGGAATCGGCGAGGTCGGACTTCACGGTCGCGCGGCCGAGCTTGAGCTCGTCACCGGCCACGCTCGCGGCGTTCTTGACCGCGGCGCCTGCATCGCGGGCGGCCTGGGCAAGGTGCGAACCTGCCTCGCCAAGATGGGTCTTCACCGCGTCGGTCGAAGTGGGGCTCATGGTCGTGCTCCTGTCAGTTGGACGGTGCCACGCAGAGCGCGCGGCACGTGGGGATTGGGTCAACGCATGATCACGTCGACGATGCGTCCGCGACGTGAAATGCGCAGCACGAGATCGGCCGGACGGTCAGCGAGCGAGTCGCGGAAACCTGCGAGATCGCGGAACTGGCCGCTGTTCGCCGCGAGGATCAGATCGCCATTGCGCAGGCCGCTCTGGAATGCGCGGCTGCCGGGTTCCACCGTTTCCACCAGCACGCCGCCGGCGCGCTGGTTCTGGCGACGCAGCGCTTCGGGCAGGTCGGCGAACATCGCGCCGGCCAGACGCGCATCGACACTCGCGCCATCGCGCGGCAACGCGGTCAGACGTGTCTCGATCTTCACCGTGCGGCCGTCGCGCAACACGTCCAGCGTCACCGGCGTATCGAGTGCCTGCAGGCCCTGGAAGTTGCGCAGCGATTCGCTGTTGTCGATGCGCTCGCCGTTCGCGGCCACCACCACGTCGCCGGTGCGCAGGCCCGCGCGCGCTGCAGGCGAACCGCCGTACACGCGCGTGATCACCGCGCCGCGTGGCGTATCGAGTCCAAGGCCCTGCGCGATGCGCGCATCCACCGTCTGCGTGTCGATGCCCAGCGTGCCGCGCTGCACACTGCCGGTCGTCGCCAGTTGCATCATCACGTTGCGGGCCAGGCCGATCGGAATCGCAAAGCCCAGCCCGATGTTGCCGGCCATGCTTCCCTGCGTGTTAAAGCTCGCGGTATTGATGCCCACCAGCTGGCCGCGCAGATTCACCAGCGCGCCGCCGGAGTTGCCCGGATTGATCGACGCATCGGTCTGGATGAAGTTCTGGAAACCCACGCCCGGCACGTTGCTGCGGCCGACCGCTGAAATGATCCCGGAGGTCACCGTCTGCCCGAAGCCGAACGGATTGCCCACGGCGACGACGAAATCGCCGACCTGCAGGTTCGCATCCTGCGCGAGCGGAATCGCGGTGAGGTTGTCGGCCTTGATCCGCATCAACGCGACATCGGTGTCGACATCCGAACCGATGAACTCCGCTTCCACCGTGCGGCCGTCGGCCAGCGTCACCGACACGTCGTCCGCGCCTTCGATCACGTGGTGGTTGGTCAGCACGTAGCCCTGCTGCGCATCGACGATGACGCCCGAGCCCAGCGACTCGTTCATCCGCTCCTGGTCGAGTTCCGGAAACATGCGGCGGAAGAAGGGGTCGTTGCCGAACGGGCTCACGCGCACGCGCTGCTTGGCGTGCACAGACACCACCGATGGCGTCACCGTCTTGAGCATCGGTGCCAGCGAGGGCAGCGGCGCGCCGTCGACCGCGGCCGGCAAGGCGGCCATCGTCGGCACTGCGGCAACTGTCGCCGGCGTCGCACCCGCGGGTTGCTGCACCACGTCGCGGATCGCGGTCGCGGCGAAGCCACCGAACGCGGCGGCGCAGGTCAGGGCGAGAAGTGTGGTCTTGGCGCGCATGGAGCGTCCCCTGTCGGCAGTGGGTCGGGATGATCGACGCCGGAGCGTGGAAAACGGGTCGAAGACGGCCTCGAAGTACCGTCCGCGGGGCCAGCAGTGTGGCCCGCAGCATTTGAATCGGTGTTGAAAGCCGCATTCAGATGATGCGCCCGAATGCCGCCGGCGACATCTGTCATAGGTCCTGCCGACAATCGCCGGTCGCCGGGATTTCCGGTTGACACCGGTCGGAGTCCGGGCGTAGCGTGGACCCCCGTCGCCGCCACTACATATTGGGTGTCGGCGTTGGAAATTCCCAACACGTGGGGCTTTCAACGGTCAGCGACACTTCGCAGCAAAGGGGATGCACGCGATGGGTTCGAACGTCACGGAGAAGACGGCCCCAGGCCGCAACCGGCCCTGTGCCTGCACCCGCATCATTCTTTTGAATTCCGCACGGATCGACGGCGCCTGATGCGCCGACGGTCCGCTCGCGTCCGCAACACGTACACGACAGGCGACCGGTCCACACCGGCGCGATTCCAGGAGCGCACAGCAGCATGAGCACGGTTCGCCTCGCGGCGGTGAAGTCCGATCCCGGTCCCGAAATTCCGATGCAGCCCGCGTCGGACGACATCTGGGACAAGAAGTACCGCCTCAAGACCAAGCAGGGCGTGGCCGTGGATGCCGACATCGACGGCACCTACCAGCGCGTGGCGAAAGCGCTCGCCGAAGCCGAGACCACCGTCGAGAAGCAGCGCCACTGGCACGAGCGCTTCCTGTGGGCGCTGCGCCGCGGTGCGATTCCCGCCGGCCGCATCACCTCCAACGCCGGCGCGCTCGAACACAAGCCCGCGACCAGCACGATCAACTGCACCGTGTCGGGCACGATCGTCGATTCGATGGACGGCATCCTCGAGAAGGTCCATGAGGCCGGTCTCACGCTGAAGGCCGGTTGCGGCATCGGCTACGAGTTCTCCACGCTGCGGCCCAAGGGCGCGTTCGTCGCCGGCGCCGGCGCGTACACCTCCGGCCCGATGTCCTTCATGGATATCTACGACAAGATGTGTTTCACCGTCAGTTCCGCCGGCGGTCGCCGCGGCGCGCAGATGGGTACCTTCGACGTCAGCCATCCCGACGTGCGCGATTTCATCCGCGCCAAGCGCGAAGACGGTCGCCTGCGCCAGTTCAATCTCTCGCTGCTGATTACCGACGGTTTCATGGAAGCGGTCGACACCGACGCCGACTGGCCGCTGGTGTTTCCGATCAACGAGAAGGAAGCCGGCGATTTCGATCTTGCCGATGTCGAGCAGGTGATCTGGCGCGAATGGCCGCAGACCAAGGGCTACGTGTCCCGCGACGACGGCCTCGTCGCCTGCAAGGTCTACGGCAAGGTCCGCGCGCGGCATCTGTGGGACATGATCATGGTCTCGACGTACGACTACGCCGAGCCGGGTTTCATCCTCATCGACCGCGTCAACGAGATGAACAACAACTGGTGGTGCGAGACCATCCGCGCGACCAATCCCTGCGGCGAGCAGCCGCTGCCGCCTTACGGCGCTTGCCTGCTCGGTTCGGTCAACCTCACCAAGTTCGTGCGCGAGCCCTTCACCGAGCGCGCGCGCTTCGACTGGGAGGAATACAAGGAAGTCGTGCGTGTGTTCACCCGCATGCTCGACAACGTGGTCGAGGTCAACGGCTTGCCGCTGCAGAAGCAACGCGACGAGATCATGCGCAAGCGTCGCCACGGCATGGGCTTCCTCGGTCTCGGCAGCACCGTGACCATGCTGCAGATGAAGTACGGCGAGCCAGATTCCTGCGAGTTCACCGAGCGGATCGCGCGCGAGATGGCCGTCGCCGGCTGGGAAACGGGTCTGACCCTGGCGCAGGAAAAAGGCCCGGCGCCGATCATGGAAGAGCGCTTCGAAGTTACCGCCGCCATGCTGCGCAAGCGCCCGGAAATGGCGAAGGACGGCTGGAAGCTCGGCCAGGAAATTCCCGGCAAGGTGCTGCACGCCAAGTACTCGCGCTACATGCAGAAGATCGCCGAGGTCGCGCCCGATCTCGTCGACCAACTGGCCGAGGCCGGCGCGCGCTTCACCCACCACAGCTCGATCGCGCCGACGGGCACCATCTCGCTGTCGCTGGCCAACAACGCCTCCAACGGCATCGAGCCGTCGTTCGCGCATCACTACAGCCGCAACGTGATCCGCGAAGGCAAGAAGTCCAAAGAGAAGGTGGACGTCTTCTCGTTCGAGCTGCTGGCCTACCGCGAACTCGTCAATCCGAAGGCCATGCCGTATTCGGACGAACCCGACGCGCAGCTGCCGGATTACTTCATCGCTGCCGACGACATCACCCCCAAGGCGCATGTCGACGTGCAGGCCGCCGCGCAGATCTGGGTGGACAGCTCGATCTCCAAGACCGCGAACGTCCCGACGGATTACCCGTACGAGGATTTCAAAGACATCTACCGCTACGCGCACCAGCAGGGCCTCAAGGGCTGCACCACGTTCCGCTTCAACCCCGCCGCGTTCCAGGGCGTGCTGGTCAAGGAAGCGGATCTCGCTGCCACCACCTATCGCTTCGAGCTGGAAGGCGGCGAAGTGCTGGAGGTCGCGGGCAACGAACAGATCGAATACGACGGCGAAATGCATACCGCCGCCAATCTGTTCGACGCGCTGAAGGAAGGGTATTACGGCAAGTTCTGAGCAGTGCCGCGACGCGTCGGCGGCAACGCCGGCGCAGAAACGGCAACACGCTTTGCAGTCGCATCACCGTCGTAACCGCAATTGCTGCTCCCCTGTGCACCGGCTTCGCGCTACATTTCCGCCGCGGACGAAGTGCTCCGTGAAAGATCACTGACGAGGACACCGATAATGAGTAACGGAAACGGGGTTGCAGACACCCTGACGCACGCCGCCGAAGACGTCGCCGAGAAGGCGAAGGAAATCGTCGCAGAAGTCAAAAAGCGCGCGAACGCTGTCGCGAAATCCGCGAAGAAGAGCGCGCAGGATGCAGAGAAGACCGTCACCAAGCGCGTCACCAAGGTGCGCAAGGCCGCGACCAAGCGTGCCGAAACGGCGAGCAAGGCCGTGAGCAAGCGCGTGACCGCGGTGAAGAAGAAGCTGGCCGCTGCCAAGACCGCCGCGTCGTCCGAGATCGCCGCGCTCAAGCGCAAGGGCGCCGGCAAGACCACCGCGAAGAAGGCCACCAAGAAGACCGCCAAGAAGACGACTGCGAAGAAGGCCACCGCGAAGAAGGCTCCGGCCAAGAAGGCAGTCGCCAAGAAGTCGGTCGCCAAGAAGGCACCGGCGAAGAAGGCCGCCACCAAGAAGTCGGCGACCCGCAAGACCGCCGCCAAGAAGGCCGCGGCCACCCGCAAGGTCAACGCGACCAAGAAGACCGTCAAGAAAGCGGTGAAGAAGGTCGCCAAGAAGGCCGCCGCCAAGACCGCGACCGCCAAGCGCAGCGTCGCCGCCCGCAAGGGCGTCGCCAAGAAGACCGTCAAGACCGCCAAGCGTTCGGTCGCCGCCAAGAAGGGCGCCACCAAGCGCGCGTCGAAGAAGGCCTGATCCACCCGCTTCAAAGCCGCGCTCTCGATAAGAGCGCGCGGTCGCTTTAAAGCCCCTCTCCCTCCGGGAGAGGGGTTGGGGTGAGGGAAGGACGACATCCCGATCTCCACCCACCCAGCTTCAAAGCCCCTCTCCCTCTGGGAGAGGGGTTGGGGTGAGGGCCGCAGCCCGCCGAGTCCCAAACCCGCGCACACCAAAACACCAGCACAGCCCCACCCAGGACACCCGCCATGGCCGTCAAGATCGACCGCAAGATCACCGGATACGCCGTCGTCAAACCGGAAGACAAGCCCGTCGAGGGCACGTCCGTCCCGCGCGAGATCGTCGAGGCGGAACTGCCCAAGGCCGATGTCATCCACATGCACGAGCGCATCGAGCGCCCGGACGTCCTGATCGGCAGCACCTACAAGATCAAATCCCCGCTGGTCGAACACGCCATGTACGTGACGATCAACGACATCGTGCTCAACGCCGGCTCCGAGCACGAGCAGCGTCGCCCGTTCGAGATCTTCATCAACTCCAAGTCGATGGACCACTTCCAGTGGATCGTCGCGCTGACGCGCATCATGTCCGCCGTGTTCCGCAAGGGCGGCGACGTGACCTTCCTCGTCGAGGAAATGCGCGCCGTGTTCGACCCGAAGGGCGGCTACTTCAAGGCCGGTGGCGTGTACATGCCATCGCTGGTCGCCGAGCTCGGCATGATCGTCGAGGACCATCTGAAGTCCATCGGGATGATGCACGACCCGGAAATGAGTGAGGCACAGAAAGCCCTGATCGCCGAGAAGCGCAAGCAGATCGCCCAGCGCGAAGGCTCAAAAAAAAACAGTGACGTAAGCAGCGCGCCGCGCGCGCCCAGCAGTGCCGACGATCACCCCGAAGACATCGAAATCACCGGCGACGGCGCGAGCTTCCCGCCGTCCGCAACCATGTGCCACAAGTGCAGTACGAAGGCGCTGGTGCTGATGGACGGGTGCGCGACGTGTTTGAATTGTGGGTATTCGAAGTGTGGGTGAGGTCCAGGCCTTTGCTTTCACACGGCAAGGGTCACAGGTTCAATCCCTGTACCGCCCACCGTGAAACTAGCGTTTTCCGCGATGCCGGCCTCGTGCCGGCATCTTCGTAAGCAGGCTAAGTGCAGGGACGCGACATGCGCAGGTTCTTCGTTTGGATTGTACCGACTTTCGGTGCCCTGATCCTGGGCAAGCTGGTCGACACCTACTTCCCGACAGTCTTCCCGGCGGCTATCTCGAGCCTGACGGCGCCCGTTCCCGCTTGGTCGCTCATCTCTGCAATCGGCGCTGCCGCTTACCTCGGATATCGCCTCTGGAGCGCGACCAGCGTCAACCGCGTAGCTCCCGCACCTTTGGCAACTCGCTTTAGTCCAGCGGAGCAGATCGTGCTGATCTTCTTGTCGAGAGCGACAGCAGAGCTCGACGAAGATTCCATCACGGGCGAGCTTTCCCGAGACGGGCAATACACGCCGCTCCAGATCAAGGCCGCGCTGCACTCTCTGTACGGACAACAGCTAGTGAACTACCACATAAGCGGCAACTTCCGCGGCACCTACAGGCTGTCTCAGACGGGATTCAACGCCGCTGCCGCTATCGAGTGATGGGTTTCCAGAGCTGACCCAAACCGCTGCCGGCCCTGAAGGAAGCTGATTCCCTTGCGCAGCGCTTGTGGTGGGGATCCCTTCTGAGGAATACGCGCGACGAGAGGGCGCTAGGCCCGCCTGATGCGCGCGCCGCAGCTTCACGCTGTCCCAGTTGCTTCGCAGGTCTAGTCCCAGCGCACACTGTTGCCTTTCGACTAGCGCTCCGTGCGCCCGTCGAGGCCCGGAATGCTGATCTGTCTTGCACCCTTGCGATGCTCTAGAACCTCGATCACTTCGTAGTCTGTTTTCGCACCTGACTCCGATTGCCACTGCGTAACTTTGACCCGGCACACCAGCACATCGCCCTTGCTGAAAGAACGCTCACTGGTGTTTACCTCCGCCAGAAAATCGGCGTCAGTGATCTTCGCGGAGATGGTGGAGTTGCCATCGGACAACCGCCATTTGTTGTCATCCTTGAACGCCAAGGAGACAATCGAAAACGCCATCTTTCGCTCATCCTCAAGGATCAGCTCGTCTTCGCCGGCGGGGGGTGAAAAGTAGGCCCGTTCGGAATCGTAGATCACGACGGAGAAATCCACGTCGGATCCTGCCGCGAACGAATCGATACCAGGCCGCTCAAGCGGTGCGAGTACTTCGTGAAACGCTTCTCGCACTGCAACGTCGCGCAGCAATGCGAGTACCTGAAGTTCAACCTCCAATCGGTCCGCATCCACTAAGATCACCGCACGGCCATTCTCGAGCAAGGTCACGCTCGTGATACGCCGGCCGCGCAGCCACTTCAGCACCTGCGCCAAACCGTTGTAGCCCTTCTTGCCCATGATGCCGAGCAGCGTCAGGATTCCCGCAGCTTGGGTGACCGCTGTCGCCGTGTCCCCAGCGAACATGTCGCGAGCGACTTTCAGCAAGCTGACCATCGTATTGAAATCGACGTTGAAGCTGCCCGTCTTGAAAGACCCAACGACGTTGATCTTCGCCTTCGCTTTATCACCGTGCAGAGCCTTGACGCTGGCATCTAACAAGTCAGCCATCGCCAGGAGGGCGGGCGCCAGCTCGCGCGCATCCATCTCGTGCCGGGCGAGAGCGGGTCCGTCGTAGGTGATCCGGAACTGGGTCATGCCTTCCACGGTAGATGCGCTCCGTCGCAGTTTCGGGGAATCAGATGCGGCGGGAGCCTACTGATTCAGGCGAGAGCCGTACAGTGCCACTGCGCGACCTACTCCTCTGGTGAAGCGGTCCAACTGCATCGCAGCATGTGCGACCCGCATGCGGATGATCCCCGGCATGCACTCCAGACACGCCACCAAAGCCGCCCTCCGCCGCTCTCAGGAGCCGCGCGTGATTCCGCCCGCCGGCCTTGCTGAGATGCCCTCCCTCGGCCATTCGATCTTCAATGACCGCGGATGGCGCAATCCGCTTCGCGGCGACTACTTCGACCGGTCACTCTGGGAGGCGTATCAGGTCGGCCCAGAATCCGCTCGTGTCCTGGCCGGTGTGCAGCTCGCGGCAGACGGCATGTTCGAGGTCAGCAGCGGCGATGCGTTCGCCAAGGTGGCTGACCCGCAGGCCGCCTTCGAGCTGGCGGCGGGCTGGGCGATCGTGAAGCTTGTTCCGTAAGGCCGCGGGTTTGCCGGTGGCGCGGCCGCGCTTCATGCTGCGGCTCCACGCGCGGAGGTGCTGAGATGGGGGCTCATATCACGATCGGGGCGAGCGGCCCGGACTTGCCCACACTGTTCATTGGGGCATGCGCGGTGATCGCTGCGATCGCCGTTCCGTACTTTCAACGTCAAGCACAGATCCGCGACGATAAGGCGCAGCAAGATGCGCTTCGGCACGTAATGCGACATGCGCTACGCCAGCCGGTCGGCACTTTCGCCGACCGCTGTCGAGCGCTGGCAGACAACATGCGAGACGACTCCTGGCGCGCTCGACGCCCGCCAAAGACACTGTTCCGGCGGCCTCCAGAATTCGACCAGTTCCGCCCACACCTGCATCTGCTTGGCGAAATAGGCACGCTCGTCAACGCCGTTGTCAGCGACCAGAACAACGCGTGGCTGATCGTCAAAGCGCTGCGCGTGGACGACGGACTGAATGATCAATGGCTCAGCTCGATGGCGGACAGCCTCATCGATATGGCGAGGCGCGCAGAGAGATGCAAAGACCTGCTGCAGCTTGAGCCCGAGCATTAGGCAGCCCCGCACCCTCGCGCAGCCTTCGGTGGGTTCGACAGCTAGCCGATGACGATGCTGCCGCCCAGATCAATCAGATCGCGCCCATCTTTCGCACGATGATTCCGCCCGAAGAACCGGGGGTCAGAGTGCGGTTTCCATGGAGAACCGCGCGTCAGCTTCAGTTTTTTTCGGCTCGCTCAGCGCGCGGACAAGCCCTACAGCTAGACGTCCGGATCGCTACGCAGCTGACCTTGACGTCACCGCGTGCCCCGTAGCAGACTCGATCCCAAGGAGCGTAGAAACTCCTCTCATAGCGGTCCCCACCTCCGTCAATCTGGTGGGTTTTTTGTGCCTGCACGCTTGCAGGCATGGACCGACGCGATGCCTGCGTCGGGAGGGCGGCTAATACAACACCCTTCGGGGAAATACGCCCGCCGGCTATGAGCGGTTTCTAACCTCCCGACTTCCCGTCCACATCCGTGGACGGGCACTTCAGGGAATGAGGAGACGACGATGTCGAAGTTGACGACAAAAGTTCGCGGCGAATTGGGCTATTTCCTGCCGGAGGACGGCCAGTTCCGGCTGCGCAAGCTGCATCAGCACATCGAGTTCCTGTCACGCCTGGCGGAGCCACGCGTGGACGAGGAAGAGGACGGCCCGGAGATCGACCATCCCGCATTGGCCGGGTGCCTGGAACTGCTGGCCGAACAGGTGCAGCAGGTACTGGACACGGTGTCCTGGCCGGCCCGCTTGCAGGAGAAGACCCAGGCAGGTGCCGCGCGTGTCGAGGCCGATGATGAGGGCGAAGACGAAGACGAAGACGAAGCCGGCGAGGACGACGAGGACGAGGACGAGGACGAGCGCGAGACGTCTCGCGACGCCGTGCACGCGGGGCGTGTGTCGAAGAAGAGCGCCGAGGACTTCGCCTTCGGCATGACGCTTGACCAGCTGGACGAGTCCGACCGGTTGCTCGACCTGCTGCGCGCGCAGGGCGATCTGCTGATGGCGGCCGGTGGTGCGGATGTCGCGGACGGCACCATCACCGTGATCGGCGCCGCGATCTTCGAAGGGGCGGACGAGATGAAGGACTTGATCCGGCAGGTCAATGCGCAGGTGCTCGACGCATTGCCGCGGGCCGGCGCGCAGGTGCGTGAGATGCCGGCCGTGTACGGCCATGCCGGTGGCGTCGTCGAGCGCAAGGCAGCGCGCTTGCATTGATTTAGGTGAGAGGGGAGGGCAGCGCGGCGCCGCCGCGCTGCCCTCTGGGCCGGGTGCGCGTCGGCATCCGTTTCAGAATGCCTGACCCCGACCCGCCCGCTAAACTGCGCGCCCCGCTTTCGCATTCGACAAGGATCCCGCCATGACCTCCATCACCACGCCATCCGGCCTGCAGTACGAAGACACCGTCGTCGGTACGGGCAAGGAAGCGCAGCCCGGCCGAAATGTGACCGTGCACTACACGGGCTGGTTGTTCGAGAACGGCGTGCAGGGCGCGAAGTTCGATTCGAGCAAGGATCGCGACGAGCCCTTCATCTTTTCCCTGGGCGGCGGCATGGTCATCAAGGGCTGGGACGAAGGCGTGCAGGGCATGAAGGAAGGCGGCCAGCGCACGCTGATCATTCCGGCGAGCCTCGGCTACGGCGCACGCGGTGCCGGTGGCGTCATCCCGCCCAATGCCACGCTGAAGTTCGACGTCGAGTTGCTGGGCGCCTGAGTCCGGCGGCGCACGCAGCGGCAGCGCTTCACGCCCGCGGATTGCGGGTGGACTTAGGGTCGACGTCCGCGCCCACCGGCTTTCGCCGCGCCCGGCGCATCCACCTGCATCGGAGGACACGGCCATGGCATCCGGACACACGCTCACGCCCGCGGTTGAACTCGTCGGGCAACCCGCGAAGCGCTTCCCCAACGAGAGCGACGCGTACCGCAAGGCACGCAACGCGCTGCTGGTCGAGGAGGTCGAAGTGCGGCGACATCTGTCGCGCGTCGCGGCACAGCGGCGCGCGTTGCCGCCGGGCGGCGAGGTCACGCGCGATTACCGCTTCACCGGCGCGGATGGCGACGTGGGCCTCGCCGACCTGTTCGGGCGGCACGACACGCTGATCGTCTACAGCATGATGTACGGGCCGCAGCGCAAGCAGGGCTGCCCGATGTGCACGTCGCAGCTCGCATCGTGGGCGCCGGAGGTACGGCACCTGCAGCAGCGCGTTGCGATCGCGGTGGTCGCGCGCTCGCCGTACCCGCGCCTGGCCGCCTACGGGCGCGAGCAGGGCTGGACCGACATGCCGCTGTACGCAGACGACAGCGGCGACTTCACCGCGGACTTCGTCGGCGAGCGTGATGCGGACATGCCCGCCTACACCGTGTTCTCGCGTCGCGACGGCACGCTGCGGCATTTCTGGAGCGCCGAAGGTGGCGCGCATCTCGCCGATCCCGGCCAGGATCCGCACAACGGGCCGGACATGAATCCGCTCTGGATCCTGCTCGACACCACGCCGGAAGGTCGCGGCACGGACTGGTATCCGCGGTTGGATGACGTTGCGCGTCGAGATTGATGCGCCGCTCGCAGCGCGGCGCATCGTCGCCGCAAACGGCGCTTGCCGGGTGATCTCCGTCAGGTCGCCACGACATCCACCGCACCCGCCTGATCAGCCTCGAGATCCCGATCCAGCAGGCAGTCGATGAAGGCGCGCAGCGCGGGGCGCATGTGCCGCCGGTGGGCGTAGTAGAGGTACGGGCCCGGCACCGTCGGCGACCAGTCGGCGCAGCCGGTCGTGGTCGCGGAGGCGATCGAACGCGCCACGCAGGGCGTGCGTCAGGGCGAGTGAGCGCCGCGCTGCGATGTCCGGTCCATTTGGCGGTGGCGCAGCGGATCGGCGGTTTGCATGGCGCATCTGCCGCCGCTCCGGAATTCCGGATCCAGATACCTGATGAGTGCAGCCCGCCGGGCTGACACAAGACTGCACCACGCGCGCCTTCGCGGGCGTGTCACAAACCTAAACCTGGATTCTGTAACGCGGGACGTTCCGTCACGCGACCAATGAACCCCACCGTTGACACTCTCCGGCACACCCAGACGCTGGAGCTTCAGATGACTTCCAATCTCACCCGTATTCCGCTCGCCATTGCGATGTCCTCGATGCTGGCACTTGCCGTCGGTTGTTCGAACGACCGCACTGCTGACGACCAGGCCGCCACGACGCCTGCGACTGATCCCGCGATGCAGGCCCCGCCGCCTGCCGCGACGCCTGACACGACCGCAACGGGCGCTCCGCGCACCGACGCGCCGATGGACGGTTCGGCGAACGGCATGAACAACGGCATGGAATCCGACCAGCCGGGCTCCGATACGTGGATCACCACCAAGGTGAAGTCCTCGCTGCTGGCCGACTCCGACGTGTCCGGTCTGAAGATCGACGTCGAAACCGTCAATGGCGTCGTGACGCTGACGGGTCAGGTCGAGCAGGCCACGCAGGTCACCGAGGCCACGCGCATCGCGCGTGAGATCGAAGGCGTGACCGATGTCGTGACCACCAATCTCGTCACGACCCAGTAAGTCCTGACCTCTGCGGATCGGGCTACACGCCCGACTCGCAGTGTTTCTCGGATTCACTGGAAACAGATGCCGCGCACCGTCGGGTGTGCGGCATTTTTTGTGGGCCTCTTCCGGTACAAAGGGGCCAGGTCACTGACCGCCCTTGGCTGATCGGACCGGCCGCGGCTCGCAAAGCGCTTGCTCGATTCGACGCGTCACGCGGGCTGCAGACACGCCTCGCGCCATGCGACGATGCGCAACGGAATCGGGGAGGAGCAGGATGCTCGCTTGGTTGTTCGGAAAGAAAACACCTGAGGCGCACGACGCGCCGGAGACCCACGCCGCGCACGCGCGCATTCCCGTGCAGATGCACTGGCGCGCCGACATGGCGCTGCCCGTGCCGGACTGGCAGGCGATGGACGCCGCGCTCCCCGAGGACGCGGACGCGCATCTGCTGCACGGCTATTACGACGCCGCGGCAGCGCACTGGCTCGACGTGCTCGCCACCGCCTTGCCCGCCGACTATCGGCAGACGGGCACGAAGGATTTCCTGTTGCTCTCGGCGCAATCGGCGCGCGAGTCTGCGCTGGTGCTGCGCAGCTGCACGCAGGCCTTGCGGGCGATCCGCAGCAGCCTCGGCACGCTGGCCTGCGATACCGGTTATGGCCGCCACGTGGTGCTGGTGTTCGCCAGCCAGGACGATTACTACGCGTATCTGTCGCAGTACCAGGGCGACGATGACGCGGTGCCGATGTCGAGCGGCGTTTTCATCAACGCCGGTTACGGGCATTTCGCGAGCTGGCATGACGGGCTGGACGAACTGGAAGCGGTCGTGGTCCACGAACTCACGCACGCGCTGCTGGCGCATCTGCCGATGCCGGCCTGGTTGCACGAAGGCTTCGCGGTGAACGTGGAGCGCACGCTGCTGCCGCGGCTCGCCGATCCGCGCCTGGCGCTGTATCGCCCCGACGAGATGGCCGCGCGCCATGCGGACTGGTGGAACGCGACGACGATCCAGACGTTCTGGTCGGGCACCGCATTCCACACCGCAGGCGAGGGTGTCGAGCTGGCCTACGAACTCTCCCGCGAGATCACTGCACTCGTCGCGCGCGACGACGAAATCGCGTTCCGCGCATTCGCGGCGATCGCCGACAGCGACGATGCCGGCAACGCCGCCGCGATCGACACGCTGGGGTATCCGCTCGAACACCTGATCGAAGCGGTGCTGGGCGAGGGCGACTGGGCGCCGAAGCCGGAAACGTGGACCGAGGCCCGCGCGGCCTAGCGCAGGCGTACGATCCGCGGGAACAGCGGGCGTGGATGACGTTACGCCGCGCTGGCCCCGGACCTTGAGGACACCGTCATGCGTCGATTCGCGCTGTGCGTACTCGTTTGCCTCGTCGCGCTACCGGCGTTTGCGGCCGCCCCCGGTCTGGACGGCGACTGGGTCGTCGACCTGTCCAGCAAACCCGGTGAGGTCTATACGCAGCCGATGCAACTGTCGCTGGCGGCCGACGGCACGGTGAGTGGCAGCTTCTACGGCAGCGCGATCGAGGCCGGGCGCTGGAAGCAGGACCGAGGGCGCCTGTGCGCGAGTTTCCGCACGACAGACGGCGCTGGCCCGTATCACACGGCAGTGTGTCTGGCCGGCGCTGTCGCCAGCGGCCAGACCTGGGCCGAGCATCGCGACTTCCTTTTCAACTGGAACGCGATGCGCCCTGCGCCATAGCGCGCCTTGGGGCGGTCGCGCTGGCGTGTGCCTGCGGTCTTCTCCAGCGGCGGCAAAGTGTGGGCGCCGCGTCTGGCGCTGAACCGATGCCGCGTCCCGGCGGTGTCCGACCCGCGTGCCTGTGGCGAATCCCCGCTTACAGGAATGCCAAGCGCATACTCCCGGCCTCCCACCCAGCGGCCACGCACATGATCGACCCGATTCCATTGGAAGACCTGGCGCTTCTCGACGTTCTGCAGCAGATCAGCCAGGCCAGTGAATCGACGCCGGTGGAAGCCGAGATGACGCGGCGCCTGATCGAAGGCGCGCTGGTCGAGGACCACGAGGATGGCGTGCGCCTGACCCATGCCGGTATCGCGCTGTGCAAATCGCTGCAGCACCGGGTGGCGGCGGACAAGCTGGCTAGCGAGATCATCGAGAAGCGTGAAAGCGCCGCGGAGGTCCTGCGTCCGTTGCCGGGCGAGCAGCCGCTGGTCGAGCCGCCTGCGATTCCCTGACGCGACGGCTTACGGCGCCCGACTGGCGCGCTCGGTGAGCGCGCCGTTTTCGTAGACGGCCAACGCATCCGGCGATGACGCCACGCCGGTTTCGAACTCGAAACGCAGATCCCGTTCCTGTGCGAAGAAGCGGGTGGTCGATTCCGGATACAGCAGTACGACGAAGTCGCCGGCGGTCAGCTTGAGGTGCTCGCCTTCGACGACGACCGAAATCTCGCCGATGCGCGCCGAGCGATAGCTGCCGGCGTAGGCGGCGAGCGTCGCCGCAGGTAACTGGATCGCTACCGGTGGCGTGTACGGCGCCGGCCCGTGCGCGTAACTCAGTACGCGATGCATCCGCCAGCGGCCGTCGTGGAATTGCCAGAGATTGGTGAACTCGGCTTGCCCGTCCAGACGCTCCGGTGCATCGCCGCTGCGCACATGGAAGCGATGGCGACCCGACAGGATCGCGTAGCCATCGGCAAATGGATGGAACACGAGACTGTTGTCGATGACCTCGCGACGCAGTCGCATGTCGGGCGTCGCGCAGGGGCCGTTGCGCAACGAGTTGACGACGCCGGTGCGCGTCGTCGTGCGTCCGGTTCTGTCGTGATAGAACTCGACGTCCTCGGTGAGCAGCGCGCCGATCGCGGTCATGTCGCAGGCGTTGTACGCGGTCCAGAAGGCCGCGTCGGCGGCGCGCACATCGCGTTCGGCATCCGGCGTCTGCGCAGTCGCTGCGGCACATGCCATCAGCAACGCGGATGCGACGGCGAGTGGGGCGATGCGCATGCGGGTGAGCCTGTATGTGGACGGACCTCACCGTAGCCGGGCGATGCGCGCGTCGCGCCGGCCGGAAGACACCCTGCCGGATGGCGTGACGGATGTGCGGCGGCCTGCACGCGAGCAACCGCTGCGGCACCCACTTTGGAGTTGGCCGCTCAGGCGCGGCGAAGCCGTTCTTCCAACAGACGTGTTTGCGCGTCAGCGCTGGGGGCACACCGATGTACGTTCCGAAATGGCTGTTGGCGTTGGGTTGCGTTGTCTTCGTCGCACTCGCGGTCTGGACCTGGCTGCTGGCGAACGGCCGCAATCCATTGCCGTTTCCGGACGGCGGCTCACGCATCTTCGCGGCCGCTTCGCCGGAGGCCAAGGCGGCAATCGTCGACGTGTTGGCACGCAACGGACTGCGGGAGCGCTTCCGCGTCGATACCGACGGCGTGCTGCGATCGATCCTGTTCGACGGCACGATCATCAACTGGTCCGCGCCCGGCGTGACGCGCAGGCTGCGTGGCGCGACATCGGCCATCGGGCTCGTCGCCGACGACCCCCTCGTGCAGGCGCAAGACGCGGCAACCGTCTTGCGATCGCATGGCTTCAGCGCCGATGTGGTGCAGGACGCGGAACCGGGTGTCCCCATCGTGTTCCTGCTCACCGACGCGATGCCCGGCACCGTGCTCAACTTCCGCCCGCATGTGATCCACATGCCGCGGCCGCCGAAGCCGTAGACGCGTCGAGCGTCAGGCGAACAACGGCGTCGAACAGCCGGCGAGACTCACATCTCCGCGTCGATCGTCTCGTCCAGCCGGTCCGAGCCCACCATGTAGCCGCCGGCTTCGATCGCATCGCGCACTTCGAGCAGGGCGATGCCGAGTGTGTCGAGGTCCGCCGTCTCCGCCATGCCGACGATCTCGATGCAGCGGTCGTTGAACCACGTCCAGAACTGGCGGTAGGTCTTGCCCTGCCAGTGTTCGTGGCGGATGGCCTGGTAAAGCTCGCCCACGGCGATGGTCAGGTCGTCGCGCATCAGAATTCCGCCTGGCCGGGCAGCAGTCCGCGCAGTTCGGCGTCGGTGAGATTGCGCCACTGGCCGGGTTTGAGATGCGCCAGCTTGACCGGTCCGATGCGCACGCGGATCAGCTGTTTCACGCGCAGCTTGAAGTGCGCGGCCATCAGGCGGATCTGCCGGTTGAGGCCCTGGACCAGGATGATGCGGAAGCCGAACTTGCCCAGTGGGCTGGTGCGGCAGGGCAGGGTGGTCTGGCCGTGGATCGGCACGCCGCGCGACATGCCGCGCAGCACCTCCTGACTCACCGCGTGGTTCACGGTGACCAGATATTCCTTCTCCAGCTTGTTCTCGGCGCGCAGGATCGCGTTGACGATGTCACCGTTGCTGGTCAGCAGGATCAGGCCTTCGGAATCCTTGTCGAGCCGGCCGATCGGGAAAATGCGCTCGCGATGGTCGACGAAGTCGACGATGTTGCCCTTCACCGATGCTTCCGTGGTGCAGGTGATGCCGACCGGCTTGTGCAGCGCGATGTAGACGTGGCGCCGCTTGCCGGGCGCGGTGGTCCGCTGCAGCAGCGCCTGGCCGTCGATCATGACGGTGTCGCCTTCGCCCACTTCCGCGCCGACGCGTGCGCGCATGCCGTTGACTGTGACCCGGCCTTCGCCAATGAGTCGATCGGCTTCGCGCCGCGAGCAGGCGCCGGTGTCGCTGATGTGCTTGTTCAGGCGCATGGGCGCGTGCGGTGCCGGTGATCGCGAAGGGCACGCAGTCTGGCAGATCAAACGTGTGGGGTCACCGCAGCGGGCGGCCGCGCTGAAAGCCGGCCACAAAAAAACCCGGACGTTTCCGCCCGGGTTCTTTGGCGCCGCTTACGCGGCACAGGTCGCGTAGAACTTACTCGGCCTGGACTTCTTCAGCCTGCAGGCCCTTCTGGCCCTGCGCGACCTTGAAGGAAACCTTCTGGCCTTCCTGGAGCGACTTGAAGCCGCTGCCCTGGATCGAACGGAAGTGGACGAACAGGTCGTCGCCGCTCTGCGGGGTGATGAAGCCGAAGCCCTTGGCGTCGTTGAACCACTTGACGGTGCCGGTCTGACGATCAGACATGGTGTTACTCCTTGGATCAGTTATTGGAAGCACGGCCCGCAAGTGCGGTGCCGGGACTGTATCGAGCAAGGGGTAACGCGAAGCGATGGAGCGGATCGTCTGGAGAGTCATTGCTGACCCTGGAACCTGTGATCAACCGCATCGGAGCCACGATGTACCGTGATCCCGCTTTGAACAGTGGGTGCACCTTACAGCACTTTTCCGATTTGTCTGTGAACTGTGAGCACGCGATTGCAGGCCAAGGCGCAGGCGGGACCGACAAATGGCGGTGCGACGGGCTAAACCGGTGTTTTCCGGGTCGAAGCAGGGGTCATCGCGATAGTCGATCCAGAGGTGCCAGTGCGCCAAAAAGCCGTCAGCGGACGCCTGACCTGCGCGAAACACGCTTTTCGGGTGTCTCGTTCAGCCCTGGCGGCGTGTGGTGGATTCCGGCTGCAGGTCGTCGAAGACGCCCGCATTGCACGGCGCCGCTCAGCGGGAATCCAGTACGTCGTGCATCGCCGCGACCAGCGGTCCGTAGGGTCCCTGTGTCTCCCATGCGTACAGCGAGACCACCATGGCCTGCTCGGATCCGAAGAGCCGGCAGCGCCGCATCCGGTGGCCTGTCGCCGCGCGCACCGGCAGCAACGAGATGCCCAGCCCCGCTTCGACGGCGGTGGTCACGTTCTGCAGGCTGCTGCCGGAAAACGCGACATACCAGCGCCGCCCATCGGCCTCCGCGCGCGCGAACATCTGCTCGCGATACAGACCGCCCGGCGGAAAGGTCACCAGCGGCAATGGATCCGGCCATGTGCCAGCCGCCGTGGTTTCGAACCACGCGATCGGTTCCGGAAAGCTCACGCGACAGTCGGGCGCCGGGGCGGATTCCTTGACCACGATGATGTCGAATTCCCCGTCGCGATAGCGCGCCGTCAAGCCGCGGCTGAGGCCGGTGGTGACGTCGAGACGGATATGGCGATGGGCAGCCGCGAATGTGGCGAACAGTCCGGCCATCTCGAGCGTCAGGATGTCGTCCGCCAGGCCGATGCGCACGGGCACCGTGCCGGACCGATCGCCCAGTGCGAGCGTGGCTTCGTCCTGCAGCGCGAGAATGCGACGGGCATAACCGGACAGACGCTCGCCGGCAACGGTCATGCGCGCGGGGCGCGCGTCACGATCGATCAGCGGCTGGCCAAGCTGGTCCTCGAGCCGCGCGATCTGCTGGCTGATCGTGGATTGGGTCATGTTCAAGTGCTCGGCCGCGCGGGTGAAGCCGCCGCCATCGATCACGGCGATGAAGGCGCGGAGCAGGCGCGGGTCGATCATCTGGTTCATGCATGCAAAGTATCCAGATATTTAATTTCTGAATACCAGGGCGCCGCTCTACAGTCCTGGCAACAGACACAGGATCGGACACGATGACCAACCGCAGAGAATTCCTGCGCCGCAGCGGCGGCATCATGACGGCGGGCGCTGCCCTGGGATTCCTGCCCCTGCACGCGCAGGCGCAGGCGGCAGACGCCGCAAGCGTGGCGGAGATCGCCCACGACCACTATCTGTTGACCGACGTGCGCCTGGAAACCGGCTTCGTACGCGATGGCGATGTGGTGGTCGGCACCGAGACGGCGCTACACACGCTCGAAATCGAAGGCGGTCGTATCGTCGCGATCCACGACGCGCCGGTGGGGAGCCTGCCGCGCTACAGCGCCCACGGACTGCTGGCGCTGCCGCCGATGCGCGACATGCACATCCACCTCGACAAGACCTTCTATGGTGGTCCGTGGCAGGCGCCGCGGCCGCGCAAGGGCAAGACGATCATGGACATGATCGCCTACGAGGAAACGCTGCTGCCGCAGTTGCTGCCGACCTCGCAGGCGCGCGCCGAGGCGTTGATCGTGCTGCTGCTGTCGAACGGCACCACGACCGCGCGCAGCCACTGCAACATCGATCCGGTCAGCGGATTGCGGAGCCTGGAACATCTGAATCGCGCGTTGGCCGACCGCCAGGCGTCGTTCGATTGCGAGATCGTCGCGTTTCCGCAGCATGGCCTGCTGCACTCGAAGGTCGACGGCTTGATGCGCGAATCGATGGCGCTGGGCGTCACCCATGTCGGCGGGCTGGATCCCACCAACGTGGACGGCGCGATGGAAGCCTCGCTGGACGCGATGTTCCAGATCGCGCTGGATCACGACAAAGGCGTCGACATCCATCTGCACGAATCCGGCCCGTCGGGCGTCGCGGCCTTGCGTTACATGGTCGAGACCGTCGAGGCCAACGCGCCGCTCCAGTCGCGCGTGACCTTCAGTCATGCCTTCGCGCTGGCCACGCTGGACGCGGGCGAACTGGTGGAGCTGGGCGGGCGGATGGCGGCGCAGGGCATCGACGTGGCGTCGACCGTGCCGATCGGCCGTTCGGTAATGCCGCTGCAGGCACTGCGCGACATGGGCGTGCGGGTGATGTCGGGCACGGACAGCGTCATCGATCATTGGTCGCCCTTCGGCACCGGCGACATGATCGACAAGGCGAATCTGTACGCGCAGCTCTACGCGGGCAGCGACGAGCACAGCCTGTCGCGGTCGTTGTGGATCGCGACCGGCGATGTGCTGCCCTTGGACGACGCAGGCGCGCGCGCTTGGCCGAAGACGGGTGATGCGGCGGCCTTCGTGCTGGCCGAGGCGAGCTGCTCGGCCGAGGTGGTGGCGCGCTGCTCACCGCGTCGCGCGACCTTCCACGAGGGGCGTCTGGTGTCGGGCGGGATCGACGCCGCCTAGCGCGCGGTGTGCATGCTCACGCGGACCAAGCGCCGCGTGGCCTAGGGTCTCCGCTCACTTTGCACCGACCGGATTCCTCCATGGCCCACGACACCGCCGCATTATCAGCCGATTACATCGCCGCACAGAAGGCGCGCCTCGAGGCGATGCGCGACGAACTGGGCGCAGACAACCAGGCATCCGCAGCTGAAGAAGCCGAGTTGCAGGCCGATTCGATCGACGAACCGCACGGTTCGGGCGACGACGCCCAGAAGACCAACCTGCGCGACAACAATGCCGCGCTGATCGAGCACAACGCCGCGCGCCTGGCGGCCGTGACCCGTGCGCTGCAGAAGATCGAGGACGGCACCTATGGTCTGTCCGATCGCAGTGGCGCACCGATTCCCAAGGCCCGTCTCGATGCGCTGCCGGAAAGTCTGTGGACCGTCGAAGAAGACGAAGGCGCGTAAGACGTGGCGCCGGATAATCAACGCAAGGCGGGACAGATGACGCAGCAGGCACTGGTGGTGGGCGCGACGGGCATCGTGGGCAGCGCGCTGGCGAAACAGCTGCTGGCAGCGGGCTGGGACGTGCATGGACTGGCGCGACGGCCGGATGCCTTGCCGACGGGCGTGCAGGGCGTCGCGGCGGATCTCTCCGATGCGCAAGGCACACGCGCGGCGCTGGCGGGACTCGCGCCCAGCCATGTGTTCATCACCACGTGGTCGCGGCAAGCCAATGAGGCGGAAAACATCCGCGTCAACGCGGCGATGGTGCGCAACCTGCTCGATTCGCTGCAGCCGGCGGGTTCGGTGCGGCACGTCGCGCTGGTGACCGGGCTGAAGCATTACCTCGGTCCGTTCGAAGCGTATGCACGAGGTGCGCTGCCGCAGACGCCGTTCCGCGAGGAACAGCCGCGGCTCGATATCGAGAATTTCTATTACGCGCAGGAAGACGAATTGTTCGCCGCCGCTGCGCGCGACGGCTTTCACTGGAGCGTGCATCGCCCGCACACGGTAATCGGCGCGGCCGTGGGCAACGCGATGAACATGGGCACGACGCTCGCCGTCTACGCCTCGCTGTGCAAGGCGACGGGCCGGCCGTTCCGCTTCCCCGGTTCGACCGCGCAGTGGGAAGGCCTGACCGACATGACCGATGCACGTCAGTTGGCGAAGCATCTGCTGTGGGCCGCAACCACGCCGGCTGCGGCCGACGAAGCGTTCAACGTGGTCAACGGCGACGTGTTCCGCTGGCGCTGGATGTGGGGCCGCATCGCCGAGTGGTTCGAGCTCGAACCCGCGCCGTTCGACGGCACATTGCAGCCGCTGGAAATGCAGATGGCGGATGACGCCGAGGCGTGGACGCAACTGGCGACGGCGCACGGCTTGATAGAAGCCGACATCCAGCGCCTGATCTCGCCCTGGCATACCGATGCCGATCTGGGCCGGCCGCTGGAAGTGGTGACCGACATGTCCAAGAGCCGGCGCATGGGCTTTCTGGATTACCAGCCCAGCGACGACGCGTTCTTCGATCTATTCGCGATGCTGCGCGCGCAGCGGCTGATTCCGTAACGAGGGAAATCGCGCGTCACGGCCGATTGATCCGGCCGGGCGCAGGGTGATCCGGTCATCCACGGAGCATCCGCCATGAGCATTCCGCAGACACCCGACAGCATGAAGAAGTCGCAGCAGGACAAGGCGCCGCCGCATAAGCCTGAAACGGAGAAGCCGCCGAAGCTGTCCAACGACGACGTCGGCGACCAGGCCGAAGAGCGGCAGGGCGGGCACTGAGTCCGGTTGCGGAGAGATCGCATGGACGACGCGCCCTACCAGCCGATCAGTTGCGACTTCCACGATCTGCTGGAAGCCGCGGCGACGCGGCGTTCGGTGGTGACGCTAGAGATTCGCGAAGGCGCCGATGCCATCGAGCGTGTGCAGGCGCGCATCGGTGACATCGTGACGCGGCCCGACGGCGAATACGTATTGCTCGACAGCGGCAGGTCGGTGCGGCTCGACCGCATCGTGTCGATTAATGGCGCGCTGCTGGCCGATTACCCGGAATAGAATCGGGGTGCGGGATCAGGCGCCTGTGCCTGACTTCTTATCGCGTGCGGCGTGGAGCATCTCACCGCCGCTGGCCAAGGCTTTCTTCAGCGCGTCGGCGCCATAAGGCTTCTGCAGCACGTAATGCGCGCGCAGACGGTCCGGCACACCTGCTGCGCCGTAGCCGGTCATGAAAATGTAGGGAATGCCGCGCGCGTCGAGCGCATCGGCAATCGGAAAGCTCTGCTCGCCGCCGAGGTTGATGTCGAGGATCGCGAAATCGAAATCGCCGGCATCGATGATCCGCAACGCCTGGGCGACATTCGAGGCGACGGCCGGCGACACGTAGCCGAGATCATCGAGAAAATCCTCCAGCAGCATCGCCAAGATCGATTCGTCCTCGACGATGAGGATGGCGGCATCGGTACCGATCATCGGGCTTCCGTTTCCAGTTCGGCTTCCGCAAACGTTTCGGACGGCGCGCTTTCCAAGGGCGCGGTGGCGCGGAACACCACGCCGTCCGGCGCGTAGGCCAGTTCGACATCGCCGCCCAGATCGTTGCGCAGGCCGCGTTCGAGCAGGCGCGAGCCGAAGCCGCGGCGCTTCGGCGCCTCGACGGCCGGTCCGCCGCATTCGCGCCAGGTGAACTGCATCGCCGCGCCTTCGCCGGCGTGCGTGCAATCCCAGGTGATGTGGACTTCGCCGTCGTCGCGCGACAGCGCGCCGTACTTCACTGCGTTGGTCGCGAGTTCGTGCAGTGCCATCGCGAGGGCGAGCGCGCGCTGCGGATTGACCCGGCATGGCGGACCGGACAGTTCGAAGCGCTGCCCGACTTCCGTCTCGTAGGGCGCGATCGCGCCTTCGACGATGTCGTGGATATCGGCGCTGTGCCAGTTCTCGCGCGTGAGCACGTCGTGCGCCCGCGACAACGCGAACAGGCGAGATTCGATACGTGCGCCGCCGTCGTCGAGATCCTGCGCGGTGCCCAGGGTCTGACGCACCAGCGACTGTACGGTGGACAGGGTGTTCTTGACCCGGTGGTTCAGTTCGTTGACCAGCAGTTCGAGGTGTTCCTCGTGCAGACGCCGGTCGGTCACGTCGCGGGTGCTGCCGGCGATCGCCTCGACTTCGCCGTCAGCACCGATCACCGGCGTAAAGATGTAGTCGTAGATGCGCACACCCTTGGCGTGGTGCGGGAACGGCACGTCGCCGCGGATCGGCGCGCGGGTGGCGATGACACGCTCGATCTCCTCGTCGTGCATCGCCGCGTGCCAGGGCTCGTAACCCACTTCCAGACAGGTCTTGCCGGCCGCTTCCTCCCAGCGCATGCCCCACATCGTCAGCAGCGCGTCGTTCGCGTAAACGAACCGGTGCTGCAGATCGAAGACGTAGAGCAGATCGGGCGTGGCCTGCAACAGCGCCTCATAGGCGCGCAATGTGGCGGGATCACGCGGTTGGGCAAGTTGCACGACACGGGCTCGCGAGGCGGTGGCCGACTCTAGCACCGGGGTTTGTGGGCATTCCGTCATGACGGCGCCCGGAATCTGAATGCCGGCCAGCCGACGCCGGAGCGAGCGCGCCGCCGGTGAAGAAGTCGCTGCGGGCCGCCCGCGTACGCTACAGGCCCGCCAAGACGGCCGAGCGCACCCATGAACACAGAAGGCCGTTATTCCATCGCCGCCACGGTCACGCCTACGGCGGACAAGCCCGGCAAGTGGACCGCTGAAGGTGCCTTGTATGTGGCCGGATCGGATGCGCCCATCGAAACCGTGCTGGCGGGCGACAGCTTCGAGACGCCGCAGGTGGCCGAGGTCGCCGGGATCGAGGCGGCCCGGCAGGTGGCCTCGACCCGCGACGACGCACCGGGTGATGCGATTGCGGTCGATCCCGCCTGACGGCGCTCAGGCGTCCAGCGGTCGTTCCAGCTGGTCCCACAACGGGTCAGGCACGGTGTCGAGTCGTTCCAGTTGCGGCCTGCCGAACAGATAGCCCTGGAACAGCGGCACCCCGAGCGCGCGCAGGCGACGGTATTCGGCTTCGGTCTCCACGCCTTCGGCGAGCAGCGTGCAGCCGATCGCATCGGCAATCTGCACGACGCCGCGGACGATCGCGGTGCGCACCGGGTCGGTGTCGATGCCGCGGATCAGCGCGATGTCGAGCTTGAGCAGGTCGGGCTGGAAATCCGCCAGCAGCTTCAGACCCGCATAGCCGGCGCCGAAATCATCGATCGCGGTCAGAAAGCCGCGATTGCGGTAGTCGCGGAAGATGCGCGTCAGGTGTTCGTGATCGCGCACCTGTTCCGACTCCGCGGTCTCGAAGATCAGCTTGTCGGTCGGAAAGCCGAACATCTGCGCGGCGGTCAGCGTCAGACGGATGCAGGTTGCCGGCTCATAGACGGCGTTGGGAAAGAAGTTGATCGACAGCCGTTGCTGCAGGCCCAGCCGCGCGGCGGTCTCGATGGCCTTGACCCGGCAGGTCTGGTCGAAGCGGTACAGCTGCGCCGGCGTGACCCGCGCGATGACCTCCGCTGCGACGCCACCATCTTCGGTGCGGACCAGCGCCTCGTAACCGAAGATCGACCGGTCGCGCGCATCCACGATCGGCTGGAACGCCATGCGGACGTCGAAGTCGAGCGTGTCGTCGCTGCCACAAGCTTTGCAGGGATGCGGCGAGGGCGCGGCGCCGAAGAATTTTTCGAGATACATGCCAGGTCCCGTCCGGTGGGGATCCGCATGCCGGATGCACTGCGGACGACCGCCATCCTACGACCGGCCGACGCGTCGATGTGCGCGTTGGCGCACTTTACGGTGTTGTTGTTTGCAGGCGCGGGTGACGCGCCGACGTACGGCTCACGCGTTGGAATAAGCGCTGGTCGGCGCCCGGGCGTTCTCGATCGCCTCGAAAGCGGTGTGCCGCGGATCAGCCCGCTTGCGGCAACACGCATTCGTCGGGAACGCCATGCTTGGTCGCGAGCGCATGGAGTTCTTGGTTGATCCAGTCGCGCTCATCCGGCGGCGCGCTCTCGCGTAGACGCACCGCCATATTGGCGAGCGCCGCGATCTTCTTGAGGCGATCGCTCTCGGAATCCCCATAGTGATGCAGGCTCACATCGAGGTCCTGCAGCGCGGCAGTCGTGGCGTCGTTGATCGGCATGGGCTGGGCGTCCAGAGGGATGCGCAACTGTAGAGCGGGCGCGTGCACAGTGCGTCATGGACGCACGTGGCCATTGCGCAGATTCGACATGATTCACAGGGTCCGCGCGGTTATTGACGTCCGTTAGCCATGCGCGTGAAACGGCACGCCTTCAGGCCGATGTCACACTGCGGCGCCGCTTCGCATCACGACGTCGCACGTTCGCTGCTGCGATCCGAACAAGGAAGACACGTGGCACGACCCGACGAATTCGATTCAGTACAAAGCTTGCACGGTCGTTCTCCATGAGCAGCGCGCCGCCGGCACAGCCTTCCCGTACGCGCGCCTTCGTCGCCGACACCACGGCGCTGGTGCTGTTCTTCACCGTGACCGGCGCGCTCAACAAGCGCTTCGTCTCCGGCATGTCGTGGGACGAAGTGCTGCATGCCCGCCTGCTCGGCGCGGCCTTGATGATTCCGGTGGCGCGACCCTATGGCCTGTGGCGCGACTGGCTGATGCGGCGCGCCGGTCCATCGAACCTGTCGCGCATCGCGTGGGACAGTCTGGCGCTGGTGTCGTTCCAGGTGCCGATCTACGCGGCGATCATCGCGATCAGCGGCGCTTCGGGTCGCGGCCTGCTGCTCGGCGTGCTGGGTGCGACCGCGATCATGCTGGTGTCGGGTCGGCCCTACGGCGCGTTCCTCAACTGGGTCAGGCGCCTGTTCGGCTTGCCGCCGGGTGGCGAGAAGCCGATGAGTCTCCAGGACTGACTGCTGCGACGCGTTGATCGAATCCCGCACGCAGAACGGGCTGGCGCTGTGGGAGCCAGCCCGCGTGTTCCATCCGAGAACGATGCGTCAGACGAACGACGCGCGCAGTCGCTCGCCGGCATAGGCCTGTGCTTCAGCCGCCTTCTCGACGACCGCGGCCGCACCGAAGAATTCGTGCGCAACGCCGGTGTAGATCCTGCGCTCGACCGGCACGCCCGCCTGCGTCAGCGCCTTTTCGAGAATGCCGCCATCGCTGCGCAGCGGATCGAGCGTCGCGTTGATGATCGTCACCGGCGGCAGGCCGGACAGATCCGCGTGCACGAGGTCGAGGCGCGGGTCCTGCTTGTCTTCGTCGCTGTTGATCAGATGCGACACGAACCACTCGATCATCGCCTTGTTCAAGGGTTTTGCGATCGCGTTCTCGATGTAGGACTCGGTGTGCAGGCTGCCGGTCTGCGCAACGGGGTAGACGGCCAGCACGTGGCGCGGCTGGATGACGCCGGTGTCGCGCGCAGCCACCGCGGTGGCGACGGCAAGATTGCCGCCTGCACTTTCGCCAGCGAGCGCGAGGCGTGTCGGATCGCCACCCAATTCGGCCGCATGCGCTGCCACCCACTGGTAGCTGGAAATCGCATCGTCCCAAGCGGCAGGAAAGCGATGCTCGGGCGCCTGCCGATAGTCCACCGAGACGACGATCGCGTTCGCTTGCTTCGCGAGACCGCGCGCACCGGCGTCGTAGACCTCGGCATCGGCGATGACCCAGCCGCCGCCGTGGAAGTAGACGATCACCCGTGCGTTCCGTGCGCCGTCGGGCCGGTATACGAACGCGTGCAACGCGCCGTTCGCGGTCGGAATCGCGATGTCTTCGCGGGTCACGCCGGGCACCAGCGATTCGGGCGTCGTGTCGCGGCCCTGCGCCCGCAGCACGCTCGCGACGGCATCTGCAATGGTCGGCTGCCGGCGCGCCTCGGCGGCGCTGAGCTTTTCGATCGCTTTCGGCGCCAGTGCGTCGTGGGCTTTGGCGAGCTCGTGCATGTCGTCGTCCGCGCGGATTGCACCGACCACGTTCGAGATCGTGTCGACGATCGGGTTGGGCTTGCCGGTGTCGCGCATGGGAGGCATCCGTGAAGTGGGGGCCTGATCCTCTGCGTGTCGCCGTGAGCGGACAGCGATTCCGCCGTGAGCCCGGAGTGAGTGAAGCCTGTGGAGCATGCAGGGCGCGCGCGACAGGGCTACGCTGCGTGGACACGTCCCGCAGGGCGCTCCGGATGAAGCCGATCCATGTGCTGCTGTGCTGCGCGCTCTCCGCGTTTGCAGGCGCGCTGCTGTGTTACGCCGTGATGCGGACGCCGGATGCGGACATCGAGCGCCTCGAACCAGCAGTCACGTCGTCGTTCGACAGCGCGAGGCATCCCTCGGTTGTGTCGGACAGCCCTGTGGATGTGCCACGTGACGCGAGCAATCCACTAGTGACGGCGTCTCCAGCGAGCGCCGTTGCGACATCGGCGGACGAAACCGGAGCTTCGACCGGCGATACACGCGCCCAGACCGCGCCGCGATCGTCAGGCGCCGGCCCGATGCCGATGTCGGACGCCAACCTGCGCCGCGCCGAGGAGGTCATCGCCGACATGCGACTGCGCAGCAGCGACGTGGATGATCTGTACACGCTACTGGACAACGAAGGCCGCGATCCGGACTGGTCCGACGCCGCCGAAGCGCAACTGGCTGCTTTTCTGCGCACACACGGCGGTGGCTATCACGGTCTGGAAGTGAAGCCGCCACGCTGCAGTGCGCGCGTCTGCGAGATCGTCGTTGTGGCGCGGCCGGGCCTCGGCACGGAAGACGCGCACGCGAACTGGCAGCGTCTGCTGGTCGAGATGTTTTCCCAGCCATGGTTCCGCAATGGTTTCGTCGATGAGCGGATGGGCATGACGCTCAAGGACGGATCGCCCGTCTACGTGACGAACTTCGTGCGCGCGGAACCGGCGCCGTGACACGCGGTCCAGCGGCGCTGCTGCTGTTGGCGATGGGGTCGTGCCCGATCATGGCCGCGGAACCGGCTGCGTTCGCATGGCCCGATGGCCAGCGGGCCGCAGTGAGCCTCGCCTACGACGACGCGCTCGACTCGCAACTCGACATGGCGATTCCCGCGCTCGATCGCCGTGGATTGAAAGGCAGCTTCTATCTCACGATGTCGTCCGACACGGTGCGCACGCGTATGGACGACTGGCGCGCGGCGGCGCGGAGCGGGCACGAGCTCGGCAACCACAGCCTGTTCCACCAGTGCGCGGCTTCGAAGCCGGAACGCACGTGGGTCACTCCGCAGCATGATCTCGATGCGATGACCGTCGCGCAGATGCAGGAACAAGTGCGGCTGGCATCGACGATGCTGCAGGCGATCGACGGCGCCACATCGCGGACCTTCACCGTGCCCTGCGGCGACACGCAGGCGCACGATGGCGATTACGTCGCGGGACTCGCGGCGGACTTCGTGGGCATCAAGGTGATGGGCGGCGCCGTGGTGCCCGACATGCACACCCTCGACGCGCATGCAGTGCCGGTGGAGGCGCCGGTCGGTCTCGACGGCGATGCACTGGTCGCGCTGGTCGAAGACGCCGCGCGCCGCGGCACGATGGTGAACCTCACTTTCCACGGCATCGGCGCCGAGCACCTTGCGGTGTCGAGCGAAGCGCATGCGCAACTGCTCGATCACCTCGCCGCGCACCGCGACCGCTTCTGGACCGCGACCTTCCGCGAGATCATGACGTGGGTGCGCGACCGGCAGGCGGCGGCAGGCGCACAACCCCACCGCGCATTGGACGCACCTTGACCCGACACATCCTGTTCGTCTGCAGCCGCAACCGGCTGCGCAGCCCGACCGCCGAACAGCTGTTCGCGGACTGGCCCGGTGTCGAGACCGCATCGGCCGGTCTGAGCCCGGACGCCGAAGTGCCGGTGACGCCGGAACTGCTGGCATGGGCCGACACGATCTTCGTCATGGAACGCGTGCATCGCGCGCGTTTGAGCGAACGGTTCCGGCCGCATCTGCGGCATGCGCGGGTGATCTGTCTGGAGATTCCGGACGATTTCGATTTCATGGAGCCGGCGCTGGTGCGCCTGCTCGAAGCGAAGGTGCCGGCGCATCTGCCGCGCGGACCTGGCGTGATGCGGCGAGCGGACTGACGCGTCCCGTCAGCGGACGATCTGCGCGGCCGGGATCCGGATGAGGTAGTCGCTGCCGATGTCGAGCGCGGTTTCCACCAGGAGTTGATAGCCCAGCACGTCGCAGCTGCGCTTGGCGATGCTGGTGCCGAGCCCGAGCGAGCCGTTGGGATTGAGGCCGGCGAGATCCTCGGCGACGCCGCGCGCATCACGGTCGTTCATGCCGCTGCGATCGCCGCCGCCGCGTGCGCGCACCGACAGTTGCAGACCATCGGCATCGTGCGTGCACTGCACGCAGACGAGGGTCGCGCGTCGCTCCAGTGCCACGCGCACGAGGCTGCACAGGGCGCGCAGCAACAGCGGCGCGTTGGTGCGCAGCACGACATCGGTCGCTTCGACTTCGAGCCGCGTGCCGTGTACGCGCATCGGCAGCGACATCGAATGCGCGAGGTCGTTGAACACGCCCGACAACGGCACCTGCGCGCTGGGCTGCAGGTCCTGGTCGGCTTCTTCTGCAGTGGCGTCGGCGACCTGGCGGAAATCGGTCTCCAGCGTGCGCGCCGCATCGAGCGCCAATGCCAGCAACTCCTTCTCATCGTCGGAGTGCGTGAAGCTCGCCAGCTCGCCGAGCACGGTGGTGATCGTGGTCAGCGGCCCGCGGAAGCCGCGCGTGGCGAGAACGTTGAGGCGCGAGCGATAGCGGTTGGCGCGGCGCGCGCTTTCCAGCGCACGTCGCAGTTCGAGCTGGATGCTGGCCTGGCGCACGGCGCCATGCAGGGATGCGCGCTCGGTATCGGTGAGCACGCGCGGGCGGGTGTCGAGCACGCACAGCGCGCCGAGTGCGCGGCCGGAATCCGACAGCAGTGGCAGACCGCTGTAGAAACGGTAGCCGGCCTCGGTCACGAACGGTTCGTCGGCGAAGACCGGGTGGCGCGCGAGATCGGTGACTTCGATCGGTGTGCTGTGCGCGATGACCTGTCGGCAGACGACGGTGAGATCGGGACCATCGTCGTTGGCGGGCGCCGTCTCGGGCGGGGCGTCGGGCGCACGCTCGCGCGCGAACCACGCCGAGACCTGCGGGTCGAACGTCAGCTGCGCGTAGGCCACATCGAGGCTGCGCTTCAGGCCGTCGAGCAGATCGTCGAAGGCGTGGCGCAACGCGGTATTGGTCACGGACGCGACCGCGAGGTCGGCCAGATTGCCGGACTGGCTGAAGAAACGATCGCCGGTGGTCACGACGCCCTCCCCGGGCAACTCGTCCTCTGGCGTGAATCCTATGTGAAGGCGCATGCGCTGTGCCAGTCGTCGATCAATGGGCGGCGCGCATGTCGTCCAGGGTCGACACCGGCAGATGGTGACGGTCGACGAGGATCTGCAGGCTGTCGAGGAACCAGGGCCGGTCCAGCGGCACGATCATGAACTGCAGCGCGTCGGCCACATTCGCGAAGGCTGCCAGGCGCGACAGCTGTGTCGCGCCATTTCCGGACATGCGGACCAGCTCGCCGTCCAGGTCTTCCAGCACCGCATTGGCGGTGTCGCGAGTGGTCAAGGTGTTCTCCCGGTCGATGGGGGAACCTAGCAGCTGACCGTTGCGGGAGTCCTCACATCCAGATCGCGTTGCAGTGCGAACGCGCAATCCAGCTCAGACTGCGGGCTGCAGATCCGCAGCGTTGCCGGTCAACGGCAGCACGAGCGGCGGCACGACGGCCGTTTCCGCGAGCGACAGGAAGCGCGTGGCCAGCGCATCGACATCGGCATGGAAGGCAGCGGCGGCGCCGCGGTCCAGCAGCCGGTCGGCTTCCTGGCGCAGCGGCTGCGCGTATTCCTCGAAGGCTTCCAGCGCCTCGCCGCGGCTGGTCGACGCCAGCAGGATCTCGTGGCTCATCAGCCGCAGCGATTCGAGCCGGCGATCCAGCAGACGCTGCAGGCCGGCCAGCGCGCCGTGCGGTTCGAATGACGCGGCGAACGAGCGCGTCAGTGCCACGACG
Source organism: Luteimonas fraxinea (assembly GCF_021233355.1). Taxonomy (NCBI): domain Bacteria; kingdom Pseudomonadati; phylum Pseudomonadota; class Gammaproteobacteria; order Lysobacterales; family Lysobacteraceae; genus Luteimonas; species Luteimonas fraxinea. The sequence goes on along the minus strand of NZ_CP089507.1, from coordinate 1,189,966 downwards.
TCGGGTGCGACGTCGACCACGTCGTAATCGAAATGGCAGACGGTGCCGAACACCGCATCTCCCGACGCCACCGGAAAACCGACATAGGTGCGGACCACGGGACGCTTGGGATGACCCTCCAGGCGCAGATCACCCGAGGCGTCGGTGACCAGGAAGGCATCGCGCGACTGCTGCACGAACACGCAGTAGGTCTGATCGATCGGGGCCGCCTGCATCGTCGGGGCGTAGGGATCCTGCCGGTCGATGAGAACGAGGTTGCGCAGATCCGCATCGCTGAAGCGGAAAAACGCGGTGAACCGGCAACCCGAGAGCAGGTTGAGCGTCTCGAGCGCGCTGCGCAGCCGGCCCTCGGCCACGAGGCCGTTGAGTTGATCGAGGGTGGTCTGCGTCATGCGCGTAGCGTAGCGCGGCACGCGGCCTTCCGCGGCGCGTCCGTGCGGAGGGTGTGCCGCGCCCGACAGCTGCCGCTCAGTCGCCGCACCATGGCGTGTGCGCCCGTGATCAATCGAGGTACTCGCCGCTGCCGGCACCGTCCTTGTGCCGCAGGCGCGCGGCGGCCATCACATCGGGCGGCAACAGGCGCGCGTTGAGCCCTCGCCGGGTTCTGCTGGCGTCGCGCGGCATCCAGTGGGTCACGCAGCCGCAGGTCCGGCAGCGGTGGAAGTCGACGTGGCGCCCGTTCCAGGCATACGTCACGGTCAGCGACGCGTCGGGCAGGCCGAGTTGTTCGGCTTCGAAGTAGGCCCACACCACGCCGTAGCGGCGGCACAGCGAGCAGTTGCACTCGGTGACCTCGACGGGGGCGGCATCGACGGCGATTTCGATCGCGCCGCAATGGCAGGTGGCGAGGAGGGGGCTCATCGACCGGCCGCCTGAAGTGGATGCGCGGCGCGGGTCACGGAACGGCAGACGGGCATGCGGACTCCGGAGCAGCGGCGATTCGCGATCCTAGCGGGCCATGGTGGTGATGGCGTCATGCCCCGCCGCAGCCCGCCCAGCGACGCATCGACACCACATGCCGCTCCGGCCGGACGTGGCAGAATCCGCCACCCCTTCGGAGTGTACCATGCATCAGGCCGCCGCCAAGTTGCCCGCCCACGCCGAGTCCCGGCGCCTGTCCGCGTTGCGCAGCTACGGGATTCTCGATACGCCGGCCGAGACGGTGTTCGACGACATCACCCGGATCGCCGCGGCCGTCTGTGGCACGCCGATCTCGGTGGTCAACCTGATCGATGCCGACCGCCAGTGGTTCAAGTCCGAGATCGGCCTGGGCGTGCGCGAGACGCCGCTCGACACGTCGATCTGCGCGCACGCGATCCTCGAACACGACTTTCTCGAAGTCCCCAATACGACCGCCGATGCGCGCTTCTCCAGCAATCCGCTGGTGACCGGCGATCCCGGCCTGCGGTTCTACGCCGGCGCGCTGCTGAAGACGCCCGACGGTCTGCCACTCGGCACCGTCTGCGTGCTCGACACCGTGCCGCGCGAACTCACGGCCGTGCAGGTCGACACCCTGCAGGCGCTGGCGCGGCAGGTCATGGCGCAGCTCGAACTGCGGCGCATGCTGATCGAGGCGCAGGCGCTGAACCAGCACCGTGCACGCGTACTCGCGACCGCCGGCCACGACCTCAAAGGCCCGCTGCGCGCCGCGCTTTACGCGCTGACGAAAGCACGCGCCGCCGGTGGCGAGGAACGCGACGCGCGCCTGGAAAGCGCCGAGCAGGATCTTGGCTACATCAACCAGAAGTTCGGCGACATGATCGCCGGCGCCACCGGCAAGGGCGGCGCTGCGGCACCTGAGCTGCGTCCGACCGATCTGGCGCCGGTGCTGGGCGAAGTGGGCCGCGTGTGGACACGCGCCGCGCGCCGCAAGCGCATCGAACTCGTCATCGATCCGTCGCCGTGCATCGCCAGTACCAATGCCGGTCTGCTCGAAACGCTGCTCGGCAACCTCGTTTCGAACGCGATCAAGTACACGTCCGACGGTGGCCGCGTCAGCGTCGACTGCAGCGCCGGCGAAGAGACGATCGAGATCGTCGTCGCCGACACCGGCATCGGCATGGACGCCACCCGCGTCGAGGATTACTTCACCGCATTCCGTCAGGCCGACGCCGCGTCCGAAGGTCTCGGCATCGGCCTGTGGATCGTCCGTCAGGCCGCCGACGTGCTGGGCACGCGTATCGACGTGCAGTCCGCACTCGGCGAAGGCACGCGGGTGTCGGTGTCGCTGCCGAAGGTCTGAGGCCTGTGCCGGGTGACCCCGCTCCGGTCTGATCCGGGGCTTTCGCAGCGTTCGAATGCGGACAGCGCACATGCTGCGTTGCGGCTCGGGCGTGCGTGGTTCCGCCGTTAGAGTGGTGCGACTGCGCCTGCTCGCGCTGGAGCCCACGATGAAACGAGTGCTCGTTTGCCACGCGTTGCGCGCGATCGCCTGTCTGGCGCTGTGCGTGAGTGGCGTGTCCGTGGCCGCGGCTGATGGTCCGGCGGTGGTTCGCATCGTCGCGACGGCGGACGGCCATCAGCTGCAGGTCGACGGCACGCCGTTCCGCATCCGCGGCGCCGGCCTGCAGGACGGCGACCAGGAAGCGCTGGCCGCACGCGGCGCGAATTCGTTCCGGACTTGGCACACCCCAGAGGATCCGGCGCAGGTACGCACGATGCTCGACCGCGCGCAGCGCAACGGGTTGATGGTCGCGATGGGCCTGCATGTCGGCAAGGAACGTCACGGTTTCGACTTCGGTGATGCCGCCGCGATCGCGGCGCAGCAGGCGCGCCTGCTCGAGCAGGTGCGCGCCTACAAGGATCACCCCGCGGTGCTGATGTGGGTCGTCGGCAACGAACTGAATCTCGAAGGTCGCGATCCGCGGGTCTGGGACGTGGTCGAAGCGATCACACGCGCGATCCACGCCGACGATCCGAACCATCCGGTGATGACACCACTGGCCGGATTCGATCCCGCGCTCGCCGACCTGCTACGCACGCGCGCGCCGTCGCTGGATCTGATCGGCGTGCAGCTCTACGGCGACATCGTTGATCTGCCGCGCAAGCTCGAGGCCGCTCGCTGGGACGGGCCTTATGTCGTCACCGAATGGGGCCCGACCGGTCACTGGGAAAGCCCGCTGACGTCCTGGGGCGCACCGGTCGAAGACGACGCATCGCGCAAGGCGGCGCTGCTGGTCGATCGCTACACGCGCATCATCGAGGCCGATGCCGCGCAGGGGCTCGGGTCCTATGTGTTCCTGTGGGGCCAGAAACAGGAACGCACGCCGACCTGGTACGGCCTGTTCCTGTCCGGCGGCGAATCCACGCCGGGCGTCGATGCGATGCAGCAGCTGTGGACCGGGCGCTGGCCGGCGAACCGTGCGCCGGCGATCTCACCGCTGCGCATCGATGCGCGTGTCGCCACCGACAGCGTGGTGCTGGTGCCCGATGCCGAACATCGCGCGCATGTGGTCGCGACCGATCCCGACGGCGATCCGCTCGTCTTCCGCTGGATCGTGCGCGAGGAGAGTCGGGCGACGTCGATCGGTGGCGATCCGGAAACCTTGCCGCCCGAGATGCCGCTGCGGCTGGCCGAACATGCAGGCGGCACACTGCGTTTCTCCGCGCCTACGACGCCGGGTGCCTACCGGTTGTTCGTCGAAGTGCGCGACGTCCAGGGCCATGCCGCCTACGCGAATTTCCCGTTCCATGTCGGGCCGCCGCCAGCGCAATGAGCCGCAGGCGTGTGCGCCGTCACTGCGCAGGCACGATCCGCAACACCCGCCCGCTCGCACTGTCGGTCAGCAGATACAGCGCGCCGTCCGGCCCGCTGCGGACATCGCGGATGCGCTCGCCGAGTTCGGTGAACAGGATGTCCTGCTTGCCTGGTGTGCCGCCGGCCATCGGTACGCGACGCACGCTGCGTTCGGCCAGCGCCGAGACGAACAGGCTGCCGCGCCATGCGGGGAACAGGGCGCCGTCGTACCAGACCATGCCGGAAGGCGCGATCGACGGCGTCCAGTGCGTCAACGGCGCGGTGATGCCGGGCCAGCTGCGATAGGGCGTCACCCGCGCGCCGGTGTAGTCGACCCCGTCGGTGGTGATCGGCCAGCCGTAGTTCGCGCCGGCCGTGATCGCGTTGAGTTCGTCGCCGCCCTTGGCGCCGTGCTCGTTCGAATACAGCACGTTGCCGACGCGCACCATCGCCTGCGGATTGCGATGGCCGGTCGACCAGATTTCGGGCAGGGCGCCCTCACGGCCGACGAAGGGGTTGTCGCGCGGCACGCGGCCGTCGGTGTGCACGCGGATCGACTTGCCCAGATGCGTGTGCAGACGCTGCGCATCGGTACGTTCGAGATTGCCGTCGCCCATCGCGGTGACCAGCGTGCCGTCGGCGAGCAGCGCCATGCGGCCGCCGAAGTGCTGGCCGGCGCGCTTGGCGGGTTGCGAGGTGAACACCGGCGTGACGTCGTGCAGACGCGTGCCGTCAAAGCGTGCGCGCACGATGCGCAGGTGGTTCGCCTCCGCGGTGCCGTGTGCGAACGACAGATAGACGATGCCGGACTGCGCGAAGCCGGGATCGACCATGACGTCGAACAGGCCGGCCTGTCCCATCGCCAACACCTGCGGCACGCCGTCGACCGGTGCGTCGCGCAGCGCGAATGCGCCATCGCCGCCGCGTTCGATAACGCGCAGGCGGCCCGCGCGTTCGGTCACCAGCATGCGGCCGTCGGGCAGGAAGGCGAGCGACCACGGATGGTCCAATCCGCCAGCGACGGTCTCAACGCGATAGTCGCGCGTGTCGGCCATCGCGGCGCCAGCCAGCAACATCGACACGACTGCGATGCATGCAATGCCGATGCGCGCGAACGGCCTGCGTGTCACGCGTGGCAACGGCAGGCGGGGGGACGCGATCGACATGCACACTCCACATTCGGCGCCGCGACTACGGCATCATCGCGTCAATGATGCTGCATGACACCTGCTGATGACGATTTCCCGTACGACCCGCACCATTGGATGGGGCCGGCGCATCGCCGCGTTTCTCGCCGCGCTGCTGCTCGCCACCGCATGGGGCAGCGTCGTGCAGACGCAGTTCAATCTGCAGGCACTGGCGGCGCTGGATGTCGACATTCCACTGCAGGTGCGCGGACTGACCACGCTGCAGGATCTCGTGGGCTTCGGCCCGGCCTATGCCGGCATCGTGCTGGCGGCGTGGCTGCCTGCGTTTCTAGTCGCCGCCCTGCTGGTGCGCGCATGGCCGCAGGCACGTGTGCCCGTCTACGCGCTTGCGGCCGGTGTCGGCTTGATCACTGCGGTGCGCGTCGTCGATGCGGTCGCACCGATGCCGGTGCTGATCGACGCGACGCGCGGCGTCAGTGGATTGCTGGCGATGGCGATGGGCAGTCTGCTCGCCGGCGCCGCGTTCGCCTGGTGGACGCGCGCGCGGCGCAGTCGCTACTGATCGCGACGCCGGCCTGACGATCAGACCGGTTCGATCAGCGCGAGGATGTTGCCCTCGCTGTCCTTGAACCACGCGGCCTTCGCGCCGCCGCCGGTGAACACACCGTCGTCCCAGGCGCCGGCGTCATCGTCGAGGTCGTAACGCTCGAACACCACGCCGCGCGCTTCCAGTGCGCGTTTCACCGCGTGGATGTCGTGCACCTGCCAGAACGCCTGGCTGGCCTTCGACGTACCTGCGTTCGGTGTCGGATACAGGGAGCACGCGGTGCCGCCCGCGAAGCGATAGGTCGCACCGCCCGCGGTCTCGTCGCTGGCGTGCAGCCCCAGCGTGTCCTCGTAGAAGCGGCGCGCACGCGCGACGTCGCGCGCGGGCAGATAACTGTAGATCGGGAAGTCCTGCAGCATGGCGATGCCTCCGATGGGTCATCGGTATCACGCGCCCGCCGCGGTGAAGCGGATGTGGCAATCGAGCGCAGTGCGCAGACAGCTGCCTGTATCGACGGCAACGGCCGAGGCCGCTTGCGGACTGAATGCCCGTTCGTCTCGATCGACTCACGAGGACCGGCGGAGGGTGCGCGTACGGCGATTCCCGCCGTTGGAGCCTCCCATGAGCAATCAGCACCAGACGCCGCAGTCCCCGAACAACCAGGGCCAGCAGGGCAACGATCGTCAGGACGATGCGACGCGTCAGCAGCCGCAGCGTCAGACGCCCGGCAGCAGCGAAGAAGAAGAATAAGCGGCGTCTCGTACGCCGATGTATGACACGGCGTGACGCTCCAGTTGCGGAGCGTCACGCGATACGGATCAGGCGACGGCCTTGTCCAGATCCGCGACGCGATAGCCCGCGCCGGTGATGGTGTGCAGCAACTGCACATCCTGGTCGCGGTCGACGGCCTTGCGCAGGTTGTAGAGATGGCTGCGCAGCGTGTCGGAATCGGGCAGCGTCAGGCCCCAGATTTCCTGTTCGATCTCGCGACGGCTGACCACGCGCGGTGCTTCGCGCATCAGGATGGTCAGGATCTTCAGCGCGATCGGCGCGAGGTTGAGCTCACGGCCACCACGCTGCACGCGCAGCGAGGCCGGGTCCAGCACGAGGTCCGCGATCTGCAGCACGCTGGCACCGATCTCGCGACGGTCACGGCGGATCAAAGCACGCACGCGCGCCTCGAGTTCCTTGATGTCGAACGGCTTGGTCAGATAGTCGTCGGCGCCGGCTTCGAGGCCTTCGATCTTTTCTTCCAGCGAATCGCGCGCGGTGAGCATCAGGATCGGCGTGGTGCTGCGATGCTCGGTGCGCAGGCGGCGGCAGACTTCCAGTCCGCCTAGTCGCGGCAGCATCAGATCGAGCACGATGACGTCGAACTGGATCTCGGTTGCGAGGTTGACCGCATCGAGTCCGTCCGCCGCGTAATCGACCTCGAAGCCGCGGCTTTCGAGGAACTCGCCCACGGGTTCGGAAATGTTGCGGTTGTCCTCGACGAGCAGGATGAGACCGCCGGGACTGTGGTGCGCCATGGAACGACTCCGGACTACAGGATTAAGGTTCGCGAAGCTCGCATCACGGCGGTGGAAATCCGGTGAAAACCCGTGTGCGTTTCCGCACATATGGCGACCCGTTCGGGGACGTTGGGCGGGGGTTCGCGGCATCGCCCTGGCCGTCACGCGGCGGGTGCAAGATCGGCGTACCACCCTGCCTAGGCCTCCCGATATGGAAACCCAGCAGTTGCACCGCGGCCGTCTGATCGATCATCTGCAGCTCGTCGTCGCCGATCTCGACGCCAGCCGTCGCTTCTACCAGACGGTCCTCGATGTGCTCGACGTGCCGATCGGCGGCGAGGGCCCCGGTTTCTTCTGGGCCGACGAACTGTTCGTCTCCAGCCTCGACAGCGAAGCCGCGGCCGGCGTGCCGACCGGGCGCCATCATCTGGCGTTCCAGGCGCGCGACCGGGCGATGGTGGACGCCTTCCACGCTGCAGCGCTCGCCGCGGGCGGGCGCGACCACGGCGCGCCGGGCGAGCGTCCGTATCACCCGGGCTACTACGCGGCCTTTGTGCTCGACCCCGACGGCAACAACATCGAGGCGGTCTTCCACGGCGAAGCCAGCCGTAATGCGGCGTCGGTAGAGATCACGTTCGAGGAATGACCGGCGCAGGGCCGGTCCAGTCAGTCGACCAGTGCCGGCTGCGGCGATTCGAGTTCCGTCCGGTCGCGACCGGCGTGCTTGGCCGCGTACATCGCGGTGTCGGCGCGTTGCAGCAGTGCATCGACGCCGGCGTCGTCGGCGCGCAGCGCGCTGATCCCGGCACTCAGCGTGACCTGCATGCCGGGTTTGTCGAGCACGACGCCCGTGCTCGCCAGCATCGCGCGCAGGGTGTCGACCCGCATGCGGGCGTGATCGGGATCGGCGCCCGGCAGGATCACCAGGAACTCCTCGCCGCCCATGCGCGCCACGTGGTCGGCGCTGCGGAACGCGCCACGCAGCGCGTGCGCGACATGGCGCAGCACGCGATCGCCGCACTCGTGGCCGTAAAGATCGTTGATGCGCTTGAAATGATCGAGATCGATGAAGGCGACGGTCAGTGGCGCGCCGCTCGCGCGTGCGGCCTCGATGCTGCGTTCGAGCTGCTCCAGCGCCGCGCGGCGGTTCGGCAGGCCGGTCAGCGGATCGGTCTGCGCCAGACGCGTCATCTCGTCACGTTGCTGGCGCAGCATGCCCAGGCGCAGGGTCAGGACCATGCTGCAGGTCAACGCGAGCCAGCCGCCCGACAGCATGAAGGCCTCGACCTTCCACAGCGCCAGCGTCATCGGCGCGAAGGCTTCCAGCGCGGCGACTGCCAGGAACGGCAGCACGCCGGCCAGCAGCGAGGCGCCGCCGCCGCGTCGCCGTGCCAAAGCCGTGATCGCGACGCCGGCAAACGCCAGCGCCAGCAGATAGAAACCGACTTCCGTCGCGACCGACATCGTCGCCAGCACGACCGGCGGCAACAGCGGGGCGCACAGCCCGGCGATGACCAGTGCACGCGCGCCCCAGCGCACGCCGCGCTCGACCTGCGGCAGGCGACGCCGCAGCCAGGATTGCCGCACCAGCGCCAACGTAGTCACGCCGACCAGGGCGACTGCCAGGCCCACCATCGCCTCGACCGCAAAGCCGGCAATCGGCAGCCACGGCCGCGGCCAGGCCCACATGCCCGACAGCAGCGCCAGCCAGATCGCGAACACGCTCACCGTGGTGGCATAGGTCAGGAACGCGCGCTCGCGCGTGGCGACGAAACTCAGCAGCGCCGACATCACCAGCGTCAGCACGACGGCCAGCGAGGCGACGCGGATCGCGAAGCGGCCGATGTCCGCGCGCTGCACCGGCGCGGGTTCGCCGAGCTGCACGATCGGCCGCCACAGCGGCAGGGGGTTGGCGTCGTATTCGATCTCGATCGGTGCGGTGTCGCCGGCATCGGGCACCAGCACCGTGCCGACGCCGGCACGGAAGCGCGAGTCGAGCGTGCGCGCATCGGCCAGCGTGCCGCAGCGGTCGCGCTGGCCGTGGCGGATGTCGACTTCGCCCGACAGCGCATTGAGCACCACCACCGCCTGCGGATGTCCGGACCAGCCGCCCTCGGGCGCCGGCAACTGCAGCACCTGCCGACCCGGGCGATGCACGTGAACGCATTCGTGCTGGGCGTCGGAGACGAGCGCGGGCGCGCCGGTGACCACGGGCGCGGCCGTGCCGAGCTGCCCGCAGGCCGCCAGCATGCACACCAGTAATCCCCCTGCGATGGACATGGCCATCGCCCGCCAACCCCGCCTTCGCATCATCGTTTGCGCCGAAGACACCCTGCCTCCCGGAATGGGAGCTTCGGAAAGTGTAACGGCCGCGTCGTGGATTTCTTGAGTCGCACATCACGGCGGCTGCCAGGACCGTCGACGTGCGCGGGTCTAAGCTGTGCTGCCTCCGTCGAACCGAACGCCGCCCATGGGTGTCCGCGCCATCCTCCATCTGCTGCTGCATGCCGCCGTGCCGGCGCTGCTGGCCTGGCTGTTCTGGCGCGAGCGTTTCGGCCGGGCCTGGGCGCTGCTGATGCTCGGCTGGATCATCGACATCGATCACCTGCTGGCCGATCCCATCTACGCACCGGGGCGTTGCGGCATCGGCTTCCATCCGCTGCACACCGCGCCGGCGATCGCGGTCTATGCCGGTCTGACGGTGCCCAAGCGCACGCGGCTGTTCGGCATCGGCCTGCTGGTGCACATCGCGCTCGATGCAATCGATTGCGTCTGGATGCGTCATGTCGGCTGACGGCGCGCGCGTATTGCTGGTCGGTGCCACGGGTCTCGTCGGCGGCCATGTGCTGGACAGGCTGCTGGCGGATTCGCGCATCGTGCACGTGATCGCGCCGGTGCGGCGCCCGCTGCCACGTCGCGATGCGCGCCTGCAGGCACCGGTCGTCGATTTCGATGCGCTGCCCGACGACGCCGCGCTGTGGTCGGTCGATGCGGTGATCTGCACGCTCGGCACGACGATGCGCGTGGCTGGCTCGCGCGAGGCCTTCCGCCGTGTCGATCACGACTACCCGCTGGCGACCGCCGCGCTCGCGAGGCGTTATGGTGCGCAGGCGTTCGCACTGACCTCGGCGATGGGCGCCGATGCGCAGTCGCGGTTCTTCTACAACCGGGTCAAGGGCGAGCTGGAAATCGCGTTGCAGGCGCAGGGCTGGCCGTCGCTGACGCTCGTGCGTCCGGGTCTCATCGGCGGCGATCCCAGCGAAGCGCGGCCTGCCGAACGCGCCGCCGCGGTCATGCTCGGTGCGCTGGGTCCGGTGTTGCCGAAGCGCTGGCGCATCAGCCCCGCATCGCGCATCGCCGCCGCCCTTGTCGAGCACGCACTGGCCGCCGCGCCCGGATGCCGTATCGTCGACGCGGCCGCATTGGCCTGAGCGCAGCCAGCACCGATTCAAGCGCGCAGTGCTAGCGTCGAACTCCGGGCCGACGCTGCCCGCCCACGAAACCGGAACAGGCCTCGCCATGCGGATCACGTCAGTGTTGTGGATTTCCCTGCTCGCCACGCCCTTCATGGCGCACGCGGCGGAGGATGATCGCGTCGACCTGAGCCTGCCGTCGCAGCCGATGTTCACCGGCGAAGCGGCATTCGGCGGCGGTGAATACACCGGTCCGCGCACCGACACGCCCGAGTATCGCGGCCGCTACGGCGACGAACTGGTGCGTCGCGGCGGCTGTCCGACCGGGCCCGACGGTAGCGAACGCACGGTCACCGGCAGTGTCACCACCGGCATCGGCTATTCCTCGCGCGGCGGCAACAGCAACTTCAATGCCGCCGACCTCAGCCTGTGCAAGGAAACCGTCAGCGACGCCGGCAACATCAACACGATGCAGCTCAACCTGCGCGTGGCCCAGTTCGATGGGCCCGGCTACTACGGCCGCGGTTTCGGTCCCTACGGTGGCTATGGCGGTTATGGTGGCTACGGCGCCGGCGGTTACTTCGACGGTTTCGGCGCGGGCTTCAACGACATCCACGGCCCGTATCCATCCGGCCGCATCCGCGGCGAATCGTGGACCGAAGGCCGTCAGCCCTGGCGCTGAGCGTTCCGGTGCGACAATGCTGGATGTTTGAACGTCAGAGGTAACGCAGCCACGCGACGTCGCGTCGGCGTGCCTTGAGCCGCGCGAAGGCCGCGGTCGGCGGCTGCAGCAGCAGCGCCAGTGCGATCGAGATCGCCACCAGCGTCGCCACGCTGTCGAAGCCGAACACCGCGCCCTGGTTGGTGCCCCACAGTGCCACCGCGGCCAGGTACAGCAGCTTCAGCACATACAGGTGCAGCAGATAGAAGAACATCGGCGCGGCGCCCAGCGCGGACAGCGGCTGCAGGCGACGCGCCAGTGCGGGCGACTCGTACAGCCGCAGCAGCAACAGGCCGACGCCGAGTGTGAGCAGCACGAACTGCAGCGACGGCGGGTACTTGGTCACATTGAAGAACGCCATCAGCGTGCGCGTGGTGTCGGCCTGCAGCGTCCAGGCCGCGTCGCCGTAGACGTTCGCCATGCGCAGCATCAGGAAGCCGCCAAGCGCACCGAGCCCGCTCCAGAGCAGCAGCGCATGCCGGCGCGATGCCGGGGCCTCGCGTGCGAACCACGGGCCGGCCGCCCAGCCCAGCGCGATGACGCCGATCCACGGCAGCAGCGGATATGACGTGCGCGCACGCAGTGCATCGCCGAACTGCAGCCAGTCACGCTGGTGCAGCACCGCCCACAGGGCGTGCAACGGATGGTCTGCGGCCAGGCGCACGCCATCGAGCAGGTTGTGGCCGGCGATGATTGCCACCGCCAGTGCGATCAAGGCTGCGCGTGGCAGCCACAGCAGCGCCGAGAGCGCCAACATGCTCAGCCCGATCGCCCAGATCACCTGCAGGTACAGCGTCTGCGGCGGAAGTTCGAAGGTCCACGCGAAATTGACCAGGGTCAGTTCGAGCACGACGAGAAACAGGCCGCGCTTGAACAGGAAGGCCGAGGCCGCGCGGCGGCCATCCGGCTGGCGGCTCGCGTACAGCCAGGCCGACAGGCCGGTCAGGAACACGAACACCGGCGCGCACAGATGCGCCAGCAGGCGGGTGAAGAACAATGCGGGTGAGGCCGTGGCCACATCGACCGGATCGCCCATCTGCACGTGCAGGAAGAAGGTTTCGCGGACGTGGTCGAGCAGCATCAGCACCATCACGGTGCCGCGGAGCAGATCAATCGACGACAGGCGGGCCGTCGGCGCCGCGGGCAGAGCGTTGGCAGACACAGCGGAACCGGGAACCATCAATCGTTAGATTATTACATAACAGGCATGGCCGGCCTGTCGTCCTGAACGCAGCGCTGTGTTGCGAACGCCCCCATGCCGCGCCGCTCACATTTGCCTGCCTACGCTGGCATTCGCCGTATCGCGGCGCAGACCAATGAAAAGTGGAGGCGATGATGACGATGAAGATTCCGAAGAGTGCCCTGATCGTAGTGGCGGATGGCGGCTCGGCCCGCGTGTTCAGTAACACCGGTGACGAGCGCAACCTGGCCCTGAAGCAGGAAGCACTGCTGGAAGGCATGAACCTCGATGACGAAGGTCCGTCCGGTTCGATGCCGTCGGAATCCAGCGCCTCGCAGCTCGACGAGGCCACGTTTGCCAAGCAGCTGGCCAAGGGCCTCAACGATGGCGCGCTGAAGAACAAGTACGCGCATCTGGTGCTGATCGCCGATGCGAAGACGCTGGGCCGCGTGCGTCCGCTGCTGCACAAGGAAACCCAGCAGCGTCTGGTCGGCGATCTCGCCAAGGATCTGACCAACGCGCCGCTCGAAGACATCCAGCGTTCGCTGTCCTGATGACGGCCACCAGCGGCTATCGCGAAGCGGCACCGATGCGCGATGAGGTCGACGCGATGCGTGGGCCGCTGGTGATCGAATTCGGGACCGAATGGTGCGGCCATTGTCAGGCCGCGCGACCGGCGATCGCGTCTGCGCTCGCCGGTCGCGATCCCGTCGAACACCTTAAGATCGAGGACGGCAAGGGCCGTCCGCTCGGCCGCAGCTTCTCGGTGAAGCTGTGGCCCACACTGATCGTGATGCGCGATGGCGTAGAACTCGCACGCGTCGTGCGTCCGACGGATGCAGCCGCCGTCACCGAAGCGCTGCGCGCGCTGGACTAGCGCAGCCGCGTAAGTCGGGCCTTGGGTGGTCCGCGATGTCGTGACACATGGGGACTGCCTGGCACACAGAATCGCCAGGGTGCATCGATCGCATGGCGGATGCCGATGCGGGTCGTGACCAAAGGTGGCTGTGGCGGCGGCGTGCCGTCATCGCCGATCCAGATGCGCGACGTGCGCTGGGTGATGTCGAGACCGCCATCCTCGCGTGTCACGCCCAGTGACGGCGCCAGTCGTCCTGGCCCTGATGCGAGCAATGTCGGCGTCGTCGTACGCCGCGCCTCGGCCATGGTGTCCAGGCCCGCGAGCGGCTCGACCGCGCGAATCAGTACTCCATGCCCGGACCGCTGTCCGCAGACCGCATTGATCGCCCAGTGCATGCCATAGATGAAGTAGACATACAGATGCCCGGCCGCGCCGAACATCACCGCATTGCGCGGCGTCGGCCCACGGAACGAGTGCGCTGCGGGATCGTCGCCGCCGCAATAGGCTTCGACCTCGACGATGCGTGCGCGGCGCCCATCGGCGGTAACCAGCACTTTGTTGAGCAGTTCGGGCGCGACGACATCCGCATCGCGGGCGTAGAAACGACGGGGCAGGGGACGCATGCGTACAGCGTGCGCGCAGTCGCGTGGTTCGCGCGCGAATGACCGCTCATTCCGCGGCGCGCGGACCGTCCTTGCGCGGGATGAAGGTGATCTCGCCCGAGGTCTCGAGCACCGCCAGTTCGATCTCGCTGAGCGTCGCGTATCCTGCGGCGCGGCGTGCGATCGCGAAATCCTGCTCGCTGATGGCCTGGCGCGTGAGTTGTTCGCGAAACACCTCGCCGCGACGCGCCAGAATCACCGGCACGCCCTCGATGAACCGGTCGAAGCGGCGGCTGTGCGCCGACAGTCTGCCGACCAGTGAGTTCAGCCCGAGCAGCGTCGCTGCGAGAATCAGACCGCCGAGTAGTGAACTGTCTTCGCCGATCAGCGAGTTCTGCACCGCATTGCCCAGCAGCACGACGACCAGCAGATCGAACGGCGTCAGCTGGCCGACCGTGCGCTTGCCGGTCAGGCGCATCAGCACCAGCACCACCACGTACACGACGACCGCGCGCAGCACGAATTCCCACCACGGCATGCTCAGCGAAAACAGACTGTCGAATGCACCACTCATGAGGCGTCTCCGCCGGCGGCGCCGGTGTCCCGGCTTATCGCGCAGCCGATGTGGCGCGTCAGTGAATGCGGAGTTCCGGCACGACCCGGGTTGGAAAACCCGGCGCGCGCGCGCGCGCAGCAAGGTGGAAGTGAGTCGCCACACACGATGTCGTCATGCGAGACGTGTGAGGATGGTGGTGTGCCCGGCGGCCTCCTCACCGTCGATGGACACCCTGCAATGCCTCCCTTCAGCTTCACCCTGCGGCATAACGCCGCCACCTTCGACTGGGAACTCGCCGCTGCCGGCGACGCCGCACCTTCGCACCACGCCACGCATTCGTCCGCATTCGAGATGCTCGCCGCAAATCCCTTGATCGTTGCGCGTGGCGCGACCGTGCGCGTCTTCGGGGCCGATGGCGGTTACGAGCACGAGCGCACGTATGCGCCCGCTGCATCGAAGACCGCGAAGTTGAGCTGCGACACCACCGTTTCGACCATCGCGCTCTAGAGCGCATGCCATCCGCGCATGGCGCAGATCGGGTCATGGCCGCGCGATTCCTGCGGACGTTGCACTGATGTGCCTGCGGCGCGTCCAATCAACGCGGATTCACAGCGACACGCGCGTCCGCGCGCAGTGCTGACGTTGACCTGCGCACTCAGTATTGCTGCGGCGGATCCTGCGGCTGGTTCGGTGCGGGCGGGTCCTGCATCGGTTGCGGATCCCGCTCCGGATCGCCGGGCGTCGGCAGTGGCGGATCGACCGGCTGGTCCGGCATCGGATCGTGCATCGGATGCGGAATGCTGCCGGGCACGTCATCGGGCGGCGTCGGGGGTTGCGAAGGATTCGGCATCTGCATGGCGTCGTCTCGGTGCGGGTAGTGCGGCTACCGTGGCCGCGACCGCGCCATGCACACGTGAAATCCGCGCCTGCTTCACGCGTCGCGTCGCAGGCTGTTCGCATGTCGCAACGCGTGCGCCACATCGTTTATCCAGAGTCCGCCGATGCGTAGGTTCGTGCAGGCCATCGCGGCCGATGCCGTGCCGGGCGCGCTGTCTGCCGATATAGGAGTCGCGCTGTCAGACGCGCCTCCGCGCTACAACATCGCCTCCAACGGCGATGCGCGCGTGCTGTTGATGCACGACGGCGAAGTGGCGGTGGATACCCTGCGCTGGGGGCTGGTGCCGCGCTGGTCGAAGCTGCCGGAGACCGCGTACAGCACCATCACCGCGCGCCTCAATCGCGCACCGACGAGCCGCATCTATGCCAGGCCGTGGGCATCGCGGCGGTGCGTCGTGCCGATGAACGGCTATTACAAGTGGGATCGCAGCGGCGCACGGCCCGTGCCGCATTTCATCCAGGCGCGAAGTGGAGAACTGCTGTTCGCAGCCGGCGTCTGGGATCTGTGGGAGCGCGAGCTGCCACCGCTGGCCTCGTTCGCGTTGCTGACGATGCCGAACACCGCGATTCCGCGGCCGCTGTCGCCCGACGGTCCGCTGTTTCTGCCGGCCTCGAAGCTCTTCGCCTGGCTGTCCGATCCCGCGCCCGATCCCACGCGGATCGCCGGCACGCCGCAGCCGGAACTCGAGGCCTATCCCGTCTCGAAGCGGATCCGCAGCCGCGATGTCGACGATTACACCCTGCTCGAACCCGCACCGCCGGACGCGCCCGACGAGACGGACGACGATTTCGACCCTGACGGGGACGTCGACGAGGACTGACGGAAATCTCACATCGCAGCGCTATCGTCCGCGCTTCCCCCAATCTGTTCCGGAGTCCACCATGCCGAACCTGCGCACCGCCTGTCTCGCGCTGTCCCTCGCCGCCGTCGGCGCCCCCGCCTTCGCCCAGGCCCCGCCCACCGACGCGCAGGCCGCCTACATGGGCGCGCATGTCTTCGATCGCCAGATCGAAGTGTTCCGTGAGTTCTGTGCCAAGGATCCGGCCGGCGCGCAGGCGCTCGACACCGGCGTGACCCAGTTCCGTCTCAACAATCCCGACTATGTCGCCGCGAAGGGCACCAAGCCGGATTCGCCCGAATTCGCCGCGACTGTGCAGGCCGTCGATGCGCAGTTCGACCAGGTCGCCGGCACGATGCGCACGCAGCTCGCGTCGCGGCCGGTCGGTCCGCAGTGCACAACGCTCGGCGACCAGCTGCGGCAGGCGCGTTTCGCGGCGCTGCTGGAGCAGGCCAAGCGCGGTGCACCGCCAGCGCCTGCAACGCCCTGACGCAACGCGCTAGAACGGCGCGCCGTCGACGGGATCGCGCGGCGGCGCCGGCAGCGCATGGATGCGCGCGCGTGTCGCCGCATCCGGCGCGTCGCGCTGCAGATCCCAGTCCTGTCCCTCGGGATAGGCGCCGACCACGCGGAACGCGTCGTCGGCATCGATACAGCGATGGCCGGTGCCGACCGGCAACAGCAGTGCGTCGCCTGCTTCGAGCGTGATGACACTGCCGCCGGGTCCACCGATTTCCAGTCGCGCGCGACAGGCGTGCACGCCCAGCACTTCGTGCGCGGTCGAATGGTAATGGTGATAGTCGTAGACGCCGCCGCGCCAGTCCGGCGGCCAGTCGTGCGACGCGAACACGCGCTCGAAAGCCGGCGCATCGGGCACATGGCCATCAGCTGAGCGCATGCCGCGATACACGCGCACCGCGATCGATGGATTGTTCGGCACCCAGTCGTTTGGGCCGAGGACCAGATGTTCGATGCGCATTTCAGGCTCCGGACGGATCTGCCGGCAGCCTGCCTGCGCACGCGTCAGCGCGCCGGGAAGTCAGCCCTGCAGCGCGACGTGCAGCGGCGCGTCGCTGTCCCAGCGTGCGCGGCCGTCGAGCTCGGGCAGTTCGACGAGTACGGCGGCGCCGACGACCGTCGCCCCCTGCTGCCGCGCCAGTGACAACGCCGCGCGCAGCGTGCCGCCGGTGGCGAGCACGTCGTCGACCAGCACCACGCGCGCGCCGGGCGGCAAGGCATCGGCGTGCATTTCCAGCCGGTCGCTGCCGTATTCGAGTGCGTAGTCGTGCGCCAGCGTACGCGCCGGCAGCTTGCCCGGCTTGCGCACCGGCACGAAGCCCGCGCCCAGTGCATGCGCGAGCGCGGCCGCAAAGATGAAGCCGCGCGATTCGATGCCGATGAAGGCATCGGGCACCGCGTCGCGCCATGGCGCGGCCATCGCATCGATCGCATCGGCGAAGCCGCGTGCATCGGAGAGGACCGGCGTGATGTCCTTGAACACGATGCCGGGTTTGGGAAAGTCCGGGATTTCCCGGATCAGCGACGACCAGTGCGGCATCGGGGAGGGCTCGTTCGGCGGGCGACGATCATGGCCGCACACGCGTTCCGACACAATGTGCACGCCACGCGGCGTATACAGCCGCGACCCGCTTCCGGTGCCGTCATGCCCCAGTTCCAGCCCATGTCGCACCGGTGGTCGGCCATCGTGCTCGCCGCCGCACTCGTGGCCGCCGCGCCGGTCGAAGCGCGCACCGTGTGGCGCTGCGTCAAGGGCGGCACCGTGAGCCTGTCGACCGCGCCCGAGCCGGGCTCGAAATGCGAGGCCCGCGAGATCGCCGACGACGCGGTGCAAACGCCGAATCTGTGGGGCTCGATGGGCGTCTTCAGCGGCGTGCTGTACGAGCGCGAGCAGGACGGCGTGATGGTCTACGGCACGCGCCGGCTGCCGGGTTCGCGCGAGTACCTGCGCTTCACCGCGCAGACGCCGCCCGGCGAACCCGCACACGAAGGCCTGGGCAATGTCGGCGCGCCGCAGCTCAAACCGCACTCGGCGCTGTTCGCGGCGAACGCGAAGACCTATGGACTCGACGAGGCGTGGCTGCGCGCGATCGCCCACGCCGAAAGCGGCTTCGACGCCACGGCGGTCTCGCCGAAAGGCGCGCGCGGAGTGATGCAGCTGATGCCGGATGTCATTGCCGATTACGGCGTCGTGGATCCGGATGCACCGGCCGAATCGATACGCGCCGGCGCGCGGCATCTGCGTGGTCTGCTGCGCCGCTACAACGGCGACCGCACGCTCGCGCTCGCGGCCTACAACGCCGGCATCGGCACCGTCACGCGGTTCGATGGCGTACCGCCGTATGCGGAAACGCGCGCCTACATCGACAAGGTGGAGGCGCTGTACGTGCGGTATCGCGCGGCGCTGGGCAACCCGATCGAACGACCGGAAATCTGAAACCCCCGGAACGAAAAAGGCCGCGGTTCCCCGCGGCCTTCGATGCGACGCGTGGGCGATCAGCCCTCGCGCGGTGCCAGCCGGATCAGGCGGCCGTCCTTGCCGTCCTCGATCACGTACAGCGCGCCATCCGGGCCCTGCGCGACATCGCGGATGCGGCCGCCCATCGCGAAGCGCTCGGCCTCGCGCGCGCTGTCGCCGTCGATCTCGATGCGCACCAGCGTCTGGCCCGACAGGCCGCCGATGAAGGCGTTGCCGGCCCATTCCGGGAACAGCGTGCCGCTGTAGAACGCGAGGCTCGACGGCGAGATCACCGGCGTCCAGGTGATCGCCGGCTTCTCGAATTCAGGACGCGTGTCGTGGTCGGGAATCGGACGGCCGTCGTAGTGGTCGCCGTTGGAGACGGTCGGATAACCGTAGTTCGCGCCACGCTTGACGAGGTTGAGTTCGTCGCCGCCGGCCGGGCCCATCTCGCTGTTCCACAAGCGGCCCTGCGTGTCGAACGCGAGACCGAGCGGATTGCGATGGCCGAGCGACCAGACCTGCGACGCGACTTCGCCTTTGCCGGCGAACGGGTTGTCGTCCGGCACGCTGCCGTCGTCGTTGAGGCGCACGATCTTGCCGAGGTTGGACTGCATGCTCTGCGAGGGATCGAACTTCTGCCGCTCGCCGGAGGAGATCAACAGCTTGCCGTCGCCATCGAACGCGATGCGATGGCCGTAATGGCCATTGCCGTCGACCTTGGGCACCTGGCGCCAGATCACCGAGACGTCCTGCAGCGCGCCGGCGTCGAGATCCAGACGCGCACGTGCGACCGCCGCGCCGCGACCGCCTTCGCCGTCTTCCGCATAGCTCAGGTAGACGATGCCGTTCTCCGCGAACTGCGGATGCGGCTTGATGTCGCCCAAGCCGCCCTGGCCCGCGTTGGCGACGGCCGGTACACCGGAAATCTCGCGCGCTTCGCCGCCGGGCAGCGTCACGTGCTTGAGCACGCCGCTCTTCTCGGTGATCAGCACGCTGCCGTCGGGCAGGAAGCCGATCGCCCACGGTTCGTTGAAGCTGGCGATCGCGGTGCTCGCGAACGGCAGGCCTTCAATCGCATCGGCGGCGGGCGCTGCGGTCGCGTCGGAAGTCGCTGCCTGCGGCGCTGCCGCGTCCTGCGTCGCGGTGCCGTTGGCGGCATTGCCGTCGCAGCCCGAGAGCCACAACAGCGAAGCGGCGAGGGTG
Organism: Luteimonas fraxinea; assembly: GCF_021233355.1. Lineage (NCBI taxonomy): Bacteria > Pseudomonadati > Pseudomonadota > Gammaproteobacteria > Lysobacterales > Lysobacteraceae > Luteimonas > Luteimonas fraxinea. The sequence goes on along the minus strand of NZ_CP089507.1, from coordinate 1,170,275 downwards.
GTCAGAACGAGGGGTCGCGTGCGTGTCATGCGTATCTCCAGGGCGCAATCGGGGTAAACCCGAGTGTCGCATACCGGTTCGTGGAGACCGTTTGACGTACCGTCGAACATCGGCTCGTAAACGTTGTGTTCGATTCAGCGATTTCTCTGCGCGCTGTCGATCACGGCGCGTCTGCGCATCGTCCAATGCATCACCGTCATGAAGCGCTTCGCCCGCACGCAATCACGCGTCATGAACGGACCGCCTAGAGCGTGCGGCACGCGATGTGGTTAAGCGTTCGTAAGCGGCGGCGATCGTGACGTCCGGTCCATTCATTCGCGCGCTTGCAAGGTGGGTCCCGTGCGGTATCCACGACGAGGACGACTCACCACCCCGCGCAACAAACCCAAGTTTTGAAATACGGAGAAGACGCTCATGAAGAATGCACGCAAGCCGCTGACCGCGATGATCGCCCTGGGTGTTGCCCTGGCCATGCCGATGGCGTTCGCGCAGGATCCGACCTCTTCCACCACGCAAGCGCCGCCGACCACCGATGCGGCGACCACCACGCAGGACTATGCGCAGGACGCCACGGCCGAAGCGCCGCAGGCCCAGCAGGGCCAGGTGACCTGGGCGGATCTCGATACCGACGGTGACGGCAAGTTGAGCCAGGCCGAAGCGGCGGGCCTCGAAGGCCTCGCGCAGGTCTTCAGTGAAGTCGATGCCGACGGCGATGGCTTCATCACGCCGGAAGAATATCGCGACTTCGTGAACCGTCAGGCTGCAGGTGCGGGCGCTGCCGAAGAGTGATGCCGGCACGCCTATGACGTGATCGACGTGACGTGATCACGCGCCAAGGGGCGGCCTTCGGGCCGCCCTTTTTTGTGTGCGCGTCGCGGCGACGTGTCACGCGGGCAGCGCATAATTGGCGCATGACCGGAATCCGCATGATCGGCTTCGATGCCGACGACACGCTCTGGCGCAGCCAGGATTATTTCGACGATGCCCAGGCCGAATTCGAGCGCATCGTCGGCCGCTATGTCGACCTCGCCGATGTGCGCGTGCTCGATGCGCTGTACGCGGTCGAGACCGCCAACATCGAGGTGTTCGGCTACGGCGTGAAAGGCATGACGCTGTCGATGATCGAATCGGCGACGCAGATCACCGGTGGCCGGATCGCCGCGCTCGATCTGCATCGCATCGTCGAGATGGCCAAGGGACTGCTGCGGCATCCGGTGGAGCTGCTGCCCGGCATCCGCAAGGCGGTCGAAGCCGTGGCCGCGGATTTCGAAGTGGTATTGATCACCAAGGGCGACCTGTTCCATCAGGAAGCCAAGGTGCGCGACTCGGGTCTGTCGGATCTGTTCCGGCGCATCGAGATCGTCAGCGAGAAGGATCCGCCGACCTATACGCGTCTGCTCGCCGAGTTCGACATCGATGCGGGCCAGTTCCTGATGATCGGCAATTCGCTGCGCTCGGATATCGCACCGGTGCTCGCACTCGGTGGCTGGGGCGTGCACATGCCGTATCGCACGACCTGGGCGCATGAAACGGAAGCGAAGATCGACGCGGCGCTCGATGCGCGGATGTGCGTGGTCGCCGACCCCGATGCGTTGCCCGACGCGGTCGCGATGCTCGCCGCGCGCGCATCGGCCTCTCGCGAGGATTGATCGGCAAGGTCGCGCAACCGCGGCGTAAACGCTTCCATCGTCGGTAAACGTTTACAGTTTGAATCGTTTATTTACGCGTCCGCGTTTCCGGTGCCGTACGCAGCGAAATTGCATGCCTGTTCATTCCCGGGGCGCCATGTTGGATCCATGGCCGCTGCGGTGGCGGCCCACTGGAGAGACGCCATGATCCCCAACACCCTGACCCGATGGCTCGCGCCCGGCCTGCTCGCTGCAGGCCTGTCGGCCGCCGCACTTGCGCCGGCGCCGGCGCACGCCCAGTCCAACGACGACCTGGTGCAGGTCATCGTCGATGTCGCCGACGTGGTGCTGCGCGGCAACCAGCCGTATTACCGCGGCGACTACGACAACCAGCTGCGCGTGTCCTACGACAACCGCGGCCGCCCGGTGTATTACCGCAACGCGCCGCGTCACGACCCGCGCTACAACGCGCGTCATTACCGCAATGGCCCGCCGCGCCACGCGCCCGCGCACGGCTGGCGCAACCAGCAGCAGGTGCGTCGCGAGACCTGCGACCGTCGTGGCCGCTGCACCGTGCAGTACTACGATCCGCGCGAAGACCGGTCGCGCGATCGCCGCTGGCGCTGAGCCCGGCGCCGCGTCGCGGCAGCCCATCGCATTCAGCCATCCGCCACGCCGCAGTCATCGACTGCGGCGTGTGTCTGTCCGGACCTTCTGCTAGCGTTGGCCCATGCGCTGCCATCTCCGCACCCGTCCATTTCACCGTCCGCTCGCTGCGGTCCTGTCCGCATGCGTGCTGTTTGCAGGCGTGCCCGCAAGCGGCATCGCGTCCGAGCCGATGACCTGCGAACTGGCATTCACCGCCGGGAACTGGTCGATGCATCACCGCACCGCGCGCGGCAGCGGCGAACTCCGCTGCGCCGACGGGCGCACGTTGCCGGTACGGGTCAGCGTCAAGGCCCACGGCGGCGACGCGCTGCGCATCGACGCAGGCGCGGCGAGCTTCAGTGGCGTGGAGGACCCGCGCGACGTGATCGGCGCCTATGTCGCCAACGGCCAGGTCGGCAACGATCTGGCGATGCGCAAGGGCGCGATCGCGCTGCGCGTAACCGGCACCGGCGACTGGTGGCAGCAGGGCGGACGCCCGGGCACGCTGGTCATCGCCGCGCGCTGAAGTCGTTGCGCCGGCTCGCCGGCGCGTATCGAACTCGAATCAGTCCGCCAGCAGGCGGTTGTCCTCGTTGCGCGGCAGTTCGCGCATCGTGTTTTCGGCGTCGAGTCCGATCCGTGCGGCGACGCGGTCCAGCGCCAGCCACCAGACGCCCAGCAGCACGATGACCACGCCGATCCCGATGCCCCAGCGCCACAGACGGGTCGAGCGGTCTTGCGGGCGGGAAGTGGCCATAGCGGCTGTCCTTGGATTGCGGGCGTGGGGTATCGTCGTTCACCGCGTGTCGCAGGCACGTCGCGGTCGACGCGGCGTGCGGCGGCACCCATGCCGGACAACGCGCGCGGCGCGATCGTCCGGCCAGTCGAGGAACCATGCGATGCCCATCCGTTCCGTCCTGATCGCCGTGCTGCTGACCGGCAGCGCGCTGCCGGCGATGGCGCAGGACGCTGCCGACGCGCCGGCCGCGGAGGCAGCGCCTGCAATCGCGGTCTGGTCGGCGGCGAGCGGTGACGAGTGGCTCGATACCTGGCTGGCCGACGTCAACACCTACGCCGGTCGCTATCGCGGCGCCTTCATCGATGAGCTGGTGCGCTACCAGGGCGCGCCGCGTGTGTTCGTGACCGAGCTGCTGGATGCCGGCGCGCGGCCGGCGGATGTCTATCTGGCCTGCGCGACGGCGCGTGCGCTGGGGCGGACGTGCCGGGAAATCGTCGGCGAATGGCGGCTCGATCCGGCCGGCGGCTGGAGCGAGGTGCTGGCAAAACTGGACGCGGGCCGCGGCACCGAGACGTTCACCCGTGTGCGCCGCGGACTGGTGTCGAGTTTCGACCGCTGGGCGCGCCCGATCCGTCTGGACGCGGCCTTGCGCCGCGCATTTCCCGACCGCGAAGGTTGAAGCCGCCGGACGTCGCTGACGCGACGCCCGGACGCCGAATCAGCCGATCGCCAGCGTCTTGTTCTTGCGTTCGGCCAGACGCTTCTCGAGGTAGTGGATGTTCTGTCCACCGGCCGCGAAGCCCTGGTCGCGCATGATCCGCTGCTGCAGCGGGATGTTGGTCTTGATGCCGTCGACGACCATCTCGCTCAGCGCCACGCGCATGCGCGCGATCGCGGTTTCGCGATCCGGGCCGTGCACGATCAGCTTGCCGATCATCGAGTCGTAGTTCGGCGGCACCGCATAGCCTTCGTAGACGTGCGTGTCGACGCGCACGCCGGGGCCACCCGGTGCGTGGAAGTGGCGGATCGTGCCGGGCGAGGGCATGAAGGTGTCCGGATCCTCGGCGTTGATGCGGCACTCGATCGCGTGACCGGTCAGCACCACGTCTTCCTGCTTGATCGACAGCTTGTGGCCCGACGCGATCATCAGCTGCTCGCGCACCAGATCGACGCCCGTCACCAGCTCGGTCACCGGATGCTCGACCTGGATGCGGGTGTTCATTTCGATGAAGTAGAAGCGGCCGTCCTCGTAGAGGAACTCGAACGTGCCCGCGCCGCGGTAGCCGATGCGGATGCAGGCATCCACGCAGACCTTGCCGATCTGCGCGCGCGCTTCGAGCGTGATGCCGGGTGCCGGCGCTTCCTCGACGACCTTCTGGTGGCGACGCTGCATCGAGCAGTCGCGCTCGCCCAGATGGATCGCGCCACCCTGGCCGTCGGCCAGCACCTGGATCTCCACATGGCGCGGGTTCTCGAGGAACTTCTCCATGTAGACCATGTCGTTCGAGAACGCGGCCTTGGCTTCCTGCTTGGTCGTCGCGATCGCGTTGACCAGTGCGGCCTCGGTGTGGACCACGCGCATGCCGCGTCCGCCGCCGCCACCGGCCGCCTTGACGATGACCGGATAGCCGATCTCGCGGGCGATCTTGACGTTGGTCGCCGCGTCGTCGCCGAGCGGGCCGCCGGAACCGGGCACGCAGGGCACGCCGGCTTCCTTCATCGCGCGGATCGCCTCGACCTTGTCGCCCATCAGGCGGATGGTCTCGGCCTTCGGCCCGATGAAGATGAAGCCCGACTGTTCGACGCGTTCGGCGAAGTCGGCGTTCTCGCTGAGGAAGCCGTAGCCGGGGTGGATCGCCTGGGCGTCGGTGACCTCGGCCGCGGCGATGATCGCCGGCATGTCGAGATAGCTCTGCGCGGACGGCGGCGGGCCGATGCAGACCGACTCGTCGGCCATCGCCACGTGCTTGAGATTGCGGTCGACGGTGGAGTGCACCGCGACCGTGCGGATGCCGAGGGTGTGACACGCGCGCAGAATGCGCAGCGCGATCTCACCGCGATTGGCGATGACGACTTTTTCCAGCATCGCGGCGGCCTCAGCCGATCACGAACAGCGGCTGGTCGAATTCGACCGGCTGGCCGCTCTCGCACAGGATCGCGACGACCGTGCCCGAGGTCTCGGCCTCGATCGGGTTGAACATCTTCATCGCTTCGATGATGCCCAGCGTGTCGCCGACCTTGACCTGCTGGCCGACCGAGACGAACGACGGCTTGTCCGGTGCGGGCGAGGCGTAATACGTGCCCACCATCGGCGACTTGGTCACCACGCCGGCGGGCAGATCGTCGCCTGCGGCCTTCGGCGTGCCGCCGGTGGCGGCGTCGACCGGCGAGCTCATCGGCATCACCGGCTCGGCGGCGCGCGGCGCGGCAGCGGCCGGCGCGGGGGCATACATCACCGGCGCGGCAGCCGCGTTGCGCGACAGGCGCACGGACTCTTCGCCTTCCTTGATCTCGATCTCGGTCAGGTTGGACTCTTCGAGCAGGTCGATGAGCTTCTTGATCTTTCTCAGGTCCATGCGGGCCTCTCTCTTTGCGTGGGTCGCGCAACCGCGCGAATACGGAACGGGATGGATTCGGGTCGGGTGTCAGCCGGCGCGCAGCCGGGCGATCGCGGCGTCGAGCGCGTAGCGGTAGCTGTCGGCGCCGAAGCCGCAGACCACGCCGATGGCGAGGTCACTGAAGTAACTGGTGTGCCGGAACGGCTCGCGGCGGTGCGGGTTCGACAGGTGGATCTCGTAGAACGGCAGGGCGACCGCGGCCAGTGCGTCGCGCAGGGCCACCGAGGTGTGGGTGAACGCGGCCGGGTTGAGCAGGATCAGCGCGGTGCCGTCGCTGCGGGCGGCCTGTACGCGGTCGACCAGCACGTGCTCGGCGTTCGATTGCAGGCTCTGCAGCGTATGGCCGGCGGCCTGCGCGGTCGTCTGCAGCGCGGCGTCGATGTCGGCCAGCGTCGCGTGCCCATAGACCTCCGGCTCGCGGGTGCCGAGCAGGTTGAGGTTGGGACCGTGCAGGACGAGGATCGAGGCCATCGGGGACGGGGTGCGGCGGGTGCGCGAAGTCTGCGGGATGTCCCCGATGGTGTCCAGTTCGCAGACGTTTGACGATTTTAAACGTCCGTTTGAATTTCTGCGGTCAGGGCGCGACCCAGTCGTCGATCTCGCCATGGGCAAAGGGACCGATCCGTTGCTTGAGCATCCGCCCGTCCGGCGACAGCAGCACGGTGTACGGCAGTACGCCGCGCGGATTGCCCAGGCGCACGCCGGCGTCGGCCGGTCCGGGCGCATTCAGGGCGATGGCGTAGTTCACCGGAATCCGCTCGAGGAATGCCCGCACGGCCTCGGCGTCGTCGAGTGCAATGCCCAATACCTGCACGCCGGTGCCGCCCTGTTCGCGGGCGAAGCGGTCCAGCTCGGGCATTTCCTCGATGCAGGGCCCGCACCAGCTGGCCCACAGGTTCACCAGCACCGGACGACCCGCATAAGCGTTCGGCATCTGCAGCGTCGGTCCGTCGAGGCCGGCGATGTCGAACGGCGCGATGACATCGCCGCGGCGCGCGACGGTCACGCCTTCGGGCGGCGCAGGCGCGGTGGCGCTGAGCGTGTCGGCATACAGACGTTGCCCGGCCTCGGTCCCGAGCAGCGGTCCCGGACCGCCGACGAACAGGCTGGCGAGCACACCGAGACCGCCGGCGACGACCGCGATCGCGACGACCGTCAGCGGGCCGACCTTCATTGCGCCGGACCCGTGCGCCCGAGCGCGTCGACGATGATCGCGTCGCTGAGCAGCGCAGGCAGCACCACACCATCACCGCCGCCAGCCGGATACACCACATACAGAGGTACGCCAACCGCGCCATGCGCCTCGAGGAAGGCGCCGATTTCCGGATCCACGTTGGTCCAGTCGCCGACCATGTAGGTCGCGCCGGCATCGGCCATCGCGGTCTTGAACGTGGCGCCTGACAGCACCCGGCGCTCGTTGGCCTTGCAGGTCACGCACCAGTCGGCGGTCATGTTGACGAACACCGGCGTGCCGGCGGCGCGCAAGGCGGCCAGGCGCTGCGCGGAGTAGGCGACGTGCGTGCCGCTTTCGCTGGCAGCGGTGTTCGCCGTCGCCGGCGTCGTGAGCCGTCCGACAGCGATCACCGGCAGCAAGGCTACCAGTGCGAGCGCCAACGCGAGTCCGCGATGCAGCACATGGCCGGTCCAGCGGCGACGTTCGAACCACCACAGCGCCAGCGCGAGCACGGTCATGCCGCCGACCAGCAGCGCCATCGCATCGACGCCGCGCTGCTTGCCGAGCACCCACGCCAGCCACAGCGCGGTCAGATACATCGGGAATGCCAGCACCTGCTTCAGCGTTTCCATCCACGCGCCGGGCTTCGGCAGGCGATCGGCCAACGCGGGCACCAGACCGATCAGCAGGAACGGCAGGGCGAGTCCCAGGCCCAGCATCAGGAACACCGCCAGCGCCATCGGCGTCGACGCGGTGAACGCGTAGGCGAGCGCGCCGCCCATGAAGGGCGCGATGCAGGGGCTGGCGACCACGCAGGCCAGCACGCCGGTGAAGAAGTCGCCGACCGGGCCGGTGCGTCCCGCCAGCGCGTGGCCGACGTTGCCGATGCGCCCGCCGAGGCTGAAGACGCCCGACAGGCTCAGACCGACCGCGAACATCAGATAGGCGAGCGCCGCGACGAACCACGGTTGCTGCAACTGGAAGCCCCAGCCCATTGCCTGGCCCGCGGCGCGCAGGGCGATCGCGAGCAGGCCGACCAGCGCGAACGCGACCAGCACGCCGGCCGTGTACCAGAGCGCATGCGAGCGTGCGGCCGCGCGGCTGCCGCCACTCTTCGCAATGCCCAGCACCTTCAGCGACAGGATCGGCAGCACGCAGGGCATCAGGTTCAACAGCACGCCGCCGAGCAGCGCCAGGCCGAGGGCGGCGAACAGGCCGATCGAGTCGGCGCCAGGCGGGCGCGTGCGCGATGCGTTGTCGGCGCTGGCGTCGGGGGTGTCGGCATCGGGAGTCGGTCCGCTCGACGCGTCGGTGTCGCCGGTCGCGACAGGCGACGGGCTTTCGAGCGTTGAGGTGTCGTCCGTATCGGCAGTCGCGTCCGTCGTAACGGCGTCGCCAGTCGATGCGGCGCCCGCCAACGCAGCCGCGGCTTCGGCCACCGTCTGAGCACGGCCCGCCGGCAAAGCGACGCGCACGGTGCGGGTCATCGGCGGATAGCAGATGCCCTCGTCCTGGCAGCCCTGGAATGTCGCAACGACCTCGACCTGTGCGGCCTCGGCCGTCGTGCGCACCAGCGGCAGCGGCACGTCGACCTGGTCGAAATAGACGGTGACGTCGCCGAAGTGCGCGTCGTGATGCGCCTGTCCGGCCGGCCAGCGCGGTGCGCCGGCGCGGATGCCCTCGGCGCCGCGGACCTCGAAGCGGTTGCGGTCGCGATAGAGGTAATAGCCCTTGGCCGGGGTGAAGCGCAGCAGGATGGTGTCGCCGTCGCCCGCGATGGCCTCGAACGCGAACGCGCGCTCTGGTGGCAGCGCATCGTTCGCACCGGTGAGCGTAGGAGCGCGGCCGGCGCCGTTGCCGCCGAGCGCCTGGCCGAAGGCGGCGAAGCCCGAATCGCTCGCGGCTGGCGCGTGCGCAGCACCCGCAGCGCCACGCGGCAACGCGACCTGCAGCATGCGCGTCTGCGGCGGATAGCAGATGCCCGCATCCGCGCAGCCCTGGTATTTCACTTCGACCTGCATCGTGTCGACGCCGTCGGCCGCCGCGCCGGTCAGCACGCCGGTGACCCGGCCGCGATAGGTCTCGACTTCGCCGAAGAATTCGTCGGTGTGCTTGCGGCCGGACGGCAACTGCAGCGGATTGGTCTTGAAGCCGCGTTCGACCCGCGCGCCCATGCGATGGCGATACAGGTAATAGCCGTCGGCGATGGCCCAGCGGATCTCGATCCGGTCCGGCGCCACCGCCTCGGCCGAGACCTTCAACGCTTCATCGACCGGCAACACATCGTCGAAACCGATGCCCTGCGCCCAGGCCGGCAGGCCGGCGAACAGCAGCATGCAGGCCATCAGCCACACGGCGAAGGAGCTGGGCCGGCGATCGCGGCCGGATATGACATCGGAGGAGGGCGCACGCATCGCGGCAGTATCGCAGGCCGTCACGGCCGATGCCCGAACGCAGGTTCAGCGCCCACCCCTCCCGCGGAGGGTGTCGGCGTGACCGCATCGGCGGTCTCGATTGCACGCACGCCCTGCGGTCGGTTTCCTGCGGGCGGCGTCTTGGCAGGGGACTGAAGCAGATCGAGCCCCCAGCGCCCTGCACGGCGTCTCCACGCGTCCGCCTCCACGCTGACGCGCCGCCGTGCGGACGCAGCATCCCGCCAGTGGGAGAAAGATGTCGCACGCATTACTGAACCGGTCGGTATAATTACTGATCTTCCCCAGACCAGCCGAATCGCCTGGCGATTCCCACAGAGTTCGATGCGCCCGATCATCTCTTTCCTTGCCGCAGCCGTTCTGGCTTGCGCTGCATTTCCCGCCGCCGCCCAGAGCGCCCCTGTCGATATCGGCATCGGTGCGTCCGCGACCCGCGAAAACGAAACCACCTTCGTCGCCAGCGTGGCCTGGCTGCCGGAATGGCGCCGCACGCAAAACGGTGTGCTGCGCTGGGATGTCGGCGCGGTCTACGTGCGTGGCCGCGACAACACGCGGTTCGATCTGTCCGAAGACGCTGGCGTGTTCCATGGCGGTGCCCGCTACGAGCGCAACAACGGGTTCGTCGCCGGTTTCGGTGTCGGCGTGCAGGCCGGGCGCACCAGTGCGCTGTCGGGCAATCCGCAGTTCGTCAGCACGGTCGGCTGGCGCTGGGAGCGCTTCTCGCTGCTGGCCCGGCACATCTCCAACGCCAGCATTAAGCAGCCGAACGACGGCGAGACGATGCTGCTCGCGGCGTGGCGCTTCCGCTGACGGCGGACTGACACCGCTCGCCTGATCCCGGCTTGCGTCCGATCAGGCGGCGACGTCTATACACCTCTGCACCTCAAGCGCCGCCGGCCTGCGGGTCGGTCGGCGGTCGCGATGTGTCCGCGTGTCTGCCGTCCTGGCGACCGCGCGCGCACCAGCGGACGGAAATTTTTCACGCCCGCCCTTGCATTCCGTTTCCCCGTGCCCATCTCCGGTCCCGTCCTGGTTCTACCGGGTGCGTGCGCCGCGGTTTCTGGCAGTCGCCCTATGCGAGTGCTAGAATTGGCGACCGATTTCTTTCCAATCAATTACTTAGCGAGGCTGTAATGAGCAACCTGAAGCCGCTTTACGACCGCATCGTGGTCAAGCCTGTCGAGGCCGAAGAGAAGAGCGCCGGCGGCATCCTGATTCCGGACAACGCCAAGGAAAAGCCCACCAAGGGTGAAGTCGTCGCCGTCGGCGAAGGCAAGGCCCTGGACAACGGCAGCGTGCGCGCGCCGAAGATCAAGGTCGGCGACATCGTGATCTACGGTCAGTACGCCGGCAGCGCCTACAAGGCCGACGGCATCGAATACAAGATCGTCAAGGAAGACGACGTCCTCGCGATCGTCGGCTGATCCGCAGCGGACGCACCGCGTCCGCGCGATCCCGCGATCGACCCGGCGGGCACCGCCCGCCCTTCAATCCCCTTTCATTTCTGAGGTAATACCGCAATGGCTGCGAAGGAAATCCGCTTCGGCGAAGACGCACGTTCCAAGATGGTGCGTGGTGTGAACATTCTCGCCAATGCCGTCAAGGCAACCCTGGGCCCGAAGGGCCGCAACGTCGTGCTCGAGAAGAGCTTCGGCGCGCCGACGATCACCAAGGACGGCGTGTCCGTCGCGAAGGAAATCGAGCTGGCCGACAAGTTCGAGAACATGGGCGCGCAGATGGTGAAGGAAGTCGCGTCCAAAACCTCCGACAACGCCGGTGACGGCACCACCACTGCGACCGTGCTGGCGCAGGCGCTGATCCGCGAAGGTTCGAAGGCCGTCGCGGCCGGCATGAACCCGATGGACCTCAAGCGCGGTATCGACCAGGCCGTCAAGGCTGCCGTCGCCGAACTGAAGAGCCTGTCCAAGCCGACGGCTGACGACAAGGCGATCGCGCAGGTCGGCACGATCTCCGCCAACTCGGACGAGTCGATCGGCACGATCATCGCCGACGCGATGAAGAAGGTCGGCAAGGAAGGCGTGATCACCGTTGAAGAAGGCTCGGGCCTGGACAACGAACTCGACGTCGTCGAGGGCATGCAGTTCGACCGCGGCTACCTGTCGCCGTACTTCGTCAACAACCAGCAGTCGATGTCGGCCGAGCTGGATGACCCCTTCATCCTGCTGTACGACAAGAAGATCTCGAACGTCCGTGACCTGCTGCCCGTCCTCGAAGGCGTGGCCAAGGCCGGCAAGCCGCTGCTGATCGTCGCCGAGGAAGTCGAAGGCGAAGCGCTGGCGACCCTGGTCGTCAACACGATCCGCGGCATCGTCAAGGTCTGCGCCGTCAAGGCACCGGGCTTCGGTGACCGTCGCAAGGCGATGCTCGAAGACATGGCCACCCTGACCGGCGGCACCGTGATCTCCGAGGAAGTCGGCCTGACGCTCGAGAAGGCGACCATCGCCGACCTCGGCCGCGCCAAGAAGATCCAGGTCTCGAAGGAGAACACCACGATCATCGACGGCGCCGGCGAAACCGGTGGCATCGAAGCCCGCATCAAGCAGATCAAGGCGCAGATCGAGGACACCTCGTCCGATTACGACCGCGAGAAGCTGCAGGAGCGCGTGGCCAAGCTGGCCGGCGGCGTTGCGGTAATCAAGGTCGGCGCATCGACCGAGATCGAGATGAAGGAAAAGAAGGCCCGCGTCGAAGACGCCCTGCACGCCACGCGCGCAGCGGTCGAAGAAGGCGTGGTCCCCGGTGGTGGCGTGGCGCTGGTGCGCGCGCTGCAGGCGATCGGCGAGCTCAAGGGCGCGAACGAAGACCAGAACCACGGCATCATCATCGCCCTGCGCGCGATGGAAGCGCCGCTGCGCGAGATCGTCACCAACTGCGGTGAAGAGCCGAGCGTCGTGCTCAACAAGGTTAAGGACGGCACCGGCAATTACGGCTACAACGCCGCGACCGGCGAGTACGGCGACATGATCGCGTTCGGCATCCTGGACCCCACCAAGGTCACCCGTTCGGCCCTGCAGAACGCGGCCTCGATCGCCGGTCTGATGATCACGACCGAAGCGATGGTCGCCGAGCTGCCGAAGAAGGAAGAGCCGGCGATGCCGGGCGGCGGCGGCATGGGCGGCATGGGCGGCATGGATTTCTGATCCAGCCCCATCCGCTGCACCGTTGACGAAAAACCCCGCCGCGAGGCGGGGTTTTTTTCCGTCTGGACGTTCTCGTGATTCCCGGGCGCCCGGATCGCTGGATCCTGTAATGTGACGTGTATCACCTTATGGTGAGATGGCAGGGCGGGTGCGCGGGGTGGCATACCGGCACGATCGCGGCGCGGATTCTTTCGGAACAGGGACTGGACGATGTGGCAGACAGGGACGACGCGCACTGGCGCGATGCACGGGGTGCGCGCGTGAGCAACGGACGCATGCACGATTTCCGCAAGGCCATCGGCAAGGCGCGCGCCTGGCAATGCGCATGGCCGATCGCGGTGTGGGTCGGAATGCGCTACGCGCTGACCGGCAACAGCGGACGCTTCCGCAGCCACGGCGGCTGGCGCGTGTCGCGCATCGTGCGCGGGTGACTGGCGCGTTTTGAGCAGGCCGGTTCAGCGCGTCCCTTCGCAGCGTTGATCCTGACGCGCATCGCGTCCGCAGCGTGCGCGCGGTAGCGGTGTGCGTGCAGGCAATCGTCACTGCCACTCGCTCATGCTTCAGCGATGCTGGCGAACTCTCCCGATCCGTGGTGGCGCGTGCACCGCAGCGGCCTGCGCCGCGCGGCTATCGTCGCGTGCGCGCTGTATCTGCTGTATCTCGTCGCAGCCAACGTGTTCCTCAACAGCGCGTTCGGCGACGGCGTGATCAACCGCAAGCCCGAGCGTTTCCATGCGCGCTGGGACTGGGCGATGAGCCTGTATCCAGGGCACATCCACGCGCGTGGCATCGTCATGGGCGGCCATGCGCGCACGAACCTGTGGACGATCGCCAGCCCGCGCGCCAACGGGCGCATCCGGATTCTGCCGCTGCTCGGACGCGAGATCACATTCGGCAGAATCCGCGCGCAGAACGTGTCGGTGCACGTCGCGCGCACGCCGCACGATCTGCCGACGACGGTGCGTCCCGGCAAGTCGCCGTGGACGATCCGCTTCGCCGCGATCACCACGCCGAGCCTGCTGCGGCTGGATTTCTACGACGCGCGTGTGACCGGTCACGGCGAGGCGCGCTTCGAATTCGAAAAGACGCTGCAGGGCGGCGCGATGGAAGTCGGTCCGTCCACGCTGACGATGCCGGACGCGACCCTTCAGATCAGCGACGTGACGGTGCTGCGCGAGGGCATGCTCGAGTTCGAGATCGCGATTCCCGCGCACATCCGCGAGCAGGCGCAGGGAGAGGAGAAGCTGGTGCTGCTCGATGCGCACATGCGCGTCGATGGTCCGGCGCCGGGCATCGATCTGGTCGCGCGCAACGACGACGCCCTGCCGATCGGCACATCCGGTTTTGTGGGTCATCTGCGCGCCGATCTGACCCTGGAGCGCGGCGTGCTGATGCCGGGCAGCCAGCTCGACTGGTCGGCGCCGGTGTATTCCAGCGCGGCCGACGGCACGCCGCTGCGACACCCGCTGGGCGTGGCCTTGCGCACATCGTCCGACGCGATCCTCGTCGCCGCGCGCGTGCCGGCGCCGGCGTCGGGCACGCCGTGGCTGCGTGCCGACCTGCGTGTTGCGGATCGCCGTATCGGCCCGGACGACTGGTTGCGACCGGTGCGCGCGCTGGGCGGCACGGTCGAGACGCAATGGCCGGCAGTGCCGCTGCGCTGGATCGACGTGATCCTGCGCGACGTCGACTGGCTGGCGTTCGACGGCCGCGCCGATCTCGACGCCGACGTGCGCCTGCACGAGGGGCAACTGCAGCCCGGCAGCCGCATCGATCTCGACCATGCAGCGCTGACCGCGCGCGTGCTCGACAACCGTTTCAGCGGCAATGCGCACGCCCGCATGCGGATGCGCGACGACGCCCAGGCCGGTCAGCGCACGACGATCGGCATCGTGCTTGACCGCTTCACGCTCGCGCCCGAATCAGCGCCGGACCGGATCGATCTGCGCGGCCGCGATCTGCGGCTGGATCTGAGTTCCACCGGCGCGCTGGCCGAGTTCCACGAACGTCTCGATGCGCGCCTGCGCTTCGACGATGCGCAGGTGCCGGACCTGCGCACCTACAACCGCTATCTGCCCGGCGACAGTGCACGTCTGGTTGGCGGCAGCGGCCATGCCAGCGGCGACATCCGTCTCGACAACGGTGGCGAGATGATCGGCGGGCGCATGCGCGTGCGCGGTCAGGATGTGCGCGTCGCGCTGGGGCCGTCGCAACTGTCGGGCAACGTCGATCTCGACAGCCGCCTGTCGCGCATGCAGCGCGTCGGACGGCGTTACAAGATCGATGCGATGGCGCTGCGTCTCGACGGTGTGCGGCTCGACGGCTCCGGTGGCGACGATGCGCCGTGGTGGGCAAAGCTCGCACTTGAAAACGGCACGCTGGACTGGCGCGAACCCTTCGAAGTCACCGGCCGCGGTCGCGTCGACATGCGTGATGTCAGCGTGCTGCTGGGCCTGTTCGCCGAGCGCAGTGTGTTCCCGCGCTGGATCGGCAATCTGATCGATTCGGGCGAAGCGCACGCGACCGGCGACCTGCGTCTGCGCGGCAACGAGCTGGTGTTCGATCGCGTGCAGGCCAGCAACGACCGCATCGACATGCAGGCGCGCTTGCGCATCGCCGACGGCACGCCGAACGGGGATCTGTATGCGCGCTGGGGTGTGCTCGGCATGGGCGTCGAGCTGCAGGGCGGCGACCGCAAGCTGCACATCGCCGGTGCGCGCGACTGGTACGAATCCCGGCCGCCGCTGCTGCCCGAGTGAAGGCGGCGGGTCGCGATGGTCGCGACTGCAACCGTCGCACCGCGCGGAGCGCCGTGTTATCAATGGCGCCATGACCTCGCGCCCCGCCAGCTATTTCTATTGGTATGCGTTTCCGACGCCACAGGCGGCGGACGGTCGGCGCGCGCCCTGACACCAGGTCGCACGTATGTCCCGGAAGCCGCCAGAGACCCTGGCGGCTTTTTTCGTTTCCAGCCTTCCGTTTCCGAGATCGACCATGCCCCCGCACACCGACGACCTCCGCATCCGCGACCTGCAACCGCTGACCCCGCCCGCCACGCTGCTCGCCGAACTGCCCTGCAGTGACGCGATGTCGACGACCGTCGCCGACGCCCGCGCGGCCTGCCACGCGATCCTGCACGGCGAGGACGACCGCTTGATCGTCATCGTCGGCCCGTGCTCGATCCACGACCCGGTCGCGGCGATGGAGTACGCGCACCGCCTGCGCGCGCTGCGCGACACGCATGGCGACGCGCTGGAACTGGTGATGCGCGTGTACTTCGAGAAGCCGCGCACGACGATCGGCTGGAAGGGTCTGATCAACGATCCCGATCTCGACGGCAGCTTCCACATCGACAAAGGCCTTCGTCTGGCGCGCGGGCTGCTGCGCGAGGTCAATGCGCTGGGCCTGCCGGCTGGTGTCGAATTCCTCGACATCATCAGCCCGCAATACATCGCCGATCTGGTGGCCTGGGGCGCGATCGGTGCGCGCACGACCGAGAGCCAGGTGCATCGCGAGATGGCGTCGGGGTTGTCGTGTCCGGTCGGCTTCAAGAACGGCACCGGCGGCGACGTGCGCATTGCGGTGGATGCGGTCGGCGCGGCCTCGCATCCGCACCATTTCCTCGCCGTCGGCAAGGACGGGCGCTGCGCGGTGGCCTCGACGTCCGGCAATCTGGATTGCCACGTGATCCTGCGCGGCGGCGCGGTGCCCAACTACGACGCGGCGCACGTCGAGTCTGCATCGGGCGTGCTGCAGGCGCAGGGTCTGCGCGCGGCGTTGATGATCGATGCCAGCCACGCCAACAGCAGCAAGAATGCCGACAACCAGCCGAAGGTCATCGGTGACATCGCGCGTCAGCTCGAAAGCGGCGAGCGCCGCATCGTCGGCGCGATGATCGAAAGCCATCTCGTTGCAGGCAAGCAGGCGCTGGTGCCGGGCGCGCCGCTGGTCTACGGCCAGAGCATCACCGACGGCTGCATCGACTGGGGCACGACGGTGCGCACGCTCGACCGTCTCGCGGATGCGGTGCGGACGCGCCGCGCGCCGGCGGATTCGCAGGCGGCCTGAGCCTGCAGAAAAGCTAGGCCGCGCTGCCCGCCGCCATGCCCGAGGCCCAGGCCCACTGGAAGTTGTAGCCGCCGAGCCATCCGGTGACGTCGAGCACTTCGCCGATGAAGTACAGCCCGGGCGCGTGCTGTGATTCCATCGTGCGCGACGACACGCCGCCGGTATCCACGCCGCCAAGCGTGACCTCAGCTGTGCGGTAGCCCTCGGTGCCGCTGGCGACCAGCGGCCAGGCCTGCAGCAGCGCGGCGGCGTCCTGCAGCTGCGGCGGGGTGAACTGCTTCATTGGCCGGTTCGGCAGCCAGATCTCGCACAAGCGCTGCGCGAACCGGCGTGGCATCAGTTCGGCCAGCACGTTCTTCAGTTCGGTGCCGGGGCGCTCGGCCTGCTGCGTCTGCAGCCACGCCAGCGCATCGCGGCCAGGCAGCAGGTCCAGACGCAGATCGTCGCCGGGTTGCCAGTAGGACGAGATCTGCAGGATCGCAGGGCCGCTGATGCCGCGGTGCGTGACCAACATGCGGTTGCGGAAGAACGCGCCGTTGCAGCCGGCTTCGACATCGAGTGCGACGCCGGAGAGTTCGTCCAGTCGTTCCTGGTGTTTGCCACTGAGCGTCAGCGGCACCAGGCCCGCGCGCGTCGGCACCAGCGTGTGGCCGAAGCCGCGCGCGAGGTCGTAGCCGAAGCCGCTAGCGCCCATGCTCGGAATCGACAGGCCGCCGGTCGCGACGATCAGCGAGGCGCAGCGCAGTCGCCCGGCTGCGGTGTCGATCACGTAGCCGTCGTCGACGCGTCGCGGCAACTGCACCGTGCAGTGCGTGCGCAGCTGCACGCCGACGGCGTCGGCCTCGTCGAGCAGCAACTGCACGATCTGCTTCGAGGAGCCATCGCAGAACAGCTGGCCCAGCTCTTTCTCGTGCCAGGCGATGCCGTGGCGGTCGACCAGCTCGATGAAATCCTGCGGCGTGTAGCGTGCCAGCGCGGACTTGCAGAAGTGCGGGTTGTCCGAGAGGTACTGGGCCGGCGTGGTGCCGGTGTTGGTGAAATTGCAGTGGCCGCCGCCCGACATCAGGATCTTCTTGCCGACCTTGTTCGCGTGGTCGACCACCAGCACGCGGCGCCCGCGCTGGCCGGCCGCGATCGCCGCCATCAGGCCGGCCGCGCCGGCGCCCAGCACGATGACGTCCCACTCGGTGGACGGCAGGGCGGTGGAGGCGGGGGCAGGAACAACGGACATCGCAGCACGGGTCGGGCAGGGGCGCGCAGTCTAGCGGTCGCCGGTCGCGGCTGTCGTCGGAGGCCGTCGTCGACGTATTCACGCACGCGTGCCTAGGCTGTCGCACCTCCCAGCCGATGCGCGCGCATGGACCTCAAGAGCGGTTACCCCTTCTGGGCCGTGCGCAACGGTCTGATGCACGCGTTCCCGCGGCTTGAAGCCGACGTGGCCTGCGACGTGCTGGTCATCGGCGGCGGCATCACCGGCGCGTTGATCGCCGACGAACTCGCCACGCACGGAAATTCGGTCGTCGTCGTCGAGCAGCGCGACATCGCCTGGGGCAGCACGGCCGCGAGCACCGCGCTGCTGCAGTACGAGATCGACACCCATCTGGTGGATCTGGCCAAGCGCTACGGCGAGGACGATGCCGCAATGGCGTATCGCGCCTGCGGCGAGTCGATCGACATGCTGGGCGAGGTCGCACGCGGCCTGCGCGATGTGGATTTCGAACGCGCCGACAGCCTGTACTACGCCAGCCGCAGGCGCGACGTCGCCAGCCTGCGCGAGGAATACGACGCGCGTCGACGCCACGGCTTCGACATCGAGTATCTGGAATCGGAACCGCTGAAGGCCGAATACATGATCGACGCGCCCGCTGCGCTGCGCAGCAAGCAGGCTGCGCAGGTCGATCCCTACCGCTTCGCGTCACGGCTGCTCGCGCGACTGGTGAAGCGTGGCGCGCAGGTGTTCGACCGCACCGCGATCCTGCGGCTCGATGCGCGTCCGCGCGATGTCGTCGCGACTACCGACAACGGCGCGCGCATCCGCGCCCGCCACGTCGTGATCGCTGCCGGCTACGCCAGCCAGCACTGGCTGCCGAAGCAGGTCGCGCGCAACCGCAGCAGCTATGCCTTCGTCACCGATCCGATCTCCGAAGCCCAGCTCGGTCCGCTCACCCACACCCTGGTCTGGGAAACCGCGCGGCCCTATCTCTACATGCGAACCACCGGCGACCGGCGCCTGCTGATCGGCGGCGAGGACGACGATGTCGACGTGCCCGCAAGGCGCGACGCGCGCGTGGAGAAGAAGGCGCGCGTGCTGATGAAACAGATCGCGAAGATACGCCCGGATCTCGACCTGACGCCCACGTTCTCCTGGGCCGGCACCTTCGCCGAAACCGAAGACGGCCTGCCGTTCTTCGGCCCGCACGCCGCGACGGGCAAGCGCGTGCATTTCGCGATGGCCTATGGCGGCAACGGCATCACCTATTCGATGCTGGGCGCCGGCCTGCTGCGGGCGCTGATCGAGCGGCGCAAACATCCGCTGGCGGCCCTGTTTTCCTTCGATCGTCTGGACCGCTGACAGCGCCGCGCGCGTATGGATAATCGGTGCGATGACCGCACCGTCGCCCTGGCACCTGTACCTGCTCGAATGCCGCAACGGCAGCTGGTATGCCGGCATCACCAATGATCTCGACGCGCGGTTCAAGGCCCACGCGGCAGGGCGCGGCGCGAAATACACGCGCGGCAACCCGCCGGTGCGCATCCTCGCCAGTCGCGGCTATCCCGATCGCGCCAGCGCCTCGCGCGCCGAATGGCAACTCAAGCGCCAGCCGCGTGCGCGCAAGCTGGCCTGGCTGCAGGCGCCCGAGTCGACGCTGGATATCCGCGCCGGCGGCCTCGACGATCCACGCGTCATCGGGTTGCTGCAGGCGCACCTCGACGCGATGGCCTTGCACTCGCCGCCCGAAAGCATCCACGCGCTGGATCTGTCCGGGCTGCGCGCGCCGGGCGTGTCGTTCTGGGGTGCCTGGCGCGGCGATGCGCTGGCCGGCTGCGGCGCGCTGAAGGATCTCGGCAACGGGCATGGCGAACTCAAATCGATGCGCACCGACGCCGCGCACCTCCGCCAGGGCGTCGCATCAGCAATGCTCGCGCACCTGATGGCCACGGCGCGCGCGCAGGGCTGGCAGCGGCTGAGCCTGGAGACCGGTACCGCCGCCGCGTTCGCCCCGGCGCATGTGCTGTACGCGCGCCAAGGCTTCGCGCCCTGCGGTCCGTTCGGCGATTACATCGACGATCCCTTCAGCACCTTCATGACCCGCACGCTGGACGACTGAGCGCCACGCGCGGGCGTGAACGCGCCGGGCGCACTGGCTATAGTCGTGCGCTGTCGTGTTCCCCCAGGTTGTCCATGTCGCACGTGTCTCCCGCATCGCTTCCCACCATCGCCTGCGCCGCTGGCGGCACCGGCGGGCATCTGTTTCCGGCCGAGGCGCTGGCGCGTGAACTGCAGCGCCGCGGACATCCGGTGGTGATCTACACCGAGCGCCGCGGCGCTGCGTACACGCAGGCGCTCGCCGGGCTCGACCACGTGGTGCTGCCGGCACGCAGCCTTGAAGGTGGGCTGTCGGGCAAGCTGGCGGCCGGCCTGACGATCCTGCGCGCGACGGCGCAGGCACGCGCCGACATGCGCCGTCGCGGCGTGCGTCTGCTGGTCGGGTTTGGTGGCTATCCGAGCTTCGCGCCAGCGTTGGCGGCCAGGAGCCGCGCGCTGCCGCTGCTGCTGCACGAGCAGGGCGCGCGCCTGAGCATGGCCAACCGCAAACTGCTGCGCTTCGCCGATGGCGTGGCGACGTCGTTCCCGGACACCGCCGGTCTCGACGGCTTCGACGCCGCGCGCATCGTCGACACCGGTAATCCCGTGCGCCAGGCGATCCTCGATGCGCGCGGCGACTATCCATTGCTCGATGCGGCTGCACCGCTGCGCCTGCTCGTCGTCGGCGGCAGCCAGAGCGCGCGCGTGTTCGGTGACGTCGTGCCGCCGGCTCTGCTGCAACTGCCCGGATCGATCCGCCAACGTCTGCAGGTCTCGCTGCAATACAAGGGTGATGCGACCGACCAGATCGAACGCACGCTGCGCGACGCCGGCATCGACGCGACCGTGCGGCCGTTCTTCGACGACATGGGCGCACGCCTGCGCGATGCGCATCTGGTGATCACCCGCGCCGGCGCGACCACGGCTGCCGATCTGCTCACCGTCGGCCGTCCGGCGGTGCTGGTCCCGATTCCCGCCGGCGGCTCGCGCGACGAGCAGCGCCGCAACGCCGAAACGCTGGCCGCGGCCGGCATCGGCTGGTGTGTGCCCGAATCCGAACTCACGCCCGAGCATCTGTCGAAGTTGCTCGCAGACGCCTTCGCATCGCCGACCGTCCTGCCCGATGCCGCGCGCGCCTCGGCGGCGCTCGGTCGACCGCAGGCCGCGTCGACGCTGGCCGATCTCGTGCAGTCCACGCTGGCCCGGCACGCATGAGCGCCCGCCGCGACGACTGCGATGTGCTGGTCGTCGGCGGCGGCCACAACGGACTGGTCTGCGCGGCGTATCTCGCGGGCGCGGGCTTGCGCGTGCGCGTACTGGAACGTCGCGGCGTCGTCGGTGGCGCGGCCGTCACCGAAGAATTCCATCCGGGCTTCCGCAACTCGCTGGCGAGCTACACCGTCAGCCTGCTCAATCCGAAGGTGATCGCGGACCTGCGGCTGGCGCAGCACGGCCTGCGCGTGGTCGAGCGGCCGTACTCGAATTTCCTGCCGCTGCCCGACGGTCGTGCATTCCGTCTGGGCGGACCCGACGGCGCCGCTGAACTCGCGCGCTGGTCGCCGCGCGATGCGGCGCGTCTGCCCGAGTATTACGCGATGCTCGATCGCGTGGTCGTCGTGCTGCGTGCGCTGATGCATGCGACGCCGCCTAACGTCAGCGACCGCTTCGTACTCGCCGACTGGCTCAACTCGCTGACCGTCGCGCGGCAGCTGAAATCGCTGGACATGCGCGGCCGCCGCGACCTGCTCGATCTGTTCTCCAAATCCGCCGGCGAACTGCTCGACGACTGGTTCGAATGCGAACCGCTGAAGGCCGCGCTGGGCTGGGATTCGATTGTCGGCAATTTCGCCAGTCCCTACACGCCAGGCTCGGCCTACGTGCTGCTGCATCACGTGTTCGGCGAGGTCAACGGCAAGAGCGGCGTCTGGGGTCACGCGATCGGTGGCATGGGCGCAATCAGCGATGCGATCGCGACCGAGTGCCGCGCGCGTGGCGTGGTGATCGATACCGATGCGGACGTGGCGCAGGTGCTGGTCGAGAACGGTCGCGCGGTCGGCGTCGCACTCGTCGACGGACGCACACTGCGCGCGGGCGTGGTGGCGTCCAACCTCAATCCGAAGCTGCTCTACACGCGTCTGGTCGCACCCGAACATCTCGACGAGGACACCACCGCGCGCATCCGCCGCTACCGCTGCGGATCCGGAACGTTCCGAATGAATGTCGCCCTGTCGGAACTGCCGGATTTCCGCGCAGCACCGGGCACGACGCTGCAGCCGCATCATCAGAGCGGCATCCTGATCGGCGATTCGCTCGGCTATTTCGAGCGCGCGTACTTCGATGCGAAATCGCGCGAACACAATCCCGGCTGGGCGCGCGCGCCGGTCGTGGAACTGGTGATCTCGTCGACGCTCGACGACAGCCTCGCGCCGCCCGGCCAGCACGTCGCCAGCCTGTTCTGCCAGCACGTCAATCCGGTGATCGAGGACGCCGACGGCGGCTGGGACGCGCACCGCGACACCGTCGCGCAACTGATGATCGACACGGTGGATGCGCAGGCGCCGAACTTCGCGCGCAGCGTGCTCGGCTATGACGCGCTGACGCCTTTCGATCTGGAACGCCGGCTCGGCCTCATCGGCGGCGACATCTTCCACGGCGCGCTGGGCCCGGACCAGTTGTTCAGCGCACGGCCGCTGCTCGGGCAGGGGAACTATCGCGGTGCGCTGGGCGGCCTATACCTCTGTGGCTCCGGCTCGCACCCGGGTGGCGGCGTCACCGGACTCCCAGGGCGCAACGCCGCGCGCGAGATCCTGCGCGACTTGCGGCGCGGCCCAAGACCCTGAACAGGCGAGGGTTTTTTGTGGCCGCCATCCATGGCAGCCACCCGCTGGGCCGTCGCTCCGCGACGTCAAAAATCGCTCCAGGCGATTTTTTGAACCCGCCGGTATCGTTTTGCAATGCAGCGTGCAAAGCGGTAACGACTCTTTCACTATCGCCCTGCACCCGACGTGGGGGAGGGAGCAAGGCCCGCAACCGGTTTACCGGTCGCGGGCTTTTTTTTGCCTGACGTTTCTGCAGGGCATGCCGCAACGCCACGCGTCCGGGCGCGATACCCGCATCGCGATGCGACAATCCGCGGATGCCTGACGCCCCGTTGCCGCCCGAACTCGACGCCCAGATCGACCGCCTGATCGCGCGACTGCCGGATACCACCCGCAACGATGCCGATGCCATCGCGCGCATCCGCCCGGTCGCGCTCGCCAGCGATTTCGCGCTCGACGTCTTGCAGCGTCAGCCGGACGCGCTCGCGCAACTCCTGAAAGACAGCGCGCAACACGGCATCGCGCCACCCGCACTCGACGCCGGCAACCGCAGCGAATGGCCGGCGTTGCTGCGTCGCTATCGCACCGCGTGTTCGGCGCGACTGGTGTGGCGTGACGTGCACGGTCTCGACGATGTCGACGCCACGCTGGCTGGCAGCACGGCGCTGGCGGAAACCTGCCTGACGCTCGCGCTCGACGCGCTGGAAGCGGAGTTCGCCCAGCGCTACGGCCAGGTGCGCGATGCCGACGGGAATGTCGTGCGTCTGGTCGTGTTCGGCCTCGGCAAGCTCGGCGGCGGCGAACTCAATTTCAGTTCCGACATCGATCTGATCTACGGCTTCGCGACCGCGGGCGAGAGTGATGGCGCGCGCGCACTCGCTGCCGAGGACTACTTCACCCGGCTGGGCCAGCAGCTCGCGAAGCTGCTCGACGAGAACACCGCCGACGGTTTCAGCCATCGCGTCGATCTGCGGCTGCGTCCGTTCGGCAGTGCCGGCCGTATCGCGCTGAGCTTCGCGGCGATGGAGCAGTACTTCCAGCACGAGGGCCGCGACTGGGAACGCTATGCCTGGCAGAAGGCGCGGCCCGTTGCCGGCGACATCCAGGCCGGCGAGCGGTTCCTGTCGCAGCTGCGGCCTTTCATCTACCGCCGCTATCTCGACTACGGCGCGCTCGACGGCCTGCGGCAGATGAAGGCGATGATCGCGGCCGAGGTCGCGCGCAAGGAATTATCCGACGACATCAAGCGCGGCGATGGCGGCATCCGCGAAATCGAATTTCTCGCCCAGGCCTTGCAGCTGATCCGCGGCGGCCGCGAGCCGGCGCTGCGCGACCGGCGTCTGTTGCCGACGCTCGAGGCCTTGCACGCGCATGCGCAGATCGATGCGGAGACGCTGGCGTTGCTGCAACGCGCGTATCGATTCCTGCGCCAGTTGGAGAACCGGCTGCAGATGCTTCGCGATGCGCAGACGCACATGTTGCCTGCCGATCCGCTGGACCGTCTGCGGATCGCGCGCGGAATCGGATATGCCGACTGGGACGCGCTCGTCGATGCACTGCGCGCTGTGCGCGCGTCGGTCGCGCAGGAGTTCGATGCGCTGTTTGCCGTGCGTAGCCAGCAGCGGGCGGTCGAGACGGATGACGATCTCGCTGGCTACTGGCGTGCGCTGCCCGAGGGCGGCGAGCGCGCGGTGCTCGAAGCCACGGGTTTCAATGACAGCACTGAAGTCGACGCGGCGATGCGCGATTTCGCGCGTTCCCCGAGCGTGCGCGATCTGTCCGAC
Organism: Luteimonas fraxinea; assembly: GCF_021233355.1. Classification (NCBI taxonomy): domain Bacteria; kingdom Pseudomonadati; phylum Pseudomonadota; class Gammaproteobacteria; order Lysobacterales; family Lysobacteraceae; genus Luteimonas; species Luteimonas fraxinea. The sequence continues at coordinate 1,145,897 of NZ_CP089507.1, read as the reverse complement.
AGCGCGCGCACGCGACTGGACAGGCTCATGCCGGTACTGCTGCAGGCGTCCGCGCCCGCGGACCGTCCGCTGCAGGCGATCCGCCGGCTGCTCGCATTGCTTCACAACATCCTGCGGCGCGCGAGTTATCTGGCCCTGCTCGACGAACGCCCGGCGGCGCTGGCGCGTCTGGTCGATGTGGTCACGCGCAGCGCGTTTCTCGCCGAACGGCTCGCCGCGCATCCGTTGCTCCTCGACGAACTGCTCGACACGCGCGATGAAGGACCGCTGCTGCAGCGTGGCGAGATGGCCCAGGCCTGCGCGCGCGCGTTGCGGCAGCCGGATCTCGAAGCCGGCCTGCTGGATCTCAACGAGACCCGCCAGCAGCTGAGCTTCCGCATCGCGCTCGCGACGCTCGATGGGCGCCAGTCCGGACAGGACGCCACACGCCAGCTCGCGTGGCTGGCCGACGCGGTGGTCGACACCGTGCTGGCGCTGGCGATGCGCGATCTCGAATCCACGCATGGCGCGCTGCCTGACGCGCGGTTCGCGGTGATCGGCTACGGCAGCCTCGGCGGCGAAGAACTCGGCTTCGGTTCCGATCTCGACCTTGTATTCCTTTACGACGCGCCCGCCGATGCGCAATCCACCGGCGCGCGTCCGCTCGATGCACAGCGCTGGGCCGCGCGGCTGGGGCAGAAGATCGTCGCGCTGCTGGGCACCGTCACCGGCGGCGGCCGTCTTTACGACGTCGACGTGCGCCTGCGCCCGGACGGCGGCAAGGGGCTGCTGGTCTCGTCGCTGGCCAGCTACGCCGAATACCAGCGCGAGCGGGCCTGGACCTGGGAACACCAGGCGCTGGTGCGCGCGCGCTTCGTGGCCGGGCATGACGATATGGCTGCCGCGTTCGAAGACGTGCGCCGCGACATCCTGGCGACCCCGCGCGATCCGGCGAAGCTGCACGAGGACGTGCTGTCGATGCGCCGGCGCATGCGCGCCGAGCTGGACCGCAGCGCAGGCGACCGTTTCGATCTGAAGCAGGGCGCGGGCGGTCTGGTCGATCTGGAATTCCTGCTGCAGTGGCTGGTGCTGCGCGAGGCGGCGACGCGGCCTGCCTTGCTCGCGCCGCGCGCGACGCCGCTGCTGCTGGAAGCGGCGGGTGCAGAAGGCCTGCTCGATGCGGGCACCAGCGCCGGGCTGCGGGCGGCTCACGCCACGCTGCTGGAACTCGGGCTGGACTGCACGCTCGACCGCCGGACCCGGATCGTGGTCGAGACGCCCGAGCTGGAATCCGCACGCGAGACGATCCGTTGCGCTGCGGGTTGGACCTGAATGCGATGGTTTTCATGCGAGGTTGCCGGGCGGCGCCGCAGACTCGATTCCAGGATGCACAGTGACGGCCGGGAGCAGTGATAGTCCCGAACGTGAGTATGAGTCAACGAAATTTCCGAATTCGTTCTGTGAATGGAACACTCGGGAACTCCTGTGCGTCTTAGCAGTCATAGGTATCGACTGCTAACATCCCTCCCCATGAGCACGCAGACCATGTCCCACGCCCTGGTTGCCAACAGCCTCCCGACCCTCAACCCGCTGGGTTCGCTGGATGCCTACATCGGCGCCGTGCACCAGATCCCGGTGCTGTCGGTCGAAGATGAGCAGGCGCTGGCGCAGCGCTACCGCGACGACGACGATCTCGACGCCGCACGCGAGCTGGTGCATTCGCACCTGCGCTTCGTCGTGCACGTGGCCCGTGGCTACAACGGCTACGGCCTGCCGCTGGGCGATCTGATCCAGGAAGGCAATATCGGCCTGATGAAGGCGGTCAAGCGTTTCGACCCCGACGTGGGCGTGCGCCTGGTGAGCTTTGCCGTGCACTGGATCCGTGCCGAGATGCACGAGTTCATCCTGAAGAACTGGCGCATCGTGAAGGTCGCGACGACCAAGGCGCAGCGCAAGCTGTTCTTCAACCTGCGCAAGAGCAAGAAGCGTCTGGGCTGGCTCAACGCGAGCGAGGTCCGTGCGGTTGCTGCCGATCTCAACGTGTCCGAGCGCGAAGTGCTCGAGATGGAGTCGCGCCTGTCCGGTCGCGACATCGGTTTCGACGCGCCCGCAGGCGAGGACGACGACAACGCGCCGCCGGCGCCGGTCGCCTACCTCGTCGCACAGGATGAAGATCCCGCGCAGGCCTATGAGCGTCGCGACAGCGAGGGCAGCAAGCTGGATCTGCTGCGCGAAGGCATGGCCACGCTGGATGCGCGTTCGCGCGACATCATCAGCCGCCGCTGGCTCGACGACGAGCACAAGGTGACGTTGCAGGAACTGGCTGACGAGTACGGCGTGTCCGCCGAACGCATCCGCCAGGTCGAAGCCAACGCGCTGAAGAAGATGAAGGCGCTGTTCGCGGCCTGATCTTCGGCTCGAATGCGACATGTGAAACGGCCCGCGCAAGCGGGCCGTTTCTGTTTGAATCTCTAGTTCTTACAAGGAGGTAGGCATGAGATCGAAATGGCTGGACGCTGCGGTGGTCCTGACGCTTGGCACAGGACTGCTCTATGCAGGCGGCCACTATTACCGGCAGAGCTACTTGGCGACCTTCGGGTTGAGCGCCGAGCAGTTTCAGAAGAGCGGCGAAGCGCTGATGTTCTTCGGCTTTCATGCGGGACTGACAGGAGGTGCTAAATACCTCTTGTGGGGAATCGCAGTCCTGTATGCCGGTCTAGTCTTGCTGATCCTGTGGCTCGTGATCGGAAAAATGGCGCGGATTCAGATCAGATGGCGGGCGAGGCGAATCGCAAGCATCCGTGCATCGAGGCAGGTTCCCAGAAAGCGCCATCGTTCGCTGAAGATCCCTGCGTTGAACACGCTGGATAGAATCGCGACCGTACTACCAGCAGTATCGATCGCCTTCGGAGCAGTTCTGCTGGCTCTGGCCGGCGCCGAGAAGCTTGGGAAATCACGTGCCGAGAGTGTCATCGCGAACTTCGATGGCGTTTCTAGAGCGGCGTTGCGTTTGGACAACGGTGCGAGCGTTCGCGTGGGGCCATTGATCGTCTGCGATGACTCAGCTTGCGCCTATCTGATGCAGAAGGGCGTCCTAGTCCTGCGCCGCGATCATATTGTCAGCGCCAGCGTAACCACGCGATGACCGGATCGGTCACCACTTGAACAGCACCAGGCTGATCGCCAGCGCGGCCATGCCCGAGACCAGGCCGTACACCGTTTCGTGACCCTTGGCGTAGCGCTTGGCCGCGGGCAGCAGTTCGTCGAGGGCGAGGAAGACCATGACGCCGGCGATCAGGCCGAACACGACGCCGAACACCGGTTCGGACAGGAAGGGGCGCAGCACGGCATAGCCGATGAGCGCGCCGATGGGTTCGGCCAGGCCCGACAGCAGGCAGGCGAGGAAGGCGTAGAGCTTGTTGTTGGTGGCGAAGTACACCGGCACCGCGATCGCGATGCCTTCGGGAATGTTGTGGATCGCGATCGCAAAGGCGAGTGGCATGCCGACGCCCGGATTCTCGAGCGTCGCGAAGAACGTCGCCAGACCTTCGGGAAAGTTGTGCGCGGTGATCGCGACGGCGGTCAGCAGGCCGACGCGCTTGATGTAGCTGGTGTTGTGCTCGCGGAAGTAGGGATCGTCGACTTCCAGACGCTCGTGCGGGTTGGGCACCAGCCGGTCGATGGTGACGATGAAGAGCACGCCGCCGAGGAACGACAGCGTGCCCCAGGTGAAGCCGAGCTGCGGACCGTAGGCGTTGGTGAAGGCGAGGATCGACTTGTCGAGGATCTCGGTCAGCGACACGTAGACCATCGCGCCGGCGGCGAAGGCCAGGCCGAACGACAGCAGGCGCGCGTTCGGCTGCTTGGAGAACAGCACCAGCAGGCTGCCGAGGCCTGTGGCGAGGCCAGCCGCGGTGGTGACCGCGAGCGCGATCCAGAAGTTGTGGGTCGAGATTTCGAGCATGCGCGGAACGCCGGAACGTGTGGGGGGAGCGACTCAGCCTGGCTGCAGATCCGGCTTGGGTGGGCGCGCGGCCATGCTAGCCGATGCGCGGTGCGTCGGGCTCTTCGCTCGTCGGCTTGGTGACCGGTTCGGCATCGAGGGGCGGGCCGAAGATGATCCGCGCCGCGCGCTGGTAGCTCCAGTACGCCATGGTCCAGTTGAGCAGCACGACCACGCGGTTGCGGAAGCCGATCAGGAAGAACACGTGGGCGATCAGCCAGAACCACCAGGCGAGTGCGCCGGACAGTTTTAGCCGACCGAAGTGGACGACTGCGGCCATGCGCCCGATCGTGGCCAGGTTGCCGAAGTCGCGGTAGGCGAACGGCGTCGTCGCCTGCCCGCGCAGGCGCGCGCGGATGCTGGTCGCGACGTGCCGCCCCATCTGCTTGGCGGCCGGCGCGACGCCCGGCACGGGCTGGCCTGCGCTCTGGATCGCGGCGAGGTCGCCGGCGACATAGATGTCCGGATGGCCCGGCACACGCAGATCGGGTTCGACCTGCACGCGGCCGGCGCGGTCGCGCGGCGCATCTAGCAGGGCGCCGAGCGGCGACGCTGCCACGCCCGCGGCCCAGATCACCGTCTTCGCGGCGACGCGCTGGTCGCCGAGGCGGTAGCCGTCGGCATCGATGTCGGCGACCGGCGTGCCGGTCTGCACCTCGACACCGAGTTTCTGCAGCTGGCGACGCGCCTTCTCCGAAAGATCGTCCGGGAACGACGACAGCACCCGCGGCCCGGCTTCGACCAGGCGCACTTTCGCCAGGGCCGGATCGATGTTGCGGAACTCGCTGCGCAGCGTGTGCCGCGCGATCTCCGCCAGTGTGCCGGCGAGCTCGACGCCGGTCGGGCCACCGCCGACGACAGCGAAGCTGAGCCACGCGGCGCGCTTCTCGGGATCGGTTTCGGCCTCGGCGCGCTCGAAGGCGAGCAGCAACTTGCGCCGCAGCAGCAACGCGTCGTCGAGCGTTTTCAGGCCCGGCGCATGCGCGGCCCAGTGATCGTTGCCGAAGTAGGCATGGGTGGCGCCGGCAGCGAGTACCAGCGTGTCGAAGCCGAGGCTGGTGCCGTCGGCGAGCGCGAGCGTTTTCGCGGCGGTGTCGATGCCCTGCACCTCGGCCAGCCGCACCTCGACGTTGTCCTGGCTGCGCAGGATGTGGCGCAGCGGCGCGGCGATGTCCGGCGCCGACAGGCCCGCGGTCGCCACCTGGTAGAGCAGCGGCTGGAACAGATGATGGTTGCCGCGATCGACGAGGGTGATGCGCACCGGATCGCGCGCCAGCGCACGCGTGGCCCAGAGGCCGGCGAAACCGCCGCCGACGATGACGACATGGGGAATGCGATCGGAACTGGGCATGTGATCGACGTGCGTGGGGGTGGCCGATTGTAGGCGGCCACCCGGTAACGCTTCGTCAGGACGCGCGCTGCACGCGTACGTGTGCAGCGGTCGAACGCCGGCGCGTGCGCGCGCCGGCGTCATGCCTCAGAGCCGCGCGCGCTGCGCGGCGAGAGCGTCGTGCTGCGCGGTCCAGTCGACGAGGCGCTGACGCTCCTGGTCGACGACGGCCGCCGGCACCTTGTCGCTGAACTTCGCGATCTTCGCGGCGCTCTTGTCCTTCTCCGACAGCACGCGGGCGATTTCCTTGTCCAGGCGCGCGCGCTCGGCGTCCAGATCGACCAGACCTTCCAGCGGCACGAGCAACTTCACGTCACCGACCAGGCCGGTTGCGGCCGGCGGCGGATCGCCGTCGACAGCATCGATACGTTCGAGGCGGTTGAGGAACTTCAGCTGCGAGTCGAAGCGCTGCAGACGCGCGCGTGAGGCGTCGCTACCGGCCTGCACCAGCAACGGCACCTGCTTGCCCGGCGACACGCCCAGCTCGCTGCGCACGCGGCGCAGCGCGGTGACCATCTGCTTGAGCCATTCGACGTCGGTCGTGGCCTGTGCGCAGCGCGCGATCAGCTCGCCGTCGGGCGCCGGGTAGGGCCGCAGCGAAATCGTCGCGTCCGCGATGCCGACGCGCGGTGCGACCTGGCGCCACAGCTCTTCGGTGACGAACGGAATCAGCGGGTGCAGCAGACGCAGCAGCGATTCGAGCACGTGCAGCAGCGTGTGCCGGGTGCTGTTCGCGGCGGCCGCGTCATCGGCCGCTTCCGGCGTCCTGCCTTCAGCGGCACTTGTGCTTCCATGCACGGTGCCGAGCAGCGCCGGTTTGGCGAGTTCGACGAACCAGTCACAGAAGTCGTTCCAGGCGAATTCGTACAGCGTCTGCGCGAGCAAATCGAAGCGGTAGCTGGTGAAGTGCGCGCGTGCCTCGTCGGCGGTCGTCGCCAGACGCGCGAGGATCCACTTCTCGGCGTCGGTCGTCGGCTCGGGCGCACCCTCGGCGCTGAAGCCTTCGGTGTTCATCAGCACGAAACGCGTTGCGTTCCACAGCTTGTTGCAGAAATTCTTGTAGCCCTCGGCGCGGCCGAGATCGAACTTGATGTCGCGGCCCGGGCCGGCCAGCGCGGCCATCGTGAAGCGCAGCGGGTCGGCGCCGTGGGCGATGATGCCGTCCGGAAATTCCTTGCGCGTCGCCTTCTCGATCTTCGGCGCGTCCTTGGGCTTCATCAGCCCGGTGGTGCGCTTGGCGACCAGGTCTTCGATGGTGATGCCGTCGATGATGTCCAGCGGATCGAGCACGTTGCCCTTCGACTTCGACATCTTCTGGCCGTCGCGGTCGCGCACCAGGCCGGTCATGTAGACATCGCGGAACGGCACCTGGCCGGTCAGGTGATCGGTCAGCATGATCATCCGGGCGACCCAGAAGAAGATGATGTCGAAACCGGTGACCAGCACGCTCGACGGCACGAAGTGCTCGAAGCCGCGCTCGGCCATCGCCGTCTCGTCCGGCCAGCCCATCGTGTTGATCGGCCACAGACCCGACGAGAACCAGGTCTCGAGCACGTCGGTGTCCTGGGTCAGCACGACCTCGGCGCCGAGCCCGTTGCGCGCACGCGCTTCGGCCTCGTCGCGGCCGACGTAGGCCTTTCCGTCAGCGTCGTACCACGCCGGAATGCGGTGGCCCCACCACAGCTGGCGGCTGATGCACCAGTCCTGGATGTTCTCCATCCAGTGGCGATAGGTGCTGGTCCAGTTCGGCGGGACGAACTTCACTTCTCCGCTTTCGACGAGCTCCATGCCGCGCTTGGCGAAGCCTTCCATCGCGACGAACCACTGGTCGGTCAGGTAGGGCTCGATGACCTGGCCGGTGCGATCGCCGCGCGGGACCTGCAGCTTGTGCGGCTTCGTTTCCACGAGGAAACCGCCGGCTTCGAGATCGGCGAGCACGACCTTGCGCGCATCGAAGCGATCGAGGCCCCGGTACTCCTCGGGCGCGTTCTCGTTGACCGCGGCGTCCGGCGTGAACAGGTTGATCATCGGCAGGTCGTGGCGCTGGCCGACCTGGTAATCGTTGAAGTCGTGCGCGGGCGTGACCTTGACCACGCCGGTGCCGAACGCGCGGTCGACGTAGCCGTCGCCGATCACCGGGACCCGGCGACCGGTCAAAGGCAACACGACCGATTGGCCGATCAGATGCGCGTAGCGCGCGTCGTCCGGGTGCACCATCGCCGCGGTGTCGCCGAGCATGGTTTCCGGACGCGTCGTCGCGACGACGAGATAGTCGCGCGTCTCGCGCAGCGTCTCGACGCCGTCGGCATCGACTTCGACGTGTTCGTAGCTCGCGCCATCGGCAAGCGGATAGCGGATCGACCACAGCGAACCGTCTTCTTCCTCGCTGACGACTTCGAGATCCGAGATCGCGGTCTTGAGCACCGGATCCCAGTTGACCAGGCGCTGGCCGCGATAGATCAGGCCTTCCTCGTGCAGACGCACGAAGGCTTCGACGACTGCCTGCGAGGGCAGCGGATCCATCGTGAAGGTCTTGCGCGACCAGTCACCCGACGCGCCGAGGCGACGCATCTGGCGCTCGATCGTGTCGCCGGACTGCCCCTTCCACTCCCACACCTTCTCGATGAAACCGTCGCGGCCCAGCGAGTCGCGGGTTTCGCCCTTGCCTTCAAGCGCGAGATTGCGCGAGACCACCATCTCTGTCGCGATGCCGGCGTGGTCGGTGCCCATCTGCCACAACGTGCGATGCCCCAGCATGCGGTGGTAGCGGATCAGCGCGTCCTGCAGCGTGTGCTGGAACGCGTGGCCCATGTGCAGCGTGCCCGTGACGTTCGGCGGCGGCAGCAGGATCGTGTACGCCGGGCCATCGCCCTGCGGCTGGAAGACGCCGCTCTTCTCCCATTCCGCGTACAGGCGGGCTTCGAAGGTGCCGGGGTCGTAGCTTTGGGCGAGGGACATGGGGAGGGCCGTGATGGGTGATTCGTAATTCGGGATTGGAAACGCGAAGCGGCATCAAGCGATCGGCCCAGTGCTCTTTCGAATCACCAATCGCCAATCACCCGTTACCGCGTCTCACATATCGTGCTTGGCGAGATCGAGGCCGGCGGCCTTGTACTGCTTCCAGCGCTCGCGCAGCGGTTCGCGGGCCGAGTCGTCGGCCGGCACCACTTCGAGCACGCGCTCGAAACCCGGCGGCGCCACTTCGTCGCGCAGATTGATGACCAGCGCGCGCATCGGCGCGTCGAAATCGGGCGTGGCGATGAGGACGGGTGTTTCGTCGTCCTCCTCGTCCATGCCGGCGATCTGGTGCGGGATGTAGGCGTCTTCGCCCATGTCCCACAGCAGATCGTCGAGCGCTTCGGCCTGTTCGGCGTCGCGGGCGAGGATCAGCGTCCACAGTTCGGCCGCATAGGATTTGCGGACCAGTTCGCACACCAGACGCAGCGGTTCCTCGCGGAAGCGCGGCTTGGCGATCAGGTAGAAGTCGGCGCGGGCCATGGCAGTGGCGGTCGGGCCGGAACCGGGGACGCGGCGCGATGCCGCGTCCCCGCAAGGCCCGGACCGGTCAGTCGACCTGGTCCATGAGCCACTGGCTCAGCAGGCCGACCGGGCGGCCGGTGGCGTAGGCCATCTTGCCGCTGCCGCTGGCACTGCCGGCGATGTCGAGATGCGCCCAGCGCTGGCCTTCGGTGAAGCGCGACAGGAAGCAGCCCGCGGTGATCGCGCCGCCCCAGCGTCCGCCGATGTTGTAGACGTCGGCGAAGTTGGAATCGAGCATCGACTGGTATTCGTCCCACAGCGGCAGACGCCAGGCGCGGTCGAACACGTGCTCGCCGGCAGCAAGCAGCTCGGCGGCCAGATCGTCGTGCTTGCTCATCAGGCCGGTGGCCTGCGTGCCGAGCGCGATCATGCAGGCGCCGGTCAGTGTGGCGACGTCGACCAGTGCGGCCGGCTCGAAACGCTCGGCGTAGGTCAGCGCGTCGCACAGGATCAGGCGGCCTTCGGCGTCGGTGTTGCCGACTTCGATGGTCTTGCCCGACATGCTGGTGATGACGTCCGACGGGCGATACGCGTCGCCGTCGATGCCGTTCTCCACCGCCGGCACGATCACGTGCAGGTTGATCGGCAGATCGAGACCGACCGCGGACACGAACGTGCCCATGACCGTCGCCGCGCCGCACATGTCGAACTTCATTTCCTCAATGCCGCCCTGCGTCTTGAGGTTGACGCCGCCGGTATCGAACGTGATTCCCTTGCCGACCAGCACGAAGGGCTTGGCGTCGCCGCCGTTCTTCCAGCTCAGCACGACCAGGCGCGGACGGTTGGCCGAACCGCGCGCCACGGCGAGCAGCGAACCCATGCCCAGCGCTTCCATCTGCGTCTCGTCGAGGACTTCGCACGAGGCCTTGTCGAAGCGCGACGCGAAGGTCTGCGCCTGCTCACCGAGATAAGCCGGATTGCAGATGTTCGGCGGCAGGTTGCCGAGCTCGCGGGCGAACTTCACGCCGGCAGCGATCGCCTTGCCCTGCGCCAGCGCATCGGCGTCGTCGCCGACGATCGAGATCGCGGTCAGCGTGTCGGGCTCGCGCTTCTTGTTCTTGGCGCCCAGCGTGGCCACGTAGCGGTACGCGGCGTGGTCGGCGGCGACCACGGCCTGGCGGATCTTCCACGCGGCGTCGCGGCCGGCAACGTCGAGATCGGCCAGCGCGATCGCAGCGCTCGTGCTGTTGCCGTCGCGCAGCGCACGCACCGCATCGGCGACCGCCTTGAGGTACTGCGGCACGCCGAACTTGGCGCGCTCGCCCAGACCGATCGCCAGCACGCGCGGCGCGGTGACGCCCGGCAGATCGTGCAGCAGGCTGGTACGACCGGCCTTGCCGGACAGATCGCCACGGGTGGCGAGGGCAGACAGACGACCGCCACTGGCGGTGTCGATCGCGGCGGCGGCGCCGGCCAGCGGGCCGTCCGCGAAGACGCCAATGACGAGGCAATCGCTGGACAGGGTGGCGGGGGGCGCTTGGTTCAGGGTGAATTCGAGGGTCATCAACCAGATTCCATGGGGTGATCGGTACACTTCACGGTCCAGCGCGCGGCGCCCAGTCAGGCTTGCCGCTGCAGAAGCGCCGTGGTGGCGCGGCTGGACGAACCCCCAAGTCTAAAGCAAAGCCCCCACACACGATGTCGAAGCTCGACCGATACCTGTCCCGCGAGTTGGCCCAGTCCACGTTCGCCGCCCTCGTGGTGCTGCTGATCGTGAGCCTGGGCGGCGTGTTCGCGGACGTACTGAGCGACATCGCCCGCGGCCGGGTGCCGGCCAAGCTGATGCTGGCCCAGCTGGGCCTGTCGGTCATCAGTTATATGCCGCTGATCCTGCCGCTGGGCCTGATGCTCGGGCTGATGCTGGGCTTCGGTCGGTTGTACCGGGATTCGGAAATGCCGGTGCTGACCTCGGTCGGTATCGGCCCGCGCCGCCTGCTGCGGCCGCTGTCGCTGGTGGTGGGACCGATGCTGCTGGTGATCGGCGCCTGTTCGCTGTGGCTGGGCCCGTGGGCACGCGACTATTCGCAGCAGATGATCGAGGCCGGTCAGCGCAGCCTGCTGGTGACCGGTCTTGAGGCCGGCCGCTTCGTTGAGTTCCCCGGCGGTGGCGGCGTGGTCTACGTCAATGCGATGTCCGACGACGGCAGCAAGCTCGGCCGCGTGTTCGTTTATCGGCAGGACGAAGGGCGCATGGATGTCACCACCTCGCTGACTGGCGCGCTGAGCATCGACGGCACCGAGCGTTTCCTGCGTCTCGATGAAGGCTTCCGCGTTGAAGGCCCGCTCGATGCCGGTCTCGACTACCGGCTGATGCGCTACGCCAGCAACGAGCTGCGCCTGCCGGCGGTCGAATCGCGCGCCGATGGCGATGATCCGGAGCTGCAGCCGACGCTCTCGCTGTTCGGCGATGCGCGCCCCGAAGCCCATGCCGAGCTGCACTACCGCCTTGCCCCGGTGCTGCTGACGCTGGCGTTCGCGCTGCTGGCCGTGCCGCTGGCGCGCAGCCCGCCGCGTCAGGCGCGCTACGGCCGGATGATGACCGGCTTCCTCGCTTATGTGATGGGCATGAATCTGATGATGCTCGGCAAGGACTGGGTCGCCGAAGGGCGCATTCCGGTACTGCTGGGCCTGTGGTGGCTGGTGCTGCCGCTGCTCGGCTTTGCGGCCTGGATGTATTTCACCGATGGCCGGGTGACTGCGCCCAAATGGAGGCGCGCGAAATGAGGCCTTTGCTGCGTATCCATGATCTGTATGTCGCCAAGGTCGTCACCGTGATGGTGCTGGCGACCTGGGTGGTGCTGGTCGGTCTCGACGCGCTGATGGCCGGCGTCAACGAGATCGGCGCCGTCGGGCAGGGCGACTACACCTATTTCGGCGCGATCACCTACATCCTGCAGACGCTGCCACGCCGCGCCTATGTGATGTTCCCGACCGCGGCGGTCATCGGCTCGCTGATGGGCCTGGGGCAGCTGGCGGCGACCTCGGAACTGATTGCGATGCGCGCCGTGGGCCTGTCGCGCACTCGATTGAGCGTGTCGGTCGCGCTGCCGCTGCTGTTGATGACGGCGGTGATGGTGATCAACGGCGAAACGCTCGGCCCGATGGCCCAGCGCAGCGCCGACAGCATGAAGTCGGCTGCGCGCTCGAGCGACATGATCGTGGGCCGCTATTCGGGCCTGTGGGCGCGCGAGGGCGATACGTTCCTCAATGCGCAGAACGGCACCGAGATCAGCGATGGGGCAGGCGCGCGCATCCAGCTGCAGGACGTGCGCCTGTTCGAATTCGCCAGCGACGGGCGGCTGGAATCGGTGGCGCACGCCAAGACCGCCGAGCACGGCGTCGACGGCTGGCTGCTGCGCAACGTGCAGCGCACCTGGTTCGAACCGCGCGCGGTGACGCGTACCGAAGCGCTGGAAGAACACTGGGATTCGCAACTCGACGCGACCACGCTGGCCGCCAGCGCCAGCAACATCTGGCGCCCGCGCTACATGCCGGCAAGCGAACTGCGCGCGGGCATCGAGTACCGGCACCGCAACCAGCTCGATGCCAGCGAGTTCGAAGAGCATTACTGGGGCAAGTGGTTCTATCCGCTCAACGTGCTCGCGCTGTGTCTGGCTGCGATCCCGTTCGCATTCGGCTCCTTGCGCAGCGGCAACGCAGGCAAGCGCCTCTTCATCGGCGTCGTCTTCGCGCTCGGCTTCTGGCTGGGTCAGACGCAGATCGTGAAACTCGCCGCCGTGTACCGCATCGATTACCGCCTGGCGTATCTCGTACCGCCTGTGGTGATGCTGATCATTTCGTGGAGCCTCTTCCGACGCCGGAGTGGGTGAGGCGCACCCGTTCGCGCGGCACTGCCGCGCGGGTGCGCCGAACGCCCGGCGTGCTTCGCCGGGCCGGACGGGAGCTGGAACGACTCGTCAAAAAGACATCAACGTGCGGCGCGCGCGGTGCCGAATGCGTCGCGAGGCCGGACGAGGCTCGACGGCGGACGGCTGTTGCGGCCAACCCGAACGCCGTCATCCCGGCGCAGGCCGGGATCCAGTGACTGGGCTCGGCGCGATCCGCGTATCGGGTACTCAGTCAATCGGCTGCTGAAAGAGCGATCTCGCTTCTGCAGTGAAAGCGCAGAGAGAACCGTCAAACGAGTCCAAGTCTCTGGATCCCGGCCTCCGCCGGGATGACGAGTTCAGGCGCCAAGCCGGCGTTGTGTCCGGGTGCGATACGGGCGTGACGAATCAATTGCCCTGCAATCCCCGCTTCGCCTCCCGCACCACCCGCGTCCGACTCGCCCGGTCATGCCAGGTCAGCCGCTCACGATCGACCCACGCCCACCAGAAGCCCAAGCCGCCGGCCAGCAGCGACACCGTCGCCACACCGAAGCGCACCCACAACGCCCGCGTCGATGCCCGTCCGCCGTCCATTGCGCGCACACGCAAACGCCACGGCCGCATGCCGAGCGTCTGTCCGCCATTGCGCCAGCTGATGACGGCATACAGACCGGTCACCAGCCAGCACGCCGCCCACAATGCGAGCTGCAGTCCACTCAGCGGCGCGATGTTCTCGTGCGCATCGTGGTGGCCGAGAAAGGTAAAGGCCGCAGTGAATGCCGCCGACAGCAGCAGCCACAAAGCCAGCGCCGGCCACAGGTCGTAGACCATCGCCAACAGGCGCCAGCCGATCCAGGGGCGGGGCGGGATGACGGGCGGCATCGAGGTGTCGGACATCGGCAAAGCATAGCCGCAGCGTCGAGCGTCTAAGCTGTCGTCGATGTCCAGCCGCAGCACCACGACGACACCTGCAGAACGCCGCGCGCTCGCGGTCGCATTGCCGCCGTTGCGCGACGAGGATCGCCGCGATATCGAGGGCTTTCTCGATGCGTTCTGGGCCGAGCACGGCATCGCGAACCAGACCGCGGCCGCGTACCGGCGCGATCTCGAAGGGCTCGCGCGCTGGCGCGACGGACGCGATGGCGGGATTGCGCACGCCGATCGTGTCGCCTTGTTCGAACATCTCGCCTGGCGCACGCGGCACGGCTGGTCGCCGCGCAGCAATGCACGCCTGCTGTCCGCGCTGCGCGCGTTTTTTGCGCATCGCCAGCGCCGGCACGGACGCGTCGACGATCCCACTGCGCTGCTCGATCCGCCGAAGCTGCCGCGCTCGCTGCCGAAGGCGCTCGGCGAGTCCGAGATCGACGCGCTGCTCGGCGTGCCCGACACCACCAGCGTCGACGGCCTGCGCGATCGCACGATGCTGGAGCTGATGTACGCATGTGGCCTGCGCGTCAGCGAACTGGTCGACCTGCCGGCGAACGGCGTCAACCTGCGCCAGGGCGCATTACGCGTGACCGGCAAGGGCGAGCGCACGCGCCTCGTGCCGCTGGGCGAGGAAGCGCAGCACTGGCTGCAGCGCTATCTCGATGAAGCACGTCCGACGCTTGCCGGCGGCAAGAGCCTGGCGCGCGATGCTGCCGGTGATACGCCGTTGTTCCTGACGGCGCGCCGCACGGCGATGAGTCGGCAACAGTTCTGGGTGCTGGTGAAGCGCCACGCCGCCGCGGCCGGCATCGACCCCGCCCGCATCAGCCCGCACGGCCTGCGCCACAGCTTCGCCACCCATCTGCTCAACCACGGCGCCGATCTGCGCGCGCTGCAGATGCTGCTCGGCCACAGCTCGCTGTCGACGACGCAGATCTACACGCTGGTGGCGCGCGAACAGCTCAAGCGGCTGCACGCCACGCATCATCCGAGGGGGTGAGCGGTCGTGTTTGCGAGCCATCGGCTCGCACGACCGCGAACGCCCGGCGTGCTTCGCCGGGCCGGACGGGCGACGAAGCGAAGGGCCGACAGCAGTTCGATCAAGCCCGCGCGGATACGTTGGACATCCCGCATGCATCGCCGGGTCAGCGCTTCCTGCGGCTAATGAGTTTTCCCGCCAGCCCTCACCCGACGCGCTACGCGCGTCGACCTTTCCCGGAGGGAGAGGTGCGGATTCAATGTGCGCTAGCAATACGCTGGTTCGTTCGCGTCGATCACTGCGCTATGCGCGCGCCGCTTGTTGAATGTGATCCGCCCGGAGGGGGCCCGCCGCATAGACCGAATGCATCGATCAAACCTAGCGCCGCTTGATTGGACGTGTGATCCGTCGAAGCTTCGGGATTGAGCCCCTCTCCCCCGGGAGAGGGGTTGGGGTGAGGGCAGCAGATCGCAGTGAACCCTCCACGCGAACCGCGAGCGATGGGTTTCGCTTCGCTCAACCCATCCTACGAAGCAGAACGACTCCACGTCGCTGCGCGTTCGAGCGCGCCAAACCGGGGCTTCCATCGCCAAGCCTGGCCCACCAAGCCACCACCCGAGCCCCACCATGAACGCCCCCAGCCCCGCTCCAAGGCACCCGGAGCCCGCCCCATCCCTTCATGCCAGAATGGCCGCCCCCGGGATCGCCCCCGCTGTTGGTCGTCAGATTCGATGAAGCGATACGTGTTCGCGCTGCTTGGCGCCTTCAGCCTGTCCGCCTGTGCCCAGAGCCCGGGTGCGCCCGACGCCGCCGCAGCAGCGACGCCCGCGACGCCGGCACCAGCCGCGATCGAAGCGCCGGCCGGTTCGCCCGCTGCCGAGGCACGCGACGCGATCCTGTCGATCAATCCCCGCGTGTCGATCGAAAGCGTGTCCGATGCGCCGCTGCCGGGCTTTCAGGAAGTCGTGGTCTCCGGGCAGGTGCTCTACGTCAGCAACGACGGCCGCTACGTGCTGCAGGGCAGCCTGTTCGATGCGCGCGAGAAGCGTGATCTGAGCCAGGCCGGCTTGTCGAAGCTGCGCCAGCGCCTGTTGTCAGAAGTGCCGGAAGACCAGCGCATCATCTTCGCGCCGGCCAATCCGAAGTACACGGTGTCGGTCTTCACCGACGTCGAGTGCGGCTACTGCCGTCGTCTGCACGAGGAAATCGCCGAGTACAACAAGCGCGGCATCGCGATCGAGTACCTGGCGTACCCGCGCATGGGCCCCGGCAGCGACGATTTCCGCCTGATGGAATCGGTCTGGTGCGCAGCCGACCGCAAGAAAGCGCTCACCGATGCCAAGGCCGGCCGTCGTGTCGATTCCAAGGCCTGCGAGAACCCGGTCGCCTCGCATTACGCACTCGGCCAGCGCGCCGGCCTCACCGGTACGCCGATGATCATCGCTGCCGACGGCACCCAGATGCCGGGCTACATGCCGCCGGACCAGCTGCTCGAAGCGCTGCAGCGTCTCGATGGCGAGGCCGCTGGCGGCAGTCGCTGAGCGAAGACCCCCGCGCACGCGCGCGGTGGGGGCAGCGGGCGCGGCCATTGGCTACAATGGCCGGCCCTGAAATACGGTTTCCCCGGACATGATCGTCCTCGAGGGCCAGCAGGCCCTGTCGCTGTTCCGCCGCGAACGGCTTGAAGCACGTCTGCAGTCGGTGTCGCCCGCGCTTTCCGTCGCCGGTGCCTGGCATGTCTACTTCGTCGAAGCCGAGGCCGGGCAGTCGCCCGACGATGCCACGCTGCGACGCATCCTCGAGGTCGATGCCGGTTCCGCACCGGCGCGCGTCGATGGCGCGGTCTCGCGCTACGTCTCGCCGCGGCTGGGCACGATTTCGCCGTGGGCCAGCAAGTCGACCGAGCTGCTGCGCGGCGCCGGCCTGCCGGTGCATCGGGTCGAACGCGGCCTGCGGCTGGATCTGCGCGGCTGGCCGGGCGATGCGGCTACGCAGGCAGCGGTCTCGAAGTTGCTGCACGACCCGATGACGCAGTCGCTGCTGGGCGACGTGGACGCCGCCGACGCGCTGTTCGCGGCGCCCGCCCGCGGCGCGCTCGAACGCATCGCGCTCGATGATCTCGACGCCGCCAACCGTCGCCTCGGCCTGGCGCTGGCCGACGACGAGATCGCCTACCTGCGCGAGCGCTTCGGCGCGCTGGGCCGCGATCCCGCCGACGTCGAGCTGATGATGTTCGCGCAGGCGAACTCCGAGCATTGCCGGCACAAGATCTTCAACGCGTCGTGGACCATCGACGGCGAGGACATGCAGCGCAACGGCCGCGCGCAATCGCTGTTCGGCATGATCCGCCACACGCACGCGACCACGCCCGAACACACGCTGTCGGCCTACAGCGACAACGCCGCGGTCGTCGAAGGCTATCCGGCGCGTCGCTTCCGGCCCGATCCGGTGTCGTTCGAATACCGCAGCGAACCGCTGATCGACAGCGCGTTCTGCATCAAGGTCGAGACCCACAACCATCCGACCGCGATCTCGCCGTTCGCGGGCGCGGCCACCGGTGCCGGCGGCGAAATCCGCGACGAAGGTGCGACCGGCCGCGGCGGCAAGCCCAAGGCCGGCCTGACCGGGTTCTCGGTCTCGCACCTGCGCATTCCGACGCTGCCGCAGCCGTGGGAGGCGCCCCGCGCGCTGAATCCGCGCATGGCGCCTGCGCTCGAAATCATGCTCGACGGCCCGCTCGGCGGCGCCGCGTTCAACAACGAGTTCGGCCGCCCGAACCTGCTCGGCTACTTCCGCAGTTTCGAACTGCCCGAAGGCGACGACGGTCTGGTGCGCGGCTACGACAAGCCGATCATGCTGGCCGGCGGCCTCGGCGCCATCGATCGCGCGATGGTCGAGAAGAAGACGCTGTCGGCCGGCGACGCTGTCGTCGTGCTAGGCGGTCCGGCGATGCTGATCGGCCTGGGCGGCGGCGCGGCGAGTTCGGTCGCTTCGGGCGAAAGCGCAGAGGATCTCGACTTCGCCTCCGTGCAGCGCGACAACCCGGAGATGGAGCGTCGCGTACAGGAAGTCATCGACCGCTGCGTGGCGCTGGGTGACCGCAACCCGATCCTGTGGTTCCACGACGTGGGCGCGGGTGGTCTGTCGAACGCGATCCCCGAGCTGCTGCACGACTCCAGCGTAGGCGGCGTCATCGATCTCGATCGCGTGCCCAGCGACGATCCGTCGCTGTCGCCGATGCAGCTGTGGTGCAACGAATCGCAGGAACGTTACGTGCTCGGCATTCCGCAGGACCGCGTCGAGGAATTCGAAGCGATCTGTGCGCGCGAGCGCTGCCCGGTCGCGATCGTCGGCGTGGCGACGGCCGAAGAACATCTGACGGTCGGCCATGGCGCGACGCTGGAGACGATCGGCAGCGGTCGTGACTGGCCGATCGATCTGCCGATGGACGTGCTGTTTGGCAAGCCGCCGAAGATGCATCGCGATACCGCGCGCACCACGCCGCATCGCTGGCCGGCGCTCAACAGCCGCGCCGTCGACCTGCACGAAGCCGGTCTGCGCGTGCTCGCGCATCCGACGGTCGCGTCGAAGTCATTCCTGGTCACGATCGGCGACCGCAGCGTCGGCGGCCTGACCGCGCGCGACCAGATGGTCGGCCCGTGGCAGCTGCCGGTCGCCGATTGCGCGATCACGCTGTCCGGTTTCGACGGGTTCACCGGCGAGGCGATGGCGATCGGCGAACGCAGCCCGCTGGCGCTGATCGACTCCGCCGCCGCGGCGCGCATGGCCGTAGGCGAGGCGATCACCAATCTGTGCGCCGTGCCGGTCGAGACCCTGCACCGGGTCAAGCTGTCGGCGAACTGGATGGCTGCCGCCGGACACGCTGGCGAAGACGCGCGCCTGTTCGATGCCGTGCATGCGGTCGCGATGGAATTGTGCCCCGAGATCGACCTGTCGATTCCGGTCGGCAAGGATTCGCTGTCGATGCAGGCGCAGTGGCAGGCCGACGGCGCTGCGCACAAGGTCGTCTCGCCGGTCTCGCTGGTGGTCACCGCGTTCGCGCCGGTGCCCGACGTGCGCACGCAGCTGACGCCGTTGCTCAGCCGCGAGTCCGACACCGAGCTGTGGCTGATCGGCCTGGGCGCCGGCAAGCAGCGTCTCGGTGGTTCGGTGCTGTCGCAGTGTTTCGAAGGCTTCGGCGGCGCGGTTCCAGACGTCGACGAACCCGAGCGCCTGAAAGCATTCTTCGAGCTGATCTGCGAAGCGCGTGAGGCTGGTCTGCTGATGGCCTATCACGACCGCTCCGACGGCGGCGCGTTCGCCGCGCTCTGCGAAATGGCGTTCACCGCGCATGTCGGCCTCGACATCGATCTCGAAGGCTGGGGCGACGACCGCAACCGCGACGCGCTGCGCACGCTGTTCTCCGAAGAACTGGGCGCGGTGGTGCAGATCTCCGCAGAGGACCGCGCTGAGTTCGCCGATCTCGTCGCACGTCACGGCCTGATCGAGTGCGCCCAGCGCATCGCCCGTCCGACGACCGCGAATGCGATCCGCGTGCTCGACGGCGAGGACGTGCTGGCCGAGTGGAAGTGGGAGACGCTGTTCGACGCCTGGTGGTCGGTCACCCATGCGATGCAGGCATTGCGCGACAACCCGGAATGCGCCGAAGAAGAACGCGCAAGCGCGCGGCGCTTCGATGCGCCTGCGATGCGTCCGGTGCTGACCTTCGATCCGTCGGAAGACGTCGCCGCGCCGTACATCTCGACCGGCGCACGACCGAAGGTCGCGGTGCTGCGCGAGCAGGGCGTCAACGGCCAGATCGAAATGGCGTCCGCGTTCGACCGCGCGGGCTTCACCGCGATCGACGTGCACATGAGCGACCTGATCGCCGGCCGGGTGGATCTGGCGACGATGCAGGGCCTCGTGGCCTGCGGCGGCTTCAGCTACGGCGACGTGCTTGGCGCGGGCCGCGGCTGGGCGACGTCGGTCCTGGAGACCGCCGAACTGCGTGCGGCGTTCGAACGCTTCTTCGCCCGCAGCGACACGTTCTCGCTCGGTGTCTGCAACGGCTGCCAGATGCTGTCGCAGCTCAAGCCGATCATCCCCGGCGCCCAGCACTGGCCGCGCCTGCTGCGCAATCGCAGCGAACAGTTCGAGGCGCGCTTCGGCCTGCTCGAAGTCGAAGAATCGCCGTCGCTGTTCTTCACCGGCATGGCCGGTTCTCGGATTCCGGTGGCGATCGCCCATGGCGAAGGTCGCGTGCAGTTCGACGACGATGCCGACCGGATCGCAGCGACCGTGGCTTTGCGCTATGTCGATGGCAACGGACAGGCCATGAGCTACCCGGCGAATCCGAACGGCTCCCAGGACGCCATCGCAGGCTTGGCCTCGACGGATGGCAGGGCAACGATCCTGATGCCGCATCCCGAGCGCACACCGCGCACGGCCAACCTCAGCTGGGCGCCGGCCGACTGGCCGGAAGACAGCCCGTGGTTACGGATGTTCCGGAACGCGAGGCGGCATCTCGGATGACGTGACGCACTGCGTCACTTTTCGCAAAAACCGGTCGGGCCGGGAGACGCAAACGTCTCCCGGCCCGATCTGCATTTGAAGGTCCCTGAGCGCCTGCAAGCCCACCGTGGCGCGGTTTTATCAGAATTTTCTGACGCTCTGGAGCCTCGGCCTGAATAGCCTTCGTTGAATAAAATCAATACGATGCAGATTGAATTGAATCTGGAATATTCGATACAGGCGTAAGTGACTCGGGACAAGGCATATTCGAGTTCGGACTGTCGAATCTGCTTCGCAGTGCTTGACGGCACGGATTGCCCGGGAGGAGTATCGGGTCACAGTTTGGCGTTTGGGGAAGATTCAAGTTGCGTACATCCCGCCTTCATGTAGCGCGTTCCCGCGCTGCAGAGCCGCTTCCGGAGTACGGAACGGCCAACGCCTGAGACACCCGGAAGCCGCAGCGGTCGCTCGACGACGCTGCGGCTTTTTTTTCGCCGAAATTCCAATCAAACCAAGCACTTCGAGGGGCTCGAAATGAATCGCATCTATCGCAAGGTATGGAACAAGTCGCTGGGCCAGGTGGTGGTCGCCTCCGAGCTGGCATCCAGCGACAGCGCTGGCGCATGTGACGGCGGTGGCGCCGCTGCGCACGGCCGTTCGCCGCTTGCAATCGCCCTGAGCCTGATGCTGTTCGGCATGGCCTCACCCATGGCCCTGGCGCAAGCCGTTTGTGACGCCAATGGAAATCCGATCGGCACGGCCGTCGGGGCGGACAGCACGGCGTGCGGTGTGGGCGCGCAGGCAACCGGCGCTGCATCGACCGCATTCGGCCGTGCCGCCATCGCCAGCGGTCTGCGCGCTACGGCAGTTGGCGCCCGCGCCAATGCCACCGGCGACAACGCCACGGCGGTCGGCAACAACGCCCAGTCGACCGGTAACGCCTCGACCGCGCTCGGTCGCAACGCCACGGCCAGCGGCGCCAATGCCGCAGCGGTCGGCGTCAACAGCACTGCATCGGAAACCAACACCACCGCTCTGGGCACCGGCAGCAACGCCACGGCCACCAACAGCTCGGCGGTCGGTCGCGGCGCCAATGCGGTCGACACCAATGCGGCCGCCTTCGGCGCGCTCTCGAATGCATCGGGCCTCAACTCGACCGCGATCGGCACCGCTGCGATTGCAGGCGGCAGCTCCGCTGTCGCACTCGGTCGCGGCAGCCAGGCGCTCGGCGGCGTATCGACTGCCGTCGGTACCAACAGCACCGCGTCCGGCGACGGTTCGGTCGCGCTCGGCACCTCGGCCAGCGCCGAGGCGGTGCGTTCGACCGCGCTGGGTCGCGGTGCGGTCGCCAGCGCCAACGGCAGCGTGGCGCTCGGCCACAACTCGGTTGCCGATCGTGCGAATACCGTTTCGGTCGGCACCGCGGATGCCCAGCGCCAGATCACGAATGTGGCCGCGGGTACGCAGGCGAGTGATGCCGTGAACCTGGCGCAGCTCGACGCGGTAGCAGACGCAGCAGAAGCCTCGGTGCGTCATTTCCAGGCGACGGGTGTCGACGACGCCAGTGCCACGGGTGACAACGCCGTTGCGGCGGGTGCAGGTGCGTCCGCGTCCGGTGACGGCAGTGTGTCCACAGGCGCGCTCGCCGATGCCTCGGGCGCTGAAGCGACGGCCGTCGGCTATGCAGCTGATGCGTCGGGCGAGGGTGCGACTGCGATTGGCGCGGAAAGCAACGCGGCGGGTTCGCAGGGCGCGGCATTTGGTCTGGGTGCATCGGCAGGTGGCGATTTCACGACCGCCATCGGTGCCAACGCCGATGCCAGTGGCTTCAACAGCACAGCGGTCGGCAACGCAAGCAGCGCATCGGGTGTGCTCGGTCTGGCCGTCGGTGCCGACAGCGGCGCGTCGGGTGACTTCAGCACGGCGATCGGTACGGTCGCGGTCGCCTCGGGCGACGAAAGCGTGGCACTGGGTCTGTTCGCCGAGGCTTCGGCAGCCGGCAGCGTCGCCATCGGCGCGTTCTCGGTCGCGGACCGCGAGAACAGCGTGTCGGTCGGTTCGGCCGGCGGTGAGCGTCAGATCACGAATGTGGCCGACGGTACCGAGATCACCGATGCGGTGAATTTGGGGCAGTTGGAAGATGCGACGGCACAGCTCGACTACGTGCAGGCGACGGGTGACGGCCAGGCGTTCGCGTCCGGCGATGACGCCACGGCAGTCGGCTCAAATGCGTTTGCAGATGGTGATTACAGCACCGCCTTGGGTGCATCAAGCGACGCCTACGGCGTCGGTGCTTCGGCAATCGGCAGCGGCGCGGCCGCGCAGGCCGACTACGCGACGGCGGTTGGTTACAACGCCTCCGCGCAAGGCCAGAACAGCGTCGCGCTTGGCGCCTTGGCGCAGGCGGACGGCGCAGGAAGCGTCGCAGTCGGCGGTCAGGCTGTTGATGAGAACGGCAATCCGCTGCTGATTGATGCCGATGGCAACCCGATCGAAACCGGCGCAGCGAGCGCGGGTGTAGGCGGCACCGCGTTGGGCGCGAGCGCCGACGCTTCTGGCTTCGCCTCGACGGCGGCAGGTGTGGGTGCGGCTGCAACCGGCGCGCAGGCGTCGGCCTTCGGTGCGGTGGCTAATGCAACGGGCGATTTCTCTACCGCGGTCGGTACGGAAAGTGCGGCGACCGGCGCGAACAGCGTGGCGGTCGGTGCGGGTGCCAGTGCAACGGGCCTCTACGCGACTGCAGTCGGTAGCGGTTCGCGTGCAACTGCGGCGAACGCGACGGCGCTTGGCGAGTTCGCCTGGGCGACCGGTGCCAACGCGACTGCGGTCGGTGAATTTGCATGGGCGACCGGTGCGGGCACGACTGCGCTGGGTCAGGACTCCTATGCAACGGGCGTAAGTGCGACTGCGCTCGGACTGGGTGCTTATGCGTCAGCGGCTAACAGCGTAGCCCTCGGCGCTAATGCGCTCGCCAACCGGGCGAACACCGTGTCGGTGGGTACGGCGACCAATCAACGTCAGATCGTCAACGTCGCCGCGGGTACACAGGCGACCGACGCAGTGAATCTGGCGCAGCTGGACGCCCTGGCCGACGTCGCGGAAGAAACCAGCAAGTACTTCACCGCGACCGGTGGCGTCGACAACGACAACGCCGCTGCAGCCGATGGCGAGTACGCCACGGCAGCGGGCGAAAGTGCGTACGCAGGCGCTGACGGGGCATCGGCATTCGGCAGTGGCGCCTTCGCGATCGAAGCGGCATCCACCGCAATCGGCATGAACTCCAGCGCGAGCGGCGAAGGCAGCGTCGCCGTGGGCGGCCTGTCCGAAGCGAGC
Organism: Luteimonas fraxinea; assembly: GCF_021233355.1. Lineage (NCBI taxonomy): Bacteria > Pseudomonadati > Pseudomonadota > Gammaproteobacteria > Lysobacterales > Lysobacteraceae > Luteimonas > Luteimonas fraxinea. The sequence goes on along the minus strand of NZ_CP089507.1, from coordinate 1,122,408 downwards.
AGCATCGAGTCGGTCGCTGTGGGGTATGCGGCTGCCGCGACCGGCGAGACCGCGACATCGGTCGGCGCCGAGAGTGCCGCGAGCGGTGCCGAGTCGGCAGCGTTTGGGTACGGCGCACAGGCCACCGACGACTACGCCACGGCAGTTGGTGGTGGCGCGGCGGCGTCCGGCCTCAACAGCTCGGCATTCGGCAACGCGAGCGCGGCCTCCGGTTCGAGCAGTGTTGCATTGGGTGCAGACAGCAACGCATCGGGTGAATACAGCACGGCGGTCGGGGCTTCGGCGACGGCGACCGGTTACAACAGCGTGGCGGTGGGTGGTGCGTTCTTCGGCCTCGCGGCTGCGGAGGCATCCGGCGACTTTGCTACCGCACTCGGCGGTGCTGCGGTTGCATCGGGTGAGAACAGCACGGCACTCGGCAACTTCGCCGAGGCGTCCGCGGTGAACAGCGTCGCACTTGGCGCGGATTCGATCGCGGATCGCGAGAACAGCGTGTCGGTCGGCAGCGTCGACAACGAACGCCAGATCACCAACGTCGCGGCCGGTACTGAAGCGACGGACGCGGTGAATCTAGGTCAGTTGGATGAGGCAACCGCCAACAGCAAGTACTTCCGCGCAACAGGCGAGGGCGAGGCATACGCGCTGGGTACGGATTCCACGGCATCCGGCTCGGATGCTTACGCCGAAGGTGACTACAGCACCGCAATCGGTGCTTCCAGCAGCGCCAATGCCGATGGGGCTTCGGCCTTCGGCAGCGGCGCGACCGCGCAGTCGACGAACTCGACCGCGGTCGGTTTCAACGCGACTGCATTCGGTCAGAACAGTGCAGCGCTCGGTGCTGGCGCGCAGGCCGATGGGCCTGCCAGCGTCGCGATCGGCGGCAATGCGGTCGACGAAGACGGCAATCCTCTGCTGAGGCTCGGTGGCGCACCTGTCGAGACATCAGCGACCAGCGCAGGCGTGGCCGCGACGGCTGTCGGCGCGAGTGCGGACGCATCGGGCTTTGCTTCGGCGGCAGTCGGCGTAGGTGCTAGCGCGATCGGCGATCAGTCGTTGGCATTGGGTGCCGTGTCGACGGCATCTGCCGATTTCGCGACGGCGATCGGCTCGCAGGCGACCGCCAGCGGCGCCAGTAGCGTCGCTGTTGGCGGACCTGCCGATCTGATCCCCGGCTTTGGCCTCCTGGTGTCGACCTCCGCGTCGGGTGACAACGCTGCAGCGTTTGGTGCGGGCACCGTGGCGTCGGGCAACAACAGCACGGCACTTGGCACCCTCAGCGCCGCAGAAGGCGACGGCAGTACGACGGTCGGCTACTTCGCCTATGCAGCAGGTACCAATGCCACCGCGATCGGCAGCGAGTCCTGGGCCAGCGGCGCCGACAGCCTCGCGCTGGGCTACTACTCCACCGCGCGTGGTGTGAACAGCGTTGCGTTGGGCGCCAACTCCACCGCGACGCGGGCGAATACCGTGTCAGTCGGTGATGTCGGCAGCGAGCGTCAGATCACCAGTGTCGCCGCTGGCACAGAGGGCACCGATGCGGTGAATTTGGATCAGCTGGAAACGGCTACGCAGTACAACAAGTACTTCGCGGCGACCGGCAACAACGCAGATGCGGCGGACGATGTCGGCGCCTTCGCTGACGGCCTCAACGCGACCGCGGCCGGCGATGCCAGCAATGCACTAGGTGATGGTGCTTCCGCATTCGGCAGCGGTGCGTTCGCGGGCGCCGATCTCGCTACCGCGATCGGCTTTAACGCCACCGCATCGGCGGCCAATGCGATCGCGATCGGCGCAACGGCCGAGGCCAACGGTGAGTACGCCGTCGCCTTGGGCGCCGAGAGTCTGGCGAGCGGCGAACTGTCGACCGCGACCGGCGCCGGTGCGGTCGCCAGTGGCGACGGTGCGCTGGCCAGCGGCGCGTTGGCGGAAGCGTCTGGCGTCGAAGCGATGGCGGTCGGATTCTTCGCCGATGCGTCCGGCGAAGTCGCTACCGCAGTCGGTGCAGAGAGCATCGCCAGTGCCGAGGAAGCCGCAGCCTTCGGCTTCCGCGCGGAAGCATCCGGTATCTACGCGACGGCCGTGGGTGGCAATGCGGCCGCGACCGGTGCCAACAGCTCGGCGTTCGGCAATGCCAGCACCGCGTCCGGCACCAGCAGCGTGGCATTGGGTGCGGACAGCACGGCGTCCGGTCTGTACAGCACCGCGGTCGGTCAGGCAGCGACCGCATCCGGTTACAACAGCGTTGCAGTGGGTGGTGCATTCTTCGGCATCGCGGCCGCAGAGGCATCCGGCGACTTCGCTACCGCACTCGGCGGTGCGGCGGTTGCATCGGGCGAGAACAGCACGGCGCTTGGCAACTTTGCCGAGGCGTCCGCGGTGAACAGCGTGGCGCTGGGCGCGGATTCGGTTGCGGATCGGGACGACAGCGTGTCGGTGGGTTCGGCAGGCAACGAACGTCAGATCACCAATGTCGCCGCCGGTACGGAGACGACGGATGCGGTGAACGTCGGTCAGCTGGCAGACGCCACGGCCTACAACCAATACTTCCGCGCAAGCGGTGACGGCGAGGCGCTGGTCAACGGCGAAGACGCCACGGCTGCAGGCTCGAACGCCTACGCCGATGGCGACTACACAACGGCCATCGGTGCGTCGAGCGATGCGTTCGGTGAGGGCGCATCGGCGCTGGGCAGTGGTGCCATGGCGCAGGCCGACTACGCCACCGCCGTCGGCTTCAACGCGCTGGCCAGCACGACCAACGCGCTGGCAATGGGTTCGTACAGCGAAGCCGCCGGTGAGTTGAGCGTCGCGGTCGGCAGCTCGGCGTATGCCAGTGAAATTGGCGCGGCGGCCATCGGCAGCAGCGCGCAGGCGACCGGCGCCTATGCCTCGGCCGTGGGCACCGAAGCCGCAGCGTCGGGTCAGCAGGCGACGGCGACCGGTTTCCGCAGTAATGCCTCCGAGAATGCGGCATCGGCGTACGGCAGCTATTCCGCTGCTTCAGGCTTCGGCGCGACTGCGCTCGGTTACGGTGCCGAAGCGGGCGCCGATTACGCCACTGCAGTCGGTATCGCCGCACGGGCCTCGGGCGTCAGCAGCGTTGCCGTCGGCGAGTACAGCGAAGCGACTGGTCTGGAAAGCGTCGCAGTGGGCGGTACGGCCTTCGGATTCATCCCGGTCCGTGCGTCCGGCGAAGGCGCGTCCGCCTTCGGTTCCGGTGCCTGGGCTACCAGTGATTACGCCACCGCACTGGGCTGGATCAGCAGCGCCGATGGTGAGAACTCGACCGCGGTAGGTGCGGCGTCCTGGGCGGAGGCCGACGACGCGTCGGCGTTCGGCTACGGCGCATATGCCAGCGCCGAGAACAGCGTCGCACTGGGTGCCGGATCCGTCGCGGATCGCGCGAACAGCGTGTCGGTCGGTGAGTCCGGTGCAGAGCGCCAGATCACCAACGTGGCCGCGGGCACACAGGGCACCGATGCGGTCAATGTCGATCAGCTGGAAGAGGCCACGCAGTACAACAAGTACTTTGCGGCCACCGGCACGGGCGACCCCGATGGTGATGTCGGTGCCTACGCCGAAGGCGATTTCGCAACTGCATCCGGTGAAGGCGCCAATGCCTTCGGTCTGGGCGCGTCGGCGTATGGCGCTGGTGCGCAGGCGGATGGCCAGTTCGCGACGGCATCGGGTTACGGCGCCTCCGCAACGGCCAACTCTGCGACCGCGGTCGGCGGCACGCTGGAGTTCGTCGATGCACAGGGTGCGACCGTGACCGTGCAGACCACCGCCAATGCGGATGGCGCGTCGGCCTTCGGCGCGGGCGCGACTGCGTCCGGTGCGTACGCCACCGCGACCGGGGCACGCGCTTCGGCAACCAATACGCAGTCGACGGCAACGGGTTACACCAGCACCGCGAGCGGTCTGGCGTCGACGGCCAACGGCGGCTTCAGCACCGCCAGCGGTGATTTCGCAACGGCATTGGGTTACAGCGCGACTGCATCGAACACGCGGACCACGGCAGTCGGTATCCAGGCAACGGCGAGCGGCACGAATGCAACGGCGGTGGGCAACACGTCGACTGCCAGTGGCGCGAGCAGCGTGGCCTTGGGCACGGCGTCGCGTGCGACCAATCTCAACAGCACCGCTCTCGGCGGCACGGCGTGGGCGACAGCGGACAACACCACGGCAGTGGGTCAGTTCGCATGGGCCACGGCCATCGGCGCCACCGCGGTGGGTCGCGATTCGTATGCAACTGGCGTGAACTCGATGGCGCTCGGCCTGAGCGCCTATGCGACTGCGGCCAACAGCGTCGCGATTGGTGCCAACGCGTTCACCAATCGTGCGAACACGGTGTCGGTAGGCGATGTGGGCGACGAGCGTCAGATCACCAATGTCGCAGCCGGTACGGTGGGCACCGATGCGGTCAATCTGGATCAGCTCACCGAAGTCAGTGATGCGGTGGCAGGCAACGCGCGATATTTCCAGGCGGATGGTGCGCAGGACGGCAGCGACGACGCCGTCGCAAGTGGCGCGAACAGTGTCGCGGTCGGCGCCGGTGCATCTGCGACCGGCGCGGCGAGCGTGGCGATCGGCCATCTGAGTGGTGCGGCCGGTGCACGTTCGGTGGCCATCGGCGAGTTCGCCGAGTCGCGTGGGACGGACGGCACCACGGTGGGCTACTTCAGCCGCGCTGGCGCCACGGGTTCCGCATTTGGTTCGGGTGCGAGCGCGTTGAACATCTTCGACGCGAATGGCGCGCAGTTCGCTTCAGCGTTCGGTTACAACGCGGTGGCGAGTGGCAACCGCGCCACCGCACTCGGCAGCCAGGCGTTCGCGCCGCAGGACGATGCGACGGCGGTCGGCTACAACGTCAACGCGGTCGCCGTCGGCGCGACCAGCGTCGGCAGCAACAGCATCGTGCTGGCGCAGAACGGCACTGCGGTCGGTGTCGGGGCCCGGAGCTTCGCCGGCAACAGCGTGGCGCTGGGCGCGGGTTCGTTGGCAGATCGTGCCGACAGCGTGTCGGTCGGCAGCGCCGGCAATGAGCGTCAGATCACCAATGTCGGAACTGCGACGGAAGGAACCGATGCGGTCAACCTCGATCAGCTGCAAGGCGCGATCGCGGGCGTAGACGCTGAAGGCAACCGCTACTTTGCTGCGAGCCCTGCCGAAGGTGACGTGGGTGTCGGCGCAACCGCAAGCGGTGTGAATTCGGTTGCCGCGGGTGAACTGGCGGAAGCGTCCGCAGAGAACACGGTCGCGGTCGGTGCGAATTCCAGTGCCACCGGAGTTCGTTCGACGGCCGTGGGCCAGGGCGCATCCGCAAGCGATGAGGAGGCTGCGGCATTCGGCCAGGCGGCCAATGCATCGGGCTTCCATTCGACAGCGATCGGCGCGCTGGCCGAGTCCAGCGGTCGCGGCGCGACCGCGATCGGTTGGGATTCGACGGCATCCGGCGCGCTGTCCACCGCGTTGGGCAATTCCGCCTCTGCCACCGGCGAGAACAGCACGGCACTGGGTCGCGCGGCGACGGCGTCCGCGCTGCGGACGACGGCGGTCGGCCAAGGCGCATCGGCCAGCGATGAAGAATCGGCAGCGTTCGGTCAGGCGGCCAACGCGTCTGGCTTCCATTCGACGGCGATCGGCGCGCTTGCGATCTCCAGCGGTCGCGGTGCGACTGCGATCGGCTGGGATTCGGATGCCACGGGCGCACTGTCCACGGCAGTCGGCAACCAGGCGGCCGCCACCGGCGACAACAGCACGGCGCTGGGTCGCCAGGCTGCAGCCTCGGGCCTCAACAGCACTGCAGTCGGCCAGACCGCAGTCGCCAGCGCGGACAACAGCGTGGCGCTGGGTCAAGGCGCCGTGGCGGATCGCGCCAACACGGTGTCGGTGGGTGCGAGCGGAAGCGAGCGCCAGATCGTCAACGTGGCGGAAGGTACCGAAGATACCGATGCGGTGAACCTGGCCCAGCTCCGTCGGATCTCCGACGGCGCTGGCGAAAGCCTCAATGCCGGCCTGCAGAGTGTTGCGGACGCACTGGGCGGCGGTTCGATGGTGGACACGGCGTTCGGGACGATCTCGACGCCCAGCTACTCGATCCAGGGCAGCAACTACGCCGGCATCGAGGCGACCTTCGGTGCACTCAACACCGAAATTACCCAGCTGAAGCAGCGCGTCGGCGCGGTCGAGACGGTGATCGAAGCCGGCGACGGCACCAACGATCGCGTCGCGGTCGGCGGTGACGGCACCGGCACCGATGACGCGAGTGTCGGGGCGGGTACGAATGCGGTCGCGGTCGGTTCGAATGCCGCGGCCAACGGCCAGAACGGTGTCGCTGTCGGCGGCAACGCGTATGCCCACGGCCCCAACGACACCGCGATCGGCGGCAACGCACGCGTCGATGCGGACGGCAGCACGGCTGTCGGTGCCAACACCAGCATCTCGGCGAATGCGACGAATGCAGTGGCGGTGGGCGAAGGTGCGTCGGTGACGGCGGCCTCCGGCACGGCGGTCGGCCAGGGCGCGAGCGTGACCGCACAGGGTGCGGTGGCGCTGGGTCAGGGTTCGACGGCCGATCGTGCGAACACGGTGTCGGTGGGCAGCGCGGGCAACCAGCGCCAGATCACCAATGTCGCGGCGGGCACGCAGGCAACGGATGCGGCGAACGTGGGTCAGGTGGATGCTGCGCGGACCCAGGCCGTCGCGACCTCCAACGCCTACACGGACCAGAAGTTCGCCGCGTGGAACGACAACTTCGACACCTTCAAGGGTGACGTCGATCGTCGTTTCTACGACACCGATCGCCGCATCGACCGTCAGGGCGCGATGGGCGCTGCGATGCTCAACATGGCGACCAGCGCCGCGGGCATCCGCACCGAGAACCGCGTCGGCGTCGGCGTCGGCTTCCAGGGTGGCGAGAGCGCGCTGTCGGTGGGCTACCAGCGTGCGATCAGTGAGCGCGCGACGGTCACCGTCGGCGGTGCGTTCAGTGGTGACGAAAAGTCGGTCGGCGTGGGTGCCGGTTTCGGCTGGTAAGGACTGACCGTCGCGTCGCCGTTGCACAACGGTGACGCGATGGAGACGGGCGGGGCAACCGGGCCGCGAAGGCGGTCCGGGACTCGGCGACAGGGGTGCAGCGGACCTACGCTGCGCGGATCGGTCGCCGCATTCCATCATTTCTGCAGAGAGAGGGTTCCAATGAAGAAGGGCATCATTCCGTGCACGCTTGCGGTCGCAGTTGCAGCGGCACTGACCGTCGGCGGCGTCAACGCGGGCAAGACCTCGCGCGCCGCCGGCAACGTCTCCACCGACAACATCGAAGGGCGCGTCGACGCGCAGCCGGTGAAGCGCCTGATCATCGAGTACCGCGACGGAACCCGCGAGAAGAGCAACCAGGCCGCGGTCGTCACGAACATCCAGGGCGCGCTGGTGCGTTCGGGTCTCGTGCGCGGCGCGAGCAAGGCTTCCAACGTCAGCTATCAGCGCAAGCTCGCGACCGGCCATGAGCTGGTCAACCTGGCCAGCGGTCTCGACGCGGTCGAAGCCGATGCGCTGGTCCGCCAGATCGCCGCGGATCCGAACGTGAAGTCGGTCAGTGTCGACCGCGTGCGCCAGATCGCAGCGGTGCAGCCGGCCTATGTGCCGAACGATCCGGACTTCCAGGAATACCAGTGGCACATGCGTGCGCCGGACGGCGGCGCGACCTTCGATGGTGGCCCGAACCGTGGCGGCGCGAACGTGCCGGCTGCATGGGACCTCTCTGACGGCGACGGCATCACCATCGCAGTGCTCGATACCGGCATCACCGCGCATCCCGACATCGACACCTCGCTGGCCGACGTCGGTTACGACTTCATCACCGACGCCACGACGTCCGGCCGTGCGACCGCCGGCCGCGCGCAGGGTGGCTGGGACCTGGGTGACTGGACGATCAACTATCCGGGTGCCGCGACCTGCCAGCAGCGCAACAGCTCCTGGCACGGTACGCACGTGGCGGGCAGCGCCGGTGCGCAGCTCACCGACAACGGCATCAGCCTGACCGGCGTCGCCTATGGCGCGAAGCATTTGCCGGTGCGTGTGCTAGGCCATTGCGGTGGCGCCGAGGCCGACATCGTCGATGCGATCATCTGGGCTGCCGGCGGTACCGTCGCCGGTGTTCCGGCCAACCAGAACCCGGCGCAGGTCATCAACCTGAGCCTGGGTGGATCCGGTCCCTGTTCGTCAGCCGAAGCCGCTGCGATCGCGCAGGCCAATGCGCTGGGCGCAACGGTCGTGATCGCCGCGGGCAACAGCAATGGCGACGTCGCCAACTTCTCGCCGGCCAACTGTCCGGGTGCGATTGCGGTGGCGTCGAACGGCGTGACCAGTGCGCGCGCCTACTACTCGAACTACGGCGCCGGGATCGACATTTCGGCACCGGGTGGTGGCGTGTTCGCGAACGATGCCGGCAGTGGTACGCAGATCTATGACGGTTTCGTCTGGCAGGCAAAGAATCCCAGCCTGACGACGCCAACGCCATTGGCCGACATCAATCCGTCCACGACGGGTACGGGCGGGTCCGCGGGAACCTCGCAGGCGTCTCCCCATGTCGCGGGTGTCGTCGCCCTGATGCAGAGCGCGCGTCTCGCCGCCGAGCTTCCGCTGCTGACACCGGTCGAAGTACTCGACATCCTGAAGCAGACGGCGACGCCGTTCGCGATCACGCCGGCAGCCAATCGTCAGATCGGACCTGGCATCGTCAACGCCAGTGCCGCCGTTCTGAAGGCGATCGAGCCGCCGTGCGAAGTCGATTGCGCCCCGCCTGCGACGCCGATCGTCAACGCGACGCCGGTACGCGCGCTCTCCGGCGCTGCCGGCGGCGAAACGCTGTACAGCATCGAAGTGCCGTCGGGTGTCTCCGGTCCGCTGAGCATCACCACGACCGGCGGCAGCGGCGATGTCTCGTTGCACGTCAGTCTGGACGAGGCGCCGGCGGCCACGGGTACGTGGAACTCCTCGCGCCCGGGCAATGCGGAAACGATCCGTATCAATGCCCCGGTTGCGGGTACGTACTACATCAAGCTGACGGGCGTTCGCGCGTATTCGAACGTCACGCTGCAGGCGCGTTTCTCCCTGCCGCCGGTCTGATTCAAGACCCGACCCGCGTTCGCGCGGGTCGGGTGTGACCGTGATGTCTGGCCGGCGGATGCATGCATCCGCCGGCTTTTTTGTGGGGCTCTGACGGGGTTCGGCCGGAGGCGTCAGCAGAAGAAACGGAGCGATGAATTCCGCTCGCGCGCGGGGTGCCGTTGCCTGAGCTGCACGGTGAGCTCTCAACCGCCCCCTGCGTCCAGCACCGTGTCGCCCAGCGCACGTCCCAGCCCCTGGAACGCGGTTTCGGCCTGCGTGATGTCGTCGAAATCTTCCGCGCACGCGAGTACCAGCGTGGCGCCTTCGCGGGCGCGTCCGGGATCGATCACGCCGACGTTGCAGGCGCGTCGCAACTGCGTGCCGGTCTTCTGCGCGAAATCGGTGTCGGGTGGCAGGCCAGCGCTGATGCGGCGGTCGCCGGTGCTGATGGCGCGCATGTGGTCGAGCATGCGGCGGGTGCTGTCGGCGGACACCAGTTCGCCGGCTGCCAGGCGGTCCAGCACGGTGGCGAAGGCGGGCAGGGTCGCGGTGTTGCGATCGCCGCGGTAGTAGGCGTCGAACACGGATTCGAGCGTGTCGGCATCCAGATCCGCACGCGGCACGCCGAGTTCTTGCGCCAACGCCTGCAGACGCGGCTCGCCTGCGTCGGCGTTGCGCAGGCGCACGATCGCCATGTTGTCGAGCTGCGCGACGCCCGGATGCACCGGGTCGTACGCGTCGTAGCGCACCTGCAGGATCGTCGTGACCGGTCCGAAGCCGCCGCCGGTCCAGTCGCGGATGCGTGCGTTGAGATGGTCTTCGCCGACTTTGCGTATCAGCATGTCGGTCGCGGCGCTGTCGCTGTCGCGCAGCGATTTTTCCAGCAACGCGGCGATGCTGAACGTCTCGCCGGGCTTGTGTTCGAGCATGTCGCCGGAGCCGTCGACGAAATCCGTCTGCGCGAGCGTCAGCGTCTCATCGAGGGATAGCGTGCCGGCGTCGACCTGTTCGAGCACCGCGATCGCGACCGGGATCTTGATCGTCGACGACAGGTACCAGGCGCGGTCGTCACCGCGATCCAGCGTGCCCGGCTGCGCACCGTAATGCCGCACGTGACGCCGAAACGTCCGGGCATCGCGTCATCGAGTGCTGCGACGCGTGTATCCAGCGCAGCGACCCACGGCGCATCGGCCTGGAGTGCGGCATCGACGATGGACTGCGCGGCCGGATCATCGGTCGGTGGCGGTGCGTCGCCACCGCGGCAGGCCGCCAGCAAGGCGACGGCCAGCAGGACGGGAACGAATCGATGCAGGCGGCGGGCGTGGGTTCGTGATGTCATCGGGCAGGTGTGTGCGGCGGGATGGAATCCAATACCCCGGATGCGGTGATCGCTGCGCCAAGCTCGCGCAATGCGCGTTCGCTGGCAGCCGTGCCGGCGCCGCGGGCGCAGGCGGCGATGACCACCCGCGCCGATGCGTTGCCGTCGCGTGCCGGCAGACTGACGATGCCGGAATCGCAGATGCGCCGGTACTGGGTGCCGGTCTTGTGCGCGAAGCGCGCATCCGCCGGCAGGCCCGCGCGGATGCGCTGCTTGCCGGTCTGCACACGGGCCATCACGTCCAGCAGATAGCGCGTGCTGTCGGGGTCCAGTGCACGACCTGCTTGCAACGCCGTCAGCATGTGGCCGTAGTCGCGCAGCGTGGCGCTGTTGATGTGGGTGGCGTAATAGGACTCGAACGCACTGTCGAGATCGGGCAGCAGGAAGTCGGCAGGTGTTACGCCGAGCAGTCGCGCGAGCGTGCGCACGCGCACCTGGCCGCTGCCGACGCGCTGCAGGGCCAGCATGTCCTGCGAGGTGAGTCCGGCGGCGCCGGGATGGAACATGCCGTAGGCGAGGCGACGCACATCGGCCAACGTGGTGATGCGCACGTCCCGCGCGATCAGTTCCGACGCAACCGCGTTGACCTGGCCGAGGCCGACGGTGCGTATCAGCACGTCGCTCGCGGTGTTGTCGCTGTGGATGATCATCTGCTCGATGAGCCAGCCGATGGTCAGCCGATCGCCGGCGCGATGCGCGTTGGTGCGGCCGGCGCCATCAACGAAATCGCTGTCGAGTAGCGTGATCTGCGTGTCGAGCGTCAGCCAGCCCTGCTCGATCTCGCGTAGCACCGCGATCGCGATCGGCACCTTGACGCCGGACGCGAGATACCAGATCTCGTCGCCGCGGAAGTCGTACTCCGGGCCGTCGCCGAGTCGCTGCACGTGCACGCCCAGTTCGCCGGCAAAACGTGCATCGATGGCGTGCACGCGGCGGTCGAGTTCGGTCGACCAGCGTGGCGTGGCGGCAGGCGGCGATGCCACCAGTGCGGTCTTCGCGATGGCGGGCTTTGTCGGCAACGGCGCTGTCGCGGCGGGCGTGACCGGCTGCGCAAGCGCCGGGCCGCCCATCCAGGGCAGCGTGATCGAGGCGGCAACGAACAGGTGGCGCAGGCGTCTCAGCATGGGTTCGCAAGCCTGGTGGCGCGGCGCTTCACTTGCGCTGAACTACCGTATCGGGCGCGCGTTTCAGTGCGCGCTTCATCGTGCCCCACAGCCAGATCCAGGTCGCGGTCGCAGCCAGCAGCAAGAGAGTCAGCAGCAACGCGCGTTCGTAGGTCACCGACTGGTACAGACCCAGCACTTCGCGCAGAAGCAGGAAGATCACACTGATGTGCACGATGAAGGCCATCATTGCGTCGCTGCCGATGACCGCGATCGGTCGCAGCCACTTCGCCAGCCATTCGCCGCCCGCGACCGCGAGCGCCAGCAACGCGAATGCGCCGCCCGTGCTGAAGAGCATGAACATCAACTGCGGCGGATGCTTGCCGGTGTTGCGCGCAATGTCGACCAGCAGAGGGCGCAGATCGCCGGCGCGGATCAGGAACCAGGCGAACAGCGCCGCGGATACGAGTGCCAGTGCGCCTGCCAATGCCCAGCGCGTGCGCGGCGCGCGATAGGCCTGCAGCAACACGCCGCCGATCAACAGGCCGATGAGGATCAGAGGCCCGCGCGCGAGCTGGCCCCAGGTGTAGTAATCGGGATGCTCGACGATCAGCGCCTGCAACTGCGGCACGCCCCAGAAATCGAAGTGGTGCAGCAGCCACCATGATGCGAAAGCGACCGGGATCGGGCTCAACCAGCGCAGCACGGCGGGCGTCTTCGCCCACAGCGGCAGCAGCCATGGAATCCACAGCAGGGCGATCGCATAGAAGCCGAGGATTTCGACGAACGACGGGAAATCCCGGTAGAGCAGCGTGTCGACGATCGCGGCGGTGTCGTGGCGGCCGTACATCTCCACGACGGTCAGAACCTTGTACCAGAACAGCACCACCAGGCCGCGCCACAGCAGGCGGTTGCGTCGCTGCGGCCAGTCCGGCGCCGTGGTCTTGGGCATGAAGGCGACGGCGAGCGCGATGCCGAAGACGATCACGAACAGCGACGAGGAGAACTTGGTGATCGCGTGGACCGACACCTGGCCCCACGCGGGGAAATCGTCGAGCGGCATCAGGCCGTTGGTGCCGTGACTGAGGATCATCAGGCAGACCGCGAAGCCGCGGGCGAGATCGATCGCCCCGATGCGACCGGTGTAGGCCGTCCCGACGTTCGCGCCTGGCGACTGCACCGGCGTCTCCGCGGGTGCACCCGTGGCACTCATGCCGTCGCCTCGTGAGGCGCGGATCGTGTCCGGCCGTGTGCCTGCAGGATCCGCATTGGCGCGGTGCCGGTAGCGCGCGCGAAGCAGCGGAAACGCCTGGTGGAAGCCGCTGCGCGACAGGAGTGCGTGCGCAGCGCGCGGGCAGGAGACGGCACCTGGACCATGCGGATCCTTCGAGGTCGGGGTTCTGCATTCCATCAGCGCGACCGTGATGGACCGGTCAGCGGGTCCACGCCGATCTGGGATACTGTCGCGCCAGACTTCCGCACGACCGCAGTCCGATGTCCATCACGTCCAAGTCCCGCCGCGACGCCCGGCGTCGCAATGCACCGCGTCGCAGCGACGGCAGCGCAGGCGCACCGCAGATCCACGCACAGCTCAAGGGTCCCGATGAGCGCGTGCTCGCCGGCGCGACCTATCACGAAGGCGAGTGGACGCTCGTGCTACGGGGCGAGCCGGTCGCGACGACGCACAGCGCCGCGATGGTGCTGGCGATGCTGCGGCACACCGCCGCATCTCGACATGCGAACGGCATCGCCACGCGACTGTCGGTGTCCAAGGCGCTCGACGCCGCCGCGAGCGCCGAGGCGCAGGCGCAAGGCCGCACGCTGACCGAGCATCTGGACTGGCTCGAAGCTGAGCGCCGCACCCGCAATGCGCCGCCCGAGGCGCCGCCCACCGCGCACTGAGGCTGCGGTGCATCCGGCTGCACGATGAACCGTGCAGGCCGCGTCGGGATGGCGACACCGCGACGCCGGTATCATGCCGCGGTCCCGGTTTCCGACCCGCCCCGATGCGCTCCGTCTGCTCCCTGCCACGTTTGACCGCCATCGCTGCCGCCGTTCTCGTGCTGGCCGCGTGCGGGCGCGACGTGCGCGAGGACGCGCCGTTCATGGGTGAATCCTTCGATTCCGACGAGACCTATTCGCGCACCTACGAGCTGCCGCCGGCGCAGGTGTGCAGCGCGGCGCGGTTGGCGCTGCTCGGCCAGGGCTACGCGGTGGCCAAGTCCAGCGACGATGCGGTGGAAGCGTCGAAGAACTTCCAGCCCGAGGACGACGTGCACACCCAACTGTCGGTGCGCGTGTCCTGCGTGTCGCGCGGCAACGACCGCTCGCTGCTGTTCGTCAGCGCGCTGCTCGACCGCTATGTGATGCGCAAGAGTTCCAATTCGGCGAGCGTCGGCGTCGGCGGCATTGGCTCGCTGTCGCTGCCGGTCGGCAGCCGCGAGGACTCGCTGGTGCGCACCGCCAGCAGCACCGTGCAGGACACCGGCTTCTACCGCCGCTTCTTCGAACGCGTCGGCTTCTACGTGCCCGCGCCGAGCAGCCGCGACCGCAAGCCCAGCGCCGACGAGATGCGCCGCGAAGATCCGCCGCCGGCGGACCTCAAGCGCGGCGCCGAGGCTACGACCGACCCGCTTCCGCAGGGCTGATCCGCGGCGGCGCCCGGCGCCGTCGAACTGCTAAAGTCGGCCGATCCGTAATCGATGGGATGGCCGTGCAGTGAATGCGGTGCTCGAGGATTCCACAGCGACGCCCGACACGCCCGAGGCGCGTATCGTCGCGCGCCTGCGCGCCAGCGGCCGGCTCAAGGACGTCGATCTGGCGCGCGCCCAGCGCTTGCACGCCGAAGCCGGCGGCAGCCTGCTGACCCTGCTCGGGCGGCTGGGCCTGGTCTCGGAACGCGACCACGCAGAAGCCTGCGCCGCCGAGCTCGACCTGCAACTGCTCGGCGCCAAAACCGTGCCGGAAGATCCGCCGGAACTCGTCGACGGCGCGCAGCCGTTGTCGGTGCGGTTCCTGCGCCAGTTCCACGTGCTGCCGATTGGCGAAAGCCGCGGCCGCCTGCATGTGTGGATGTCCGATCCGCACGACGACTACGCGCTCGACGCCGTGCGGCTGGCGACCGGCTGCGACATCGCGCCCGCCGTCGGTCTGCGCTCGGAGATCGACGATCTGATCGAGCGCTGGTACGGCCAGGGCCGCAGCGCGATGGGCACGATCATCGAATCCGCTGACGGCGAAGGCGGCGGCGATGTCGACGACGTCGAGCATCTGCGTGATCTTGCATCCGAAGCGCCGGTGATCCGGCTGGTGAACCTGGTGATCCAGCGCGCGGTGGAACTGCGCGCATCCGACATCCACATCGAGCCGTTCGAAAGCCGGCTGAAGGTCCGGTATCGCGTCGACGGCGTGCTCATCGACGGCGAGAGCCCGCCGGTGAATCTGACCGCGGCGGTGATCAGCCGCATCAAGATCATGGCGCGGCTCAACATCGCCGAGCGCCGTCTGCCGCAGGACGGCCGCATCATGCTGCGCGTGCAGGGCAAGGAGCTCGACCTGCGCGTATCGACGATGCCGACCGCGCACGGCGAAAGCGTGGTGATGCGTCTGCTCGACCGCGAGACGGTGGTGTTCGACTTCTACCGGCTCGGCTTCACCGACGAATTCCTGCCGCAGTTCAACAAGGTGCTCGACCAGCCGCACGGCATTCTGCTGGTCACCGGTCCGACCGGTTCGGGCAAGACGACGACGCTCTACACCGCGCTGTCGCAGCTCAATACGCCGGACGTCAAGATCATCACCGTCGAAGATCCGGTCGAATACCAGATCGAAGGCATCAACCAGATCCAGGCCAAGCCGCAGATCGGTCTCGACTTTGCGCACGCACTGCGCTCGATCGTCCGCCAGGATCCGGACATCATCATGATCGGCGAAATGCGCGATCTGGAAACCGCGCGCATCGCGATCCAGTCTGCGCTGACCGGCCATCTGGTGCTCAGCACGCTGCACACCAACAACGCTGCCGGCGGCATCACCCGCATGCTCGACATGGGCGTCGAGGATTACCTGCTGACCTCCACCGTCAACGGCATCCTCGCCCAGCGCCTGGTGCGCAAGCTCGAGCCGACGCATCGCGTGCGTTATGCCGCATCGCCCGAGGAGATCGAACGCTTCGAACTGCGCCGCTTCCAGCCCGAGGGTGAGATCGTGCTGTATCGCCCGGGCCCGTCTGCCGGTGCGCCGACCGGGTATCTGGGCCGCACCACGATCGTCGAGTTCCTGGTCATGAACGACACCCTGCGCCGCGCGGTGATGCGCCACGCCGGCATGGGCGAACTCGAACAGCTCGCTCGCGAATCGGGCATGCGCACGATGTACGAGGACGGCATCCTCAAAGCGCTGGCCGGCGAGACAACGATCGAGGAAGTGCTGCGGGTGACGGAGGACGCGTGATGTACCGCTGCAACCGACGCCCTGGCCGACGAGGGAACCCATGAGACTGGCAGGACTGGCGTGCGCGGCAGCCTTGTTGGCATCGGCCTGTGGAGGAGATCGGGATGTGGATAGGCAGGGCGCTGATGCCGATGTCGTAGTTGCGAATGGAAACGTCGAACAGCCCGCTGACTGGACCGACCGAGAGGCATCCACCGACACAGTTGCGCCTCAAGCCGACGCACGCGCAACGGGTCAACCCGGTAACGACGCCAATTTCAACGCACCGATGTCTCCGCCCACGCGTCGGGCGCAGGCCTTGCCGCAGTCGCGCGCTCCCATCGAATCACGGTTGATGCAGGACGGTGCGCTGATGTCCGATACGTTCGGAATGATCAACGATGGGCAGGCTTGGAAGGACGCTGTCCGTGCGTTCGAGAACGAAGGGCTGACCGATCCAGACGCGAGAGATTTGCACCAGTTGTTCGGCGATTGGCTGCGCACATCGCTGGGTCGCCATGGGCTCGAGATCTCCGGCTTCGGCTGTGGACGCAGCCTGTGTGCCGCGACGATTCCGATCGTCGCGCCGGATGCAGCTCAGCGGTACGCCGCGTGGTACGGAACAGACGGCAACGAGCCGCCGATGCCGCTGCCGGTGTTTGCCCAGATGGCGTTCACCTGGCCAAACGGCGCCAGCGAGATGCGGATCCTGTTCTCGACGGATCCGGACGTGACCGTGGTCAACGCGCCGTGAGATACACGCTCCCATGACCCTCTACCGCTACAAAGCCCTCAACACCCGCGGTGAAACGCTCGACGGCACGATGGATGCCGGCAGCGAAGCCGAGGTTGCGCTGCGTCTGCAGGAGCAGGGGCATCTGCCGATCGAGGCGCGGCCGGCGAGCGAGGCGCGGGCGGTCGAGGACTGGAAGGCGCTGTTCAAGCCGAAGCCGTTTTCGGGCCAGCGGCTGGTGCAGTTCACCCAGCAGCTCGCGACGCTGCTCAATGCGGGGCAGCCGCTGGATCGTGCACTGACGATCCTGCTCGATCTGCCTGAAGAACCCGAAGCCAAGCGCACGATCACCGAGCTGCGTGATGCGGTGCGTGGCGGCGTATCGCTGTCGACCGCGCTCGAACGCCAGCACGGCACGTTCTCTCGGCTGTACGTGAACATGGTGCGCGCCGGTGAAGCCGGTGGCAGCCTCGAAGACACGCTGCAGCGCCTTGCCGATTACCTCGAGAGCGCGCGCCTGTTGCGCGGACGCGTAGTCAACGCGCTGATCTATCCGGCGATCCTGATCGTCATGGTCGGCGCGTCGCTGATGTTCCTGCTCGGCTACGTGGTGCCGCAGTTCGCGGCGATGTACGACAGTCTCGATGCGGAACTTCCGGTGTTCACCAAGATCGTGCTCGGTCTCGGCGAGTTCGTGCGCGACTGGTGGATCCTGATGCTGGCGGTGCCGGTGATCGCGATCTATGCGTTCGTGCTGAAGCTGCGCGATGCGCGATTCCGGTTGCGCTTCGATGGCTGGCTGCTGCAGCGGCGCATCTTCGGTCCGCTGGTTGCTCGTATTGAGACCGCGCGGATTGCCCGCACGCTCGGCACGCTGCTACGCAACGGCGTACCGCTGATCGCAGCGCTCGGCATCGGCCGCAAGGTGCTGGGCAATCTCGCGCTGTCGGCGGACGTGGAAGCGGCCGAATCCGAGGTCAAGAACGGTGTCGGCCTGTCGACGGCGCTGGGACGCGGCAAGCGCTTTCCGCGGCTCGCGATCCAGATGATCCAGGTCGGCGAGGAATCCGGCGCGCTTGATGCAATGCTGCTCAAGACCGCGGACACCTTCGATCAGCAGACCGGCACGTCGCTCGATCGCATGCTGGCTGCGCTGGTACCGGCGATCACGATGCTGCTCGCGCTCGTGGTGATGGTGGTGATCCTCGCGGTGCTGGTGCCGATCTACGACCTGACCAGCGTCATCGGCTAGGTTCAGCTGCGCGGCGTCATACAATGCGATCCAGACTCTTGAACGAGGCAGTGTCGATGCAGCCCATCCGCAGATCGCGTCCCCTCGGCAGCCCGCGCACCGCGCAGGGCGGCTTCAGCCTGATCGAGATCATCCTCGTCGTCGTGCTGATCGGCGGCATCGTGGCGTTCGCCGCGACCCGCATCCTCGGCGGCGGCGACCGTGCCCGCGTGAATCTCGCCAAGGCGCAGGTGCAGACGCTGGCCGAAAAGGTGCACCAGTACGAGATGGACACCGGTACGCTGCCCAACTCACTGGGCGACCTCGTCACCCAGCCCGGCGGCGCCAGCGGCTGGCTCGGCCCGTACGCGAAAGACGCCGAACTGCGCGATCCCTGGAACACGCCCTACGAGTTCGCGACGCCGGGCAACAGCCAGCCGTTCGACATCGTCAGCTACGGCGCAGATCGCAAGCCGGGCGGCGACAGTGTGAACACGGATATCCGCTACGAATAAGCGGTCTCCGCGCCGTGGAAAGCGGCGCCGATGATGCTAGATTCCGGGGCTGCTCCCGCTCCGGAACTTCGCCGCGCCAGATGTCGCATCGCATCGCCAGGGTCCGCGGTTTCTCGCTGCTCGAAGTGCTGCTGGTCGTCGGCCTGATCGCCGTGACCGGTGTGCTGGCGGCCGCCGCCATGAGCGGCGGTTTCGATCGCATCGCGCTGCAGTCGACGAGCAAGACCATTGCCGCGCAGCTGCGTTACACGCGGGCACAGGCGATTTCGACCGGCGAACCGCAGCGCTTCGTGATCAATCCGCAGGCGCGTACCTGGCAGGCGCCCAATGGCCGCCACGGCACGATTCCCGAGCCGCTCGCGGTCGAGTTCACCGGCGCGCGCGAACTGCAGTCGAACGACAGCGAAGGCGCAATCCTGTTCTTCGCCGATGGCGCGGCCACCGGTGGGCGTGTGCGCGTGTTGCTGCGCGATGCCGCGTGGCAGGTGGACGTGGCCTGGCTGACCGGCGAAGTGCGTCTGTCCCGCGCGAACGCGAACGAATGAATCATCGCAGCCAGCGCGGCTACACCCTGATCGAAGTCATCGTGGCGTTCGCGGTGCTGGGCATCGCGCTGATGCTGTTGCTGGGCACGCTGTCGAATGGCACGCGCCAGGTGCGCTGGGCCGCGGATTCGGGACGCGCGGCGTTGCATGCGCAATCGCTGCTGGATGGCATCGGCATCGAGATTCCGGTGGTGCCGGGCAGTACCACTGGCGAGTTCGAAGACGGGCGCTATCGCTGGACGCTGGAGATCGCGCCTTACGTCGATCCGGCGATGCCGCCTGCAATGCTCGATCCGTCCGGCCAGCAACTTTTCGAAATCGCGCTCGCCGTGGACTGGGGCGAACGCGGTCCGCGCGAGCGTCTGCAGGTGCACACGTTGCGGCTGCGCGAACCGGATGCGCTCGGAGTGCCGATGCCATGAGGCATGCGCGCGGATTCACCCTGATCGAAGTGCTGCTGGCGACGGTGCTGCTCGCGGCCGGACTCGCCCTGGCGCTGACCACGTTGCGCGCCGCGACCGCGACCGTTGATCGCGGCGAGGCCCTGTCGCAGCGCAGCGAGCGCATGCGCGCCGTCGAAGGCTTTCTGCGCCGGCGTATCGCCTCCGCGCAGCAGATCGCGTTCCAGACCGACGAGAACACCGGCGAGATCTCGCAGTTCGTCGGCGAACCGCAGCGCCTGCGCTTCGTCGCCGATCTGCCGAATTATCTCGGGCAGGGCGGGCCGCATCTGCACGACATCGCGGTCGACGAGGTGCGCGGTACCCAACGTCTGACGGTCGCCTTCGGCATGGTGATGACCGGCCGCACGATCGAACCGCCGAGTCCGCGCCCGCCCGAGCCGCTGGTCGACGATCTGGTCGAGCTGCGGATGCGCTATCGCGGCTTCGACGACGCCGGCGCGCTCGGCGAGTGGCAGGAGCGCTGGGGGCCGGCCGCGCTGCCGTTGCAGGTCGAGGTGCAGATCGAGACCGAGCGTGACGGCGCCTGGCCGACGCTCGTGGTCACGCTGCCGCAGGGCACCGGGCAGGCTGCGCCGGTGGCGATGCCATGAATGCGCGCGCACATCGCGGGGCCGCACTGCTGCTGGTGCTGTGGCTGATCACGTTGCTGGCGGCGCTGGTCGGTGCGTTCGCGCTGACCGCGCGCATCGAACAGCAGCAGGGTCGCGTGCTCAGTCGCGGCGTCGCCGGCGACCAGGCCGCGCGCGCGGGCCTGGAGTACGCGTTGACCCGGCTGGCGATGGATGATCCCGCGCTGCAGTGGCAGCCCGACGGACGTCCTTACGGCTGGCGGTTCCACGACATCGACGTGGCACTCGAAATCGTCGACGAGACCGGCAAGGTCGATCTCAATGCCGCCGACGGCCTGCTGCTGGCTGCATTGCTGCAGACCACCGGCGCCGAGCAGAGCGTCGCGGTGCAGGTCGCCGGCGCAATCGTCGACTGGCGCGATGGCGACGATTTCGTGCAGATCACCGGTGGCGCGGAAGCCGCGGACTATGCCAGCGCGGGGCGGCCCTACGGCGCCAAGAACGCGCCGTTCGAAAGCGTCGCCGAGGTCGAGCAGGTGCTCGGCATGACGCCCGAGCTGTACGAGGCCGTCGCGCCGTATCTGACGATCTACAGCCGTCTGCCGTCGCCCGATCCGCAGTTCGCCGCCGGCCCCGTGCTGCAGGCGATGGGCGTCGAGGCCGATCCGATCCTCGCGGCTCGCGAAGCGACCGCCGCGCAACTGGCCGGCGCTCTGCTGGGCAGCGGTAGCGGCACGTATAGTATCGAGAGCCAGGCGCGGCTTCCGGAGGGGCGGACCGCGCGGCTGCGGGCAGTCGTCAGAACCGGCGGTGGCGCCGTACCGGGCACGGCCTACACCGTGCTGCGTTGGGAAGAAGGAGCGTCACCACGATGATGTCCGCGACACCCGCAACTCCGGGCGAGACCGTGCCCGGCCGCCGCGCCTGGCGCCTGGACGGCCGCACGTCGGCGCGCGTCCGGACGTTCCTGTCGTGGTGGGGGGCGGCGCTGTCGGCCTGGTTGCCGGCGCGTGTGCGTGAACTGTTCGGCCTCGCCAGCCGGCGTCTGCTGCTGGTCGGCAACGGTGGCGATGTCGCATTGCAATTGCAGGGCGCCGACGGCGTGCGCGATCTCGCGAGCGTGCCGCGCGCCTCTTTCGACGAATCTGCCGGCGATCCGCTGGCCGCGCTGCTCGCGCCGCGCACGATCGATCTGCCGCGCTGGCTGCTGCTGCCCGCACGCACCGGTCTGCGTCGGCGCCTGACCCTGCCCGAAGCCGCCGGCGACCGGCTGCACGATGTGCTGGGTTTCGAGATCGACCGGCAGACGCCGTTCGCCGCCGCTGACGTGCGTTACGACCACCGCGTGCTGGGCCGGCGCGGCGATGGCCAGATCGACGTGGAACTGGTGGTGGTGCCGCGCGCCGCGATCGACGCGCAACTCGCCGCGCTCGGCCCGCTGGCGCCGATGCTGGCCGGTATCGATCTTGCCGGCGACGCCGGCCCGCTGGGCGTCAACCTGATCGACGATGCGCGTCGTCGCCGCCGCGAAGATCCACAACGTCGCGTGCAGCTGATGATCCTCGGCATCGCGGTGCTGCTGACCGCGTTCGGCCTGTGGCAGATGCGCGAGAACCGCAGCGCCGCCGCCGATGCACTGGAAGCGAGCGTCGCCGCCGAAGCCACACGTGCGCGCGCGGCCTCGGCGCAGCGCCAGCAACTCACCGATCTGCGCGAAGGCATGGCCTTCCTGCAGGCACAACGCGCCGCGCGGCCGTTGACAGTGGCGGTGCTCGATGAACTCGCGCGCCGGCTGCCGGATTCCACGTCGCTGGAGAAGGCCGCGATCGAAGGCGACCGCGTGTTGCTGATCGGTCTGAGCACCGAAGCCTCTGCGCTAGTCGGGCAACTGTCGGGCTCCACGCTGTGGCGCGCACCCGCGCTCGCCGGCGCGCTGCAGAACGATCCGCGCACGCGCTCCGACCGTTTCACCCTGACCGCCGAACTCGTACCGCCCGCGACTGCGCCGGCGCCCGCCTCCACACCGGCACAGGAGCCCGTGCGTGCGGACGATGCCCGATAGGCCCGTGTCGGCCCGCGACCGCTGGCTGGCGCTCGCGCTGCTGCTGGGCGTGCTGTTGCTGGGATACCTGCTGCTGATCCATCCGTGGTGGACGCAGCCCATGCGCGAACTCGGCACGCGCATCGACACGCTGCAGGAACGCGAGCTGCGCATCCGCCGCGAACTCGAACAGGCACCGCAGGTGCGCGCCGAACTCGAACGCGCGCGCGCGGCGATGGACGACACGCCCGGCTTCATGCCGCAGGCCGGCGTGGAACTCGCGACCGCGGCGCTGGTGCAGCGGCTGGAGAGCGCCGTGCTCGACGCGAGCCCCGGCAATCGCAGCTGCGCGATCAGCAACCGCTCGCCGATCGCCGGCCAGCGCAGCGACAAGTACCCGCGCGCGACCGTGCAGGTGCGCCTGCGCTGCGGCAATGCCGAGCTGGCGGCGGTGCTGCACTCGCTGGAGACCGGCACGCCGCGGCTGTTCATCGACAACCTCAACATCCTCAGCCAGCGGCACACGCTCGCGGCCGGTGCGACCAGTGGCGGTGTCGATGTGAGTTTCGATCTGTCCGGTTACGTGCTGCCGGCCCCCGGCGCGGCGCCGGCGGCCAATGCCGCCGCGCGTGCACGCCCGGCTGCGGCCAACGGAGGCGCCGATGCGGATTGATGCCACCAACGCGCGCACCTGGCTGGTCGCCGCGGTCGGCGGTTGGGCGTTGCTGTTCGCGCTGCTGTCGCTGGCCGGACTCGGCAGTCGCATCGGCACGCTGGAGGACGATGGCGTGGTCGCCGCGCCGGTCGGTCCTGCGCCCGGCGACATCGCGCCCGCGCCGCCGCTGTCGAGCTTCGACGAGGTCGCCGCGCGTCCGCTGTTCTCCGGCGACCGCCGCCCGCATCCCTTCTTCATCGATCCGCAGGACGAAGGCGAGGGCGCCGGCACGGGCTTCGACTACGTGTTGACCAGTGTGCTGCGTACGCCCGACTTCGCGATGGCGATTCTGCAGCCCAATGGCGGCGGCGAATCGATCCGGCTCAAGGTCGGCGAAGGTCCACCCGAGGCCTCGAACTGGCTGCTCGATTCGGTGGATGCACGCAGCGTGGTGTTCACCACGCCCGAAGGCCCGCGCACGCTGGAACTGCGCGTGTTCGACGGCAGTGGCGGACAGCCGCCGACTCCGATGACGCCGACGCCGCCGCCGGATGGTCAATCGCCGGCGCAGGCCGCCTCGCGCCCGCCTGCGACGCCGACGCCGCCCCCGGCGACCGGCAGTCCGGGCGCCACGACCGGACGTGCCACCGCCACGGCCCGCGCCTCGGAGCCTGGCGCCAATGGACAGCCACGCGGCGCGGCTGCGCCGCAGACGACGCCCGTCGACGCTAGTGGCGGTGTCACGCCGGAAGCCGCGCCGGCCGCCGGCCCGTCCGAAGCCCAGGTCGAAGCGATCCGTCGCCGGATCGAAGAACGGCGCGCACGTTTGCGCCAGCAGCAACAGCAACCCAATTCCGCCCAGGACTAGACTCCCGTCGATGAAGCCTTCCCAGACGCCAGCCTTCCACCTCCGGGCGATCGCCCTCGGTACCGGCATCGCACTGCTCGCCGGCTGCGCCACCGCGCCGACCGCTTCGATGCGCCGCGATGCCGACCTGCGCCAGGGCGCGGAGGCGGGCACTTCCTCCGCCGACACCGCATCGGCGACGGGCGCACGCACCCAACCCCTGCTTGGCGATGACGAGCGTCCGCAGCCGCAGATCCGCCGCGGCAGCGGCACCGTGCTCAACCAGCGGGCTGCGTCAGCCGCGCCGCCCACGCTGGGCGCGACCAGCGGGCAGGCCTCGTTCAATTTCGAAGGCGAATCGGTGCACGCCGTCGCCAAGGCGATCCTCGGCGACATGCTCGGCCAGAACTACGTCATCGCGCCGGAAGTGCAGGGCACGGTGACGCTTGCGACGCCGCAGCCGGTGAGCGCGGCACAGGCGTTGAGCCTCTTGGAAATGGTGCTGGGCTGGAACAACGCCCGCATGATCTACAGCGACGGCCGCTACAACATCGTCGCCGCCGACACCGCGCTCGCGACCGGCACCGTCGCGCCGCGCACCGGCAGCACCGGCGCCGCGCGCGGTTTCGAAGTCCGCACCGTGCCGCTGCGCTACATCTCCGCGACCGAAATGGAGAAGGTGCTCGAGCCGTACGCGCGCCCGAACGCGATCGTCTCCGCCGACAACGCGCGCAACGTCATCACGATTTCCGGCAGCCGCTCCGAACTCGACAACTACCTGCGCACGATCGAGATCTTCGACGTCGACTGGCTGTCGGGCATGTCGGTCGGCGTGTTCCCCTTGCAGTCGGGCAAAGCCACGCAGGTCGTCGCCGATCTGGAAAAGGTGTTCGGCCAGGACAGCGAATCGCCGGTCTCGGGCATGTTCCGCTTCATGCCGCTGGAGGGCGCGAACGCGGTGCTGGTGATCACGCCCCAGGCCGACTATCTCGGCGAGATCCAGCAATGGCTGGAGCGCATCGACAACGCGGGCCAGGACCCGAAGCTGTTCTCCTATGAACTCAAGTTCATCAAGGCACGCGAACTCGCGCAGCGCCTGTCGGAAGTTTTCGGCGGTGGCAGCGGCAGCAGTGGCGGCCAGGATGCGGCTTCGCTGATGCCGGGCCTGACCGGTAACACGCTGCGCACCGGCGGCACGGATGGCTCGTCCGGTTTGGACAGCGGCAGTGGCAGCAGTTCCGGACTCGGCAGCAACAATCGCGGTAGCGGCTCGGGCATGGGGCGCGGTGGTGGCAGTAGCGGTGGTGGCGGCAACGTGGGTCAGATGCAGCTCAGCGAACAGCAGGAGGGTCCTAGCAGCGTGACGCTGGAAGTGGAAGGCGACCGCGTCGGTGTATCGGCGGTCGACGAAACCAACACGCTCCTGATCCGTACGACCCCCGCTGCGTGGCGCTCGATCCGCGATGTCGTCGAACGGCTCGATGTCATGCCGGCGCAGGTGCATATCGAGGCGCAGGTAGTGGAGGTCGCGCTGAGTGGCGATCTGCAGTACGGCGTGAACTGGTTCTTCGAGCGGGCGGTGACGGATGCGGGACTTCCCAATGCAGTGGACCGTACGACGTGGGCCGGCATCGCCGGCGCCATTACAGGTGTCGATACAGGTGCCGGTCCTGCAGGCTTGGGCTGGACCTTCCTCGGCAGAAACGCCGCAGCGGTCGTCAGTGCGCTCGATGAAGTCACCGACGTGCAGATCCTGCAGTCACCGTCGGTGTTCGTGCGCAACAACGCCATGGCCGAATTCAATGTCGGCGCGAGCATCCCGATCTCGTCGAGCAGCGTGAACCCGATCCTCGGTGACAGCCAGTTCACCCAAGTCCAGTACATCGAGACCGGCACGATCCTCAAGGTACGGCCGCGCGTGACCCGCGACGGCATGGTGTTCCTCGACATCGTGCAGGAAGTGAGTTCGCCGCAGCCACAGAACACCGCCGATTCGCAGGGCAACGTGCGCATCGATACGCGTCGGCTCAAGACCGAAGCGGCCGTGCAGGCCGGCGATACGGTGATGCTCGCGGGGCTGATCCGGGACGACGTCGGTCGAGTCTCGACGGGTTTCCCCGGGCTCAGCAGAATCCCGGTTCTCGGCGGACTTTTCGGCCGGCAGAGCTCGCGTACCGAGCGCAGCGAAGTCATCGTCCTGCTGACGCCGACCATCGTGCGCAATCCTCAGGAAGCACGCAGGTTGACGGACGAGTACGGCAGCCGCTTCCGCGCGCTGCAGCCGCTGCAGAGCCCGCGGGACTGAGGGCCGCAATGCGCGGAGACACTGCGCATGGCTGAGTTGCCGGTCATCCTGCTGCCGGTCGGGCACGATGACGACGCGCTCGATGCGTGTCTGGCCGCGCTCGATGCCGGTACGCCTGCGGGCACGCGGATCTGGCTCGCCGACGATGCGCGTATTGGCCCGCGTGGCGCGGAGATCGTGCAGCGCTGGCTCGCCAGCACGCCGTTGCAGGCCGACTACACCTGCCGCCAACGCTCGATCGGCGAGGTCGCGCATCTCGACGACGTGCTGCGCGCCTGCGGCGACGCCGATGTCATCGTGCTCGCACCTGACGCGATTCCCGCGCCGGGCTGGGCCAATGCACTCGCAGCCTGCTTCGCGCGCGATGCGTCGATCGCGACGGCGACGCCGTGGTGCAACGCTGGCGAGTCCGCAGCCTGGCCGCGGATCGGCGAGATCAATCCAGTGCCCGATGCGCCGTCGCGTCTCGCGCGTGCCTGCCAAGCGCTGCCGCCGCTGTATCCCGAACTGCCGGCCGCGATCGGGCATGCGGTCCTGCTGCGCGGCAATGCGCGACGCAAGGCCGGCGGCCTCGATGCGTCGAGCTACCGCTCCTGGTACGCCGCGCTGATCGACCTGTCGCTGCGCATGGCCGGCCTGGGCTGGCGCAATGCGCTGTGCGAGACCGCATTCGTCGCGCGCGGCGGCGAGGGCGGTCCGGCCGACGGCGACATGGACGCGCTCGCGGTGCGCTGGCCGGCGTGGCATTCGCGGCTCGCGACCTTCCTGATGCAGGACCCGCTGTACGCGACGCGCGTCGCGTTGCAGCGCGGCTTCGATGCGCTGGAGAACGCGCCGGCGCAGCAGCAACTCTTTGAAGCGGACGACGCGGCTGATGCGGTCGATGACGCGTCCCCGGTCGCCGTGTCCCATCCGGACGACGACGGCACCATACACACTGCACCCGACGCAGCGGACAATGTGTCTTTCACCGAAGACGCGCTGCCCAAGTGACCGCTGCAAATTCCGCCACGCCCGACATCGTCGCCGTCGTCGTCACCCATCGCAGCGGCAGCACGATCGACGCCTGTCTGACGCGCCTGCGCGCGGCCGACGGCGTCGCGCAGATCCGCGTCGTCGACAACGCGTCTGATGACACGACGCTGGCCATCGTGCAGCGGCACGCCTCGCTCGATCCGCGCGTGCACTTCATCGGCAATCCCGACAATCCCGGCTTCGCCGTCGCCTGCAACCAGGGTGCGCGCGATGGTGACGCGCCGTGGATCGCCTTCGTCAACCCGGATTGCCTCGTAGATGCCGATTCGCTCGCGCGCCTGCGCATGCATGCCGATGCCCTGGCCGCGCCGTGTCTGCTCGGCACCGAACTCGTCGGCGAAGATGGCGCGCGCGATCCCGCCGCGCGTCGCCGCGATCCGGAATTCGCCGCGATGCTGCGCGATCCGCAGGCCCGTGTGCTCGCTGTGCCGCGCGATGCCGCGCAGCCGCTGCAACGCGTGCAGGCGATCTCCGGCGCGCTGATGCTGCTGCCGCGCACGCTGTTCGACCGCATCGACGGTTTCGACACCGGCTACCGGCTGCATGCCGAAGACCTGGACCTGTGCCGGCGCGCGCGCGAGGCGGGTGCGGTGATCGCGGTCGCCAACGACATCGCTGTGCTGCACGTGCGCGGCGTCTCCAGCCGCTCGCGGCCGGTGTTCGTCGAATGGCACAAGCATCGCGGCCTGTGGCGCTACTTCCAGCGCTTCGAGGCCGCGCACCGCAACTGGCCGCAACGCGTCGCGGTGTGGGCGATGATCTGGGCGCGGTTCCCGATCGCGGTGCTGCGCCGCGCCGTGCAGGCGGCAGGCTGACCGATGGCCGCGATTGCCTCCCTGCTCGACACCGATCTGTACAAGTTCACGATGATGCAGGCGGTGCTGCACCAGCACCCCAGCGCGGTCGTGCAGTACCGCTTCAAGTGCCGTACGCCCGGCATCGATCTGGCGCAGTTCATCGAGGAGATCGATGCGGAGATCG
Organism: Luteimonas fraxinea; assembly: GCF_021233355.1. NCBI lineage: Bacteria > Pseudomonadati > Pseudomonadota > Gammaproteobacteria > Lysobacterales > Lysobacteraceae > Luteimonas > Luteimonas fraxinea. The sequence goes on along the minus strand of NZ_CP089507.1, from coordinate 1,094,467 downwards.
ATGCGCTGTGCGCGCTGCGCTTCAGCGCGGACGAACTGGCATACGTGCGCGCGCTCCGATTCGTGAAGCCGGATTTCGCCGACTTCCTCGGCCTGTTCCATCTCGATCGCAAGTACATCGAGCTGCGCGCGTCGACCGATGTGCCGGGCGAGATCGAACTCAGGATCACCGGGCCGTGGCTGCATACGATCCTGTTCGAAGTGCCGCTGCTGGCGATCATCAACGAGGTCTGGTTCCGCAACACCACGCAGGCCGATTTCGCCGAAGGCGAGCGCCGTCTGCAGGCCAAGGCTGCGTTGCTGCGCGACGTCGCCGGTTATGAAGACTGCCGGATCGCCGACTACGGCACGCGGCGCCGTTACTCGCAGCACTGGCACGGCCACATGCTGCCGCTGCTGCGCGATGCGCTGGGTGACCAGTTCGTCGGCACCAGCAACGTCCACTTCGCGCGCATTCATGGCATGACGCCGCACGGCACGATGGCGCACGAGTATCTGCAGGCGTTCCAGGCGCTCGGGCCGCGGCTGCGGGATTCGCAGGTCGTGGCACTGGATTCGTGGGCGCACGAATATCGCGGCGATCTCGGTATCGCACTGTCGGATGTCGTCGGGCTGGATGCGTTCCTGCGCGATTTCGACATGTACTTCTGCAAACTCTTCGACGGCGTGCGCCACGACTCGGGCGATCCCTTCGTCTGGGGCGACCGGATGCTCGCGCACTTCGCCGACAACCGCGTAGATCCGTCGAGCAAGATCCTGGTCTTCAGCGACGGCCTCGATATCGACAAGGTCAAACGCCTGCACGCCTACTTCCGCGGCCGCTGCAAACTGGCCTTCGGCGTCGGCACGCATCTGACCAATGATCTCGGGCCGACACCGCTGAGCATCGTCATCAAGATGGTCCGCTGCAACGGCCAGCCGGTGGCCAAGCTCAGCGATTCGCCGGGCAAAAGCATGTGCGACGACCCGGGCTATCTGACCTATCTGCGCCAGGTGTTCGGACTGCCGGCCGACACCGCGGCCTGATCGCCGCACACGAAACCCGCGCGGGTTTCATCGGGATGACATGGGGCTGCGGTGGAATACGCGGTTGCGGCGTACCGCGCCGTGTTCCTCCATCGTCCGGATTCCGCATGACCCTCCACGTTGCTTCTTCCCGGCACGCGCGCCGCGCGTCCTGCTCCGTCCTGTTGCTGGCCCTGATGGGCAGCGCATACGCCACCGATCGCGATGACGGCCGCGCTTGGCGCGCCGGGGACCACCACGTCCATAGCGAGTGGAGTGTCGACTGGGATACGACCACAACGCCGCCGACGCCGATCCGTGGCGGCGATTCGCCGTACTCGCGCACGCGCAATGCCGAGGAGGCACGTCGCCACGGTCTGGTGTGGATGGTGCACACCGATCACGGCGGCCCGAACCATTCGGCGGTGACGCACGATTCGGCGTGGCCGGCGCTGCAGCAGGCGCGCAACGATGTGCCGGAGGTCCTGCAGTTCCACGGCATGGAGTTCGACGTTCCGGCCGGCGAACACGCTTCGCTGATCATGGCGCCGGGCGCGCACGAGAACACGATGCTGGTCGATCTGGAGCGGCGTTTCAGCCGCCGCGAAGTGGACGACGACGCGCGCGACACGCCGGAGGCGATGCTCGCCGCGCTGCGCCACATGCAGGCGCAGCAGCCGCAGCCGCTGATGTTCGTCAATCATCCGGCGCGTACCGCGACCGGGATCGGCGTCTGGGGCAAGGTCGACCCGCAGGAACTGCGCAATTGGCAGGACGCCGCGCCGGACGTCCTCGTCGGCATGGAAGGCGCGCCGGGCCATCAGGCCGACCGCCGCCATCGCGGGCTGTATCGCAACGATGCGGCGAAGACCTGGGGCGGCTTCGACCAGATGACCGCGCAGCTCGGCGGTGTGTGGGACACGCTGCTCGCCGAAGGCCGCCGCTTCTGGATCACCTCGACGTCGGATTCGCATCGCAACATCGACATGGGCGGCGCGGACTTCTGGCCCGGCCAGTACAGCAAGACCTACGTGCTGGCGCGCCACGACAGCGCGGACATCTTCGAAGGCCTGCGGAACGGGCGCATGTTCGCGGTGACCGGCGACCTGATCGACACGCTCGATCTGCAGGTCGAAGCCGAAGGCTCGGCGCCGGCCACGATGGGCGGCACGCTGCAGGCCGCTGCCGGTGCGCAGCTGACGGTGCGCGTGTCGGTCACGGTGCCCGACGGCGCCAATTTCAACGGCGACCGCAATGCGATCGACCACATCGACGTGATCGCCGGGCAGGCGTCCGCCGACGGTACGCCGGACATGAGCGTCCACACCGTGCGCGCCGCGCAGTGGCAGCAGACCGGCAACCGCATCGCATTCGACTTCACGCTGCCGGCGCCGGAGACGCGGGGTTTCGTGCGCGTGCGCGGCACGTCGAACACACAGATCGAGCCGACCCCGGACGCTGCCGGTGAGGATCCGTGGCAGGACCTGTGGTTCTACTCGAATCCGGTGTTCGTCGAGGTTGCGCGCTGAGGCTTTTGGCGCAAGCCAACGAAACCAAAAGATGGGGCACCTCTCCCTCTGGGAGAGGTCGGCGCGCGGAGCGCGTCGGGTGAGGGCAGGAAATCACAGACGGTTTCCACCGCACGCGCGCGATAAAGCCGCCCTCACCCCAACCCCTCTCCCCGGGGGAGAGGGGCTCTGACCTGCAGGTTCGTCTGGAGCTTGCGCGTGCTCAGCGATGCCGGTTGATCGCATCCCGCAACGTGCGCGCCTCGCGCGCCGCCGCGTCCGCGTAGTCGTCGCCGTTCGACGCGTAAAGGATCGCGCGTGAGGAACTGACCATCAGGCCGGTGCCGTCGGCGGTCTTCGCATGCGTGACCACCGCTTCGACATCGCCGCCCTGCGCGCCGACACCCGGCACCAGGAACGGCATGTCGCCGACGATCGCGCGCACTTCGCGCAGCTGCTCCGGCCAGGTCGCACCGACGACCAGCGACACGTTGCCGTGGCCGTTCCAGTCACGCGCGACGGTTTCAGCGACGTGCTGGTACAGCGGACGCGTGCCACCGGCATGCGCAACCGGCAGGTCCTGCAGATCGGCCGCGCCCGGATTCGAGGTGCGGCACAGGATCACGACGCCCTTGTCGCTGCGGTCGAGGAACGGCTGCACCGAATCACGACCGAGGTAGGGATTCACCGTCACCGCATCGGCCCCGAATCGCTCGAAGGCCTCAGTGACGTAGCGCTGCGCGGTGCTGCCGATGTCGCCGCGCTTGGCGTCGAGGATCACCGGCACGCCCGGGTGTGTGGCATGCAGATGCGCGATCAGCCGTTGCAACGCGTCTTCGGCGCCGAGCGCGGCGAAGTGCGCGATCTGCGGCTTGAACGCGCAGGCGTACTCGGCGGTCGCATCGGCGATGTCGCGGCAGAACGCGAACACCGCATCGGAATCGTTGGCGAAACGCGCGGGGAACTTCGCCGGTTCGGGGTCGAGACCGACGCAGACGAGCGTGTCGGCGGACTGCCAGCGCGCACGCAGCGCCTGCATGAAGGTGTGCGTCATGGAACGGCTCTCAGGTGACGATGATCGGCGCGCCGTGAGTGACGACGACCGTGTGTTCGAACTGCGCCCCGAAGCCCTTCGGGCAGATCAGCGACCAGCCGTCGTCCAGATCTTCGGTGCGTGTGGCGTGGGTCGCCAGGAAGGGCTCGACCGTGATCACCATGCCGTCGTGCAGGCGGCGGGTGTCACGGGGATCGAAATAGCCGGGAATCGACCCGGGCGCTTCGTGCAGCGCGCGACCGACGCCGTGGCTCTGCAGATTGCGGATGATGCGGAAACCACGGCGCGCGGCGACGGTCTCGATGGTGCGGCCGATGCTGCTGAGCAGTTCGCCCGCACGCAGCTGGGCGATGGCGGCATCGCGCGCTTCGCGCGTCGCATCGAGCAGACGCTGCTGCGCCGCGCTCGCGGTGCCGACGACGAAGCTCGCGCCGGTGTCGGCGAAGAAACCGTCCAGTTCAGCAGACACGTCGATGTTGACCAGATCGCCTTCGCGCAGCGGCGTCGCGTCAGGGATGCCGTGGGCGACGACGCGATTGACGCTGATGCAGGTCGCAGCCGGGAAGCCGTAGGTCAGCACCGGCGCGGACTGTGCGCCGGCGTCGTGCAGCATGTCGGCGCCGATAGCGTCGAGCTCGCGCGGCGTCGTGCCGGTCACTGCCTGCTCGCGCATCGTCGACAGGATGCGCGCGACGAGTGCGCCGGCGCGCTTGAGGCCTTCGAGTTCTTCCAGGGTCTGGATGGTCATCTGTGGGTCCTCATGGAAAAAAATCAGTGGCTTCTATTTTCTCGACCGTCATTCCCGCGTAGGCGGGATACGTTTTTCAACAGCCGAATGGCTGATCATCCATGGATGTCAGGCCGATATCAAAGGCACTGGATGATCAGCCATTCGGCTGTTGAGCAGCGCTTCCCGCCTGCGCGGGGATGACGATCCGGCAAAGCCGCGCCTGTGGTGCAGGCGCGGGCCGGATCTGTCACTTCAGCGCCTTGAACCGCAGACGCTTCGGACCCGCGTCGTCGCCCATGCGGCGGCGCTTGTCTTCTTCGTACTCGCGGTAGTTGCCCTGGAAGAACTCGACGTGGCTGTCGCCTTCGAACGCGATGATGTGCGTGGCGATGCGGTCGAGGAACCAGCGGTCATGCGAGATCACGAACGTGTTCCCGGGGAATTCCAGCAGCGCGTCTTCGAGCGAGCGCAGGGTTTCGATGTCGAGATCGTTCGACGGTTCGTCGAGCAGCAGCACGTTGCCGCCCTGCAGCAGGGTCTTGGCCATGTGCAGACGACCGCGCTCACCACCCGACAGCGAGCCCACCAGCTTCTGCTGGTCCTGGCCCTTGAAGTTGAAGCGGCCGATGTAGGCGCGCGACTGGATCTCGACGCCGTTGATGTTGAGGATGTCGAGACCGCCGGAGATCTCCTGGAAGACGTTGTGGTTGCCCTCCAGCGCATCGCGGCTCTGGTCGACGTAGGACAGCTGCACGGTCGGACCGACGACGATCTGGCCCGAATCCGGCTTTTCCTGCCCGGTGATCATCTTGAACAGCGTGGACTTGCCCGCGCCGTTCGGACCGATGATGCCGACGATCGCGCCCGGCGGAATGATCATCGACAGGTCGTCGATCAGCAGGCGGTCGCCGAACTTCTTGGTAACGCCCTTGAACTCCATCACCGCATTGCCCAGACGCTCGCCCGGCGGGATGAAGAGTTCGTTGGTCTCGTTGCGCTTCTGGTAGTCCACCGACTGCAGTTCTTCCAGTCGGGCCAAACGCGCCTTGCCCTTGGTGCGGCCGCCCTTGGCGTTCTGGCGCGACCACTCCAGTTCCTTCTGGATCGCCTTCTGGCGTGACTTTTCCTGGTTGTCTTCCTGCTTCAGGCGCTCGTCCTTCTGGGTCAGCCACTCGGTGTAGTTGCCCTTCCACGGGATGCCGCGGCCGCGATCGAGTTCGAGGATCCACTCGGCCGCGTTGTCGAGGAAGTAACGGTCATGGGTGACCGCCACGACGGTGCCGGTGTAGCGCGCGAGGAACTGCTCCAGCCATTCCACCGACTCGGCGTCGAGATGGTTGGTCGGTTCGTCGAGCAGCAGCATGTCCGGCTTCTGCAGCAGAAGGCGGCACAGTGCGACGCGGCGCTTCTCGCCGCCCGACAGGTTGCCGACCTTGGCTTCCCACGGCGGCAGGCGCAGCGCATCGGCGGCCACGTCCAGCTGGTTCTCCAGCGTGTGCGCATCGCCCGCGGCGAGGATCGCCTCCAGGCGCTCCTGTTCCTTGGCCAGCGCGTCGAAATCGGCGCCTTCCTCGGCGTAGGCGTCGTAGACCTTGTCGAGCGCAGCCTGGGCCTGCAGCACTTCGCCCACGCCTTCCTCGACCGCTTCGCGGACCGTCATCTCCGGATCGAGTTCGGGTTCCTGCGCCAGATAGCCGACCTTGGTGCCGGCCTGCGCGCGGGCTTCGCCTTCGAAATCCGAATCCACGCCGGCCATGATCTTCAGCACGGTGGACTTGCCCGAGCCGTTGAGGCCCAGCAGACCGATCTTCGCGCCCGGGAAGAACGACAGCGAGATGTCCTTGATGATCTGCCGCTTCGGCGGGACCACCTTGGACACGCGGTTCATGGTGTAGATGTATTGCGACATGGGGGCTCCGGTTGTGCCGGCCCGCGCCGGGGCCCGGTCGGGCGGCGTCGGGGGAGGAAGGGATGGCGACGATTATAACGGCTCGCGCCCGGCGGGGCCGCGCGCCGGGCGGGCCGGCGCTACAATGGCCGGCCTCGCCGTTCACTGTTCCGGAGCCATCGATGTTCCAGCGCGACGCCCGTCTCGAAAGCTACGATCCCGAACTCGCCCAGGCCATCGCGAACGAGGTCCGACGCCAGGAAGACCACGTCGAGCTGATCGCCTCGGAGAACTACTGCAGCGCGCTGGTGATGGAGGCGCAGGGCAGCCAGCTGACCAACAAGTACGCCGAAGGCTATCCGGGCAAGCGCTATTACGGTGGCTGCGAGTACGTCGATATCGCCGAGCAGCTCGCGATCGACCGTCTCAAGCAGCTGTTCGATGCCGACTACGCGAACGTGCAGCCGCATTCGGGCTCGCAGGCCAATCAGGCCGTCTACTTCGCGCTGCTGCAGCCGGGCGACACCATCCTCGGCATGTCGCTGGCGCACGGCGGTCATCTGACCCACGGCGCCAAGGTCAACGCATCGGGCAAGCTGTTCAATGCGATCCAGTACGGCGTCGACGATTCCGGCCTGATCGATTACGACGAAGTCGAGCGCCTTGCGGTCGAGCACAAGCCGAAGATGGTCGTCGCCGGCTTCTCCGCGTATTCGCAGGTCGTCGACTGGGCGCGCTTCCGCGCGATCGCCGACAAGGTGGGCGCGTACCTGTTCGTCGACATGGCGCACGTCGCCGGTCTTGTCGCGGCGGGCGTCTATCCGACGCCGGTGCCGCACGCGCACGTTGTCACTTCGACCACGCACAAGACCCTGCGCGGTCCGCGTGGCGGCATCATCGTGGCCAGCCAGCAGGGCGCCGGCGAGCAGTTCGACGAGATCGCCAAGAAGCTGCAGTCGATCGTGTTCCCCGGCATCCAGGGCGGTCCGCTGATGCACGTGATCGCCGGCAAGGCGGTCGCGTTCAAGGAAGCGCTGGAGCCCGCGTTCAAGACCTACCAGCAGCAGGTGGTCAAGAACGCGCAGGCGATGGCCAAGGTCATCATCGAGCGCGGCTACAAGATCGTGTCGGGCGGCACTGAGAACCATCTGATGCTGGTCGACATGATCGGCAAGGACGTCAGCGGCAAGGACGCGGAAGAAGCCCTCGGTCGCGCCCATATCACCGTCAACAAGAACTCGGTGCCCAACGATCCGCGCAAGCCCTTCGTGACCTCGGGCCTGCGCCTGGGCACGCCGGCGGTGACCACGCGCGGTTACGTCGAGCAGGACTGCACCGATCTCGCCCACTGGATCTGCGACGTGCTCGATGCACCGAAGGACGAAGGCGTCATCGCCACCGTGCGCGACAAGGTCGCCGCGCAGTGCGCGAAGTATCCGGTGTATGGCTGAGGTGCCGGGATTCGGAATGCGGGACTCGGGATTGGCGAAGTGCCAACTCCCGGAGATTTCCGCTGTTTCGAATCCTGAACCCCCACTCCCGAATCTCCACGCCTGATGCATTGCCCCTTCTGCCAGCACACCGACACCCGCGTGATCGATTCGCGCGTGTCCGAGGACGGCGCGACGATCCGTCGCCGTCGCGAGTGCGAAGCGTGCGGGGAACGTTTCAGCACGCTGGAGACGATCGAGCTCAAGCTGCCGACGATCATCAAGGGCGACGGGCGGCGTGAGCCTTTCGATGCGCGCAAGCTGCGCCTGAGCATGGATCGCGCGCTGCACAAGCGGCCGGTGTCGGAAGAGCAGATCGAAGCGACGGTGCGCGCGGTCGTGCACCACCTGCGCATGACAGCCGAACGCGAGGTGTCCTCGCGCCGGGTCGGCGAATTCGTCATCGCGGAACTGCGCAAGCTCGACCACGTCGGCTTCGTGCGGTTCGCGTCCGTGTACCGCTCGTTCGAGGACGTCGCCGATTTCCGCGAAGAACTCGACCGGCTCGAGCGCGATCTGCCGGGCGATGGCCAGCTGCCGTTGCTCGAAGGCGAGACGGTGCCGGCAGGCAAGGGCTCGCGCAGGCGCTGAGCGGGGCTCGGTCGCAAGTTCTGTTCTCTGCGTCCGCGATCATCCTCTGCGCACCGTTGCAGCATTCGCGTTCTGCGCATCCATCCCGCTCGTGATCGAACACGCTGTCAGGAGAGCCTCAGATGACCGATTTCACCGCCGACGACCATCGCTTCATGGCGCAGGCGTTGCGCCTGGCCGAACGTGGGGCGTGGACGACGCGGCCCAATCCGATGGTCGGCTGTGTCCTCGTCGCCAGCGGCGAGGTGGTCGGTGAGGGGTTCCATGTGCAGAAGGGCGGCCCGCATGCGGAAGTGGTCGCGCTGCAGGCGGCCGGCGACCGTGCGCGGGGCGCGACGGCGTACGTGACCCTGGAGCCCTGCGCGCATACCGGCAGCACCGGGCCGTGTGCCGACGCGCTGATCGCGGCCGGGGTGTCGCGGGTGGTCGCCGCGATGCGCGATCCGTTCCCGCAGGTCGACGGTGCCGGCTTCGATCAGCTGCGCGCGGCGGGCATCGAGGTCGAATCCGGGCTGATGGAGACGCAGGCGCGTGCGCTCAATCGCGGCTTCCTGTCGCGCATCGAACGCGGACGGCCGTGGCTGCGGATCAAGCTGGCCTGCAGCATCGACGGACGCACCGCGATGGCGAACGGCGATTCGAAATGGATCAGCGGCGATGCGTCGCGCGCGGATGTCATGCGCTGGCGTGCACGTGCCGGCGCGCTGTTGACCGGCAGTGGCACGGTGCTGGCGGACGATCCGCAGCTGACCGTGCGCCTCAACGAAGACACGCCGTTCGCGGTGCCGCTGCGCGTGGTGCTGGACGCGGGCCTGGCGACGATCGCGCGCGGCAACGTGCGCGACGGCGCGGCGCCGACGCTGTACGTGCACGCGCACGACACCAAGGTGCCGCACGGCTTCGACGCGCCGCGGGTCTCGATGCCACGCGGCGCCGACGGCCAGCTCGACCTGCACGCGGTGCTGGCGACGCTGGGCGAGGGCGGCATCAACGAGATCCAGGTCGAAGCCGGCGCGACCCTGTCAGGCGCGTTCCTGCGCGCGGGCCTCGTCGACGAACTGCTGCTCTACGTCGCGCCGATGTTGCTGGGCGAGCGCGGTCGACCGCTGTTCGACGGCCTGGGCATCGACACGATGGCGCAGCGGCTGCATCTGCAGACGATCGAGACGCGCCAGGTGGGCGACGACCTGCGTCTGCTGCTGCGGCCGAAGCCGGCTTCGTGATGCGTTTCGGAAAATGTCCGCTTTTCGTATGAGCTGTCCGATCCGTTTCTAGCGTGGCCGTCAGCCGGAACGGGCCCCGAAGGGCCCGTTCCATGACAGCTGCAGGACTGGATCAGAAGCTCGCGCGCACACCCACCTGGAACTGGGTGGTGTCGCTGTACTTTTCGACTTCGCCGACCAAGCCCCACGTGCGGGTCAGGTTGATCTGGCCACCGAGCACACCGAAGAAGTTGTCGTCGAGATCCTCGCCATCCGCATAACCGGCCTTGATCCACGCTTCGGTCTTCGGCGACGGCTTGCCGCGCAGGCCGGCGGTGCCGCGCCACAGGTTGACGTGGTCGCGGATGGTCTCGCGGAACGTTCCGGTACGCAGATCGGATTCCACGCCCAGGCGCACGTAGGCGATGTCGGCAGTGAAGTCGAGGCGATCGGCGACGTCCATGCGATAGCCGATGCCGATCTCCGCCTCGTCGACCGTCAATTCCGCATTGATGGTAGAGGCGCGCCAGGTCTTGCTGACCTCCGAGTAGCCACCGAACACATAGGTCGTCGGGGCGACCGCAAACGAGCCGCGGATGTAGCCGCCATCGCCCTTGTCGAGGAAGTCGTCTTCGATCTGCAGCTGGGTCCAGCCAGCTTCAACGAAGGTATAGCTGGGCATGTCAGCCGCGGTGGCAGCGCACGGCAGTGCGGCCAGCAAGCTGGCCAGAAGGATACTCCGCATTGAAAATGTCTCCGGTCAATGAAATCCATGTCGCCCGGCCATTGCGGCGGGGCAAAAGCGACGTACTTGTCGCGGCGCGGATTCTATCGTTTTCTTCGCGGGGCGCCAGATGGTGCAAAGTTGAACCGTGTGTGCAATGAAGCGTCCCGGGTTCGCGGGCAGCCGTGCAACGGCGCGCTGCTAGAATGCGCAGGCCGGCCTTGCCGGCAACACACAATCGAATGTCTTCGGGGCGGGGTGGAAGTCCCCACCGGCGGTAGGCGCGGCGACGCGCGAGCCCGCGAGCGCTGCCGGCACACGCCGGCGGGTCAGCAGATCCGGTCGAACTCCGGAGCCGACGGTCAGAGTCCGGATGCGAGAAGACGACCTCATGCGTGGCCTTCCGGCCGTGCACGCTGTCGCGTCCCGGACCGTTCCCTTTCGGCTTGACCGTGCGGGTGCGCCCTGTGCGGACGGAGGCAGCGACATGTTCACCGGACTGATCGAAGGCGTCGGACGCCTGGTTTCCACCGAGTCGCGTGGCGGCGATGCGCGGCTGCGCATCGCGGTCGGCACGCTGCCCTTCGACGGCGTGGCGATGGGCGAGAGCATCGCGGTCAATGGCGTTTGCCTGACCGTGGTCGCGTTCGACGACGCGCATTTCGAGGCCGATGCCTCGACCGAAACCCTGTCGCTGACCACGCTCGGCGCGCTGGCGCCGGGCCGTGCGGTGAACCTGGAACGCGCGATGCGCCCGACCGATCGCCTTGGCGGCCATATGGTCAGCGGTCATGTCGACGGCGTCGGCAGCGTCGCTTCGGTGCACGACGATGCGCGCGCGCAGCGCTGGCGCTTCGATGCGCCGGCCGCGCTGCTGAAGTACGTCGCGCACAAGGGCTCGATCTGCGTCGACGGCGTCAGCCTGACGGTCAACGCCGTCGATGCCACCGGCTTCGAGGTCGCGCTGGTGCCGCACACCGTCGCGCATACCGCGTTCGGCAGCACGCCTGTCGGCGAGGCGGTGAATCTGGAAGTGGATCTCGTCGCGCGTTACGTCGAGCGTCTGCTCAGTGCGGGCGTCGTTTCTGCGGGAGCGTCGGCATGAACTTCGCCCCCGTCCCCGAACTGCTGGAAGAGATCCGCCAGGGCCGCATGGTGGTCATCGTCGATGACGAGGACCGCGAGAACGAGGGCGATCTGATCATGGCCGCCGAGCTGGTCAAGCCGTCGGACATCAACTTCATGGTCACCCACGGTCGCGGCCTGGTGTGCCTGCCGGTGACGCCCAGCCGCGCCGCGCAGCTGGGTCTGGCGCCGATGGTCCGCGCGAACACCGCGCAGTTCCAGACCAACTTCACGGTGAGCATCGAGGCCGCTGAAGGCGTGACCACCGGCATTTCGGCGCACGACCGTGCGCATACGATCCGCACCGCGGTGAAGGCGAATGCCAAGCCCGAGGATCTGCACCAGCCGGGCCACATCTTCCCGCTGGTCGCCCAGCCCGGCGGTGTGCTGACCCGCGCCGGTCACACGGAAGCCGGCGTCGACCTGGCAATGCTCGCCGGTCTCGAGCCGGCCGGCGTGCTGGTCGAGATTCTCAATCCCGACGGCAGCATGGCGCGCCGTCCGGAACTGGAGGTCTTCGCCCGCGAGCACGGCCTGAAGATGGGCTCGATCGCCGATCTCATCGCCCATCGCCTCGCCACCGAGCACACCGTCGAGCGCATCGACGAGCGCGAGATCGAGACCGAATTCGGCGCCTTCCATCTGGTGACGTATCGCGACCGCATCGCCCACGAGCTGCATTTCGCACTGGTGCGCGGTACGCCCGACGCCGACACGCCCACGCTGGTGCGCGTGCAGGTGGAGAACCCGCTCGCCGATCTGCTGCACTGGCGCCGCGACGATTTCGGCGTGGCCGGCAGCGATGCGCTGCGCGCGATCGCCGAGGCAGGGCAGGGCGTGATGGTGGTGCTGTCGGCGCCGCGTGACTCCGACGCCCTGCTGGCGCGCCTGCGCAAGGAAACCGTGGTCCGGCCGCCGGGCAAGGACAAGGACGTGGGCCAGTGGCGTCGCAATGGCGCGGGCGCGCAGATCCTCGCCGATCTCGGCCTCGGCCGGCTGCGCGTACTGGGCACGCCGCGCAAGCAGGTGGGCCTGGCCGGCTATGGCCTCGAAGTCGTCGAATACGTCACGGCCTGACCCACGTTAAACTGACCGGCCTTGCGTGAATCCCCGATGCCCATGAGCTACATCGAAGGCGACCTGCGCGCCCCGGCCGGCGCGCGTTACGCGATCGTCGCCAGCCGCTGGAACCCCAAGATCACCGACGCCTTGATCGCCGGCGCGCGCAAGGCTTTCGCCGATCACGGCGTCGCCGAGGACGCGGTCGACGTGATCCGCGTGCCGGGTGCCTGGGAGATCCCGGTGGTTTGCGCGCGGCTCGCTGCCGCCGGCGCACACGCCGCGCTGCTGGGCCTGGGCTGCGTGGTGCGCGGTGACACGCGCCACTACGAGCAGGTGGCCGACGGCTGCAGCGACGCGCTGATGCGCGTGGCGCTCGACAGCCGGGTGCCGGTCGCCAATGGCGTCCTCGCGGTCGAGGACTACGTCGACGCCGAAAAGCGGGCCGGTGGCAGCCACGGCAACAAGGGCGAAGAAGCGGCGCTGGTCGCCATCGAAATGAGCAACCTGTTGGACAAGATCGGATGAACCAGACCCGCAAACCCCATGGTGTCGACCCGGTGCTGCGCTCGCGCGCGCGCCGCCGCGCGCTGCAGGCCATCTACGCGATGCAGATGTCGGGCACCGAGCCGCGCGAGATCGTCGCCCAGTTCGCGCACGAGCAGGCCAAGGAAATCGCCGATCTCGCGTACTTCGAGGATCTGGTCCACGGCGTGGGCACGCGCTACCGCGAACTCGACGCGTCGCTGGCGCCGTTCCTCGACCGCACGATCGAAGAAGTCGATCCGATCGAGCGCGCGATGCTGCGCATTGCCGCCTACGAACTGCAGCACCGCATCGACGTGCCGTATCGCGTCGTCATCGACGAGGCGCTGAAGACGGTCAAGCGTTTCGGTTCCGAACACGGCCACACCTACGTCAACGGCGTGCTCGACCGCGCCGCGGCGGAATGGCGCGCGCCGGAAGTCGGCGCGCTGCGCGGGCGTTGAGCCCCGCACGGCTGCAATGGCCGGCGAGTTCGACCTGATCGACCGCATCCGCGCGCGCATCGTCGCGCGCGACGACGTGGTGCTGGGCATCGGCGACGATGCCGCGCTGCTGCAGCCGCCCGCCGGCATGCAGCTCGTCGTGGCGATGGACACGCTCAATGCCGGCATCCATTTCCCGCATGACACCGTTCCGGCCGACATCGGCTGGAAAGCGCTGGCGGTGAACCTGTCCGATCTCGCGGCGATGGGCGCCACGCCGGCGTGGTGCACGTTGTCGCTGTCACTGCCCGAACCGGATGTCGCGTGGGTGGATGCGTTTCTGGATGGTTTCGACGCGCTCGCGCGTCAGCATGCGGTGGCGCTGGTCGGCGGCGACACCACGCGCGGGCCGCTGTCGGTGTGCGTGACCGTGTTCGGCTTTGTTTCCCCTGACCGCGCGCTGCGGCGCGACGGCTCGCGTGTCGGCGACGATGTCTGGGTCAGCGGCACGCCGGGCGACGCCGCAGCGGCGCTCGCGCAATGGTCGTCAGGGCGCGCGCGTGATCCGGCGTTGCGCGCTCGGCTTGACCGGCCGACACCGCGGGTCGCGCTCGGTCTGCGTCTCTCCGGTTTCGCGAATGCCGCGATCGATATTTCCGATGGTCTACTGGCCGATCTCGCCCACGTCTGCCGCGCCAGCGCCGTGTGCGCCGAGATCGACATCGATGCGTTGCCGGTGTCGGATGCGCTGCGCGCCGCTGCGTCCGAACCGGACACGCGTCGCACGCTGCAGGCGAGTGGTGGCGACGATTACGAGCTCTGCTTCACCGCGCCGGTGTCGCGTCGTGCTGCGATTGCTGCCGCTGCGCTGGATGCGGGTGTGTCGGTGAGCCGGATCGGGCGCCTCGTCGAGGGGCAGGGCGTCGTCGCGACTGCGGGCGGCGCGCTCTGGGCGCCGGTGCGCGCTGGTTGGGATCACTTCGCCGGGTGAAGCGCTCCGTCGGCTGAGATCGGGCATGCCGGGTTGGCATTGCGGATGTTGGTCTGGTTCTGGTTGTGGTTCTGCGGCAGCGTCTGCGGCGCTTTGGCTCCGGCTTTGGCGTTGGCTTTGGCTTTGGCTCTGGCTTTGGCTTTTGACTTGAATCGAGCCGTCCGGCGAAGGGGGTTTTTGGTTCCCTTTTTGGCCCGTCAAAAAGGAACTCGCACGCGCAGCGGGCGAAAGCCCTGCACTTGCTGTTTGCTTCTCAGCTTTGGCGTTGAATCTTTCTCTTCGCCAGACGAATCGTTCGCAGAGCGAAGATCAAGGACAGGGCTTCCGCGCTGTCGCGCGGCTTACTTTTGTCTTGGCAAAAGTAAGCAAAACCGTCTTCGCCGGACGCGATCCGCCGCGATACAGCCGCGGCGGTCCCCTGTGCTTCTCGGTCGACGGGGCACGCAGCCCAAACTCGCTGCGCTCAGACATGGGCTGCTCTTCGACCCCGCCGCCCTGCGATGCTCGGCTCGCTTTACGGCTCGATTGAAATCAAAGGCTGAAAGCCAAAGCCAAAGCCAAAGCCAAAGCCGAAGCCGAAGCCGAAGCCAAAGCCAAAGCCAAAGCCGAAGCCGAAGCCGAAGCCAAAGCCGAGGCCGAAGAAAGAACTAGGCCAGAGCCTGGCCGCCGCCAAAGCAAGCCCACGACGAAACGAACAATCGAACACCAAGCAGAGTCGCGTCCCGCCAGGACGGATCAATCATCCGCGCGAAACGCATCCTCGATCCACCGCAGCGTCGGCGCATCGGCATCGCCGCTCGCTTCCACCACATCGAACCGGCACGGCAGATCCCGCAGCCCACGTTCGCGCATCAGGAACTGCTGCGCAGCCAGCACCAGTCTCCGGCGTTTGCCGGCATCGATCGAGGCCGCGCCACCACCGAACGCCGCGGTGCGGCGATGGCGGACTTCGACGAACACAACGACGCGTGACGCGCCGCGTGCGTCGAGCATCACCAGATCGAGTTCGCCGCCGCGGAAACCGATGTTCGCGGCGAGGGGGCGCAGGCCGGCGGCCTGCAGGTGCGCGGCCGCTGCCCGCTCGACGGCAGCGCCATCGCGCCGCCGGTCGTTCAACCGCCGGCGTCCGCCTGCGGCACCACGTAGCCGTTGCGCCAGGTGGCCCATGCGGGCTGGCGCATGACGTTGCCGTCGCCGGCGATGCGCAGCATGCCGGTCGCGCCGCCGATGGCGGAGTCCGGCGTGCGGGCGAGATGTTCCAGATAGCCGCTCAGCAGCCAGGCATCGAAACCGAACGCGAACAGACGCGCGGCGCCGCCACGCGCGGTCGGCAGGTCGCGCGAGACCTCGGTGAGAGGCGGCAGCGAACGCGCGCTGGCGCCGGTCGACCAGCTTTCGGTCGGGAACACGATGCCGTCGAGAATCTGGTCTTCTTCCGCCTTGCCGGTGCCCTGTGCGAGCAGCGAGCTGCCCACGCGCGGGCGCGTGGCGAGACCGGCGACCGACAGCTGCGGCGCCAGCACGCGGGCCTGGTTGCCGCGGATCGCGAGATACACCGCGTCCACACCGGCGCCGCCGGCCAGCGCGTTCTGCAGCGCCGGCGTCTGGTCGACAGGGGTGTCACCGATGATCGCGAGCGTCGCCACGACGCTGCCGCCGTTCTGGGCCAGGCGCGCGGTCAGCGCATCGACGCTGCGACGCGCGGCGTCTTCGCCGTTGCTCAGCACCAGCACGTTGCGCGCGTTGCGCTTGAGCAGGTACTGCGCGGCGGCGTCGCCTTCATCTTCGGGCGCCAGCGAGAACGCGGCTGCGTTGCCCGGCGCCTGCACGGAGCCGCGGTTGAGCGCGATCACCGGCACCTGCGCGGGGCTATGGAACAGCGCGTCGACTTCCTCGCGGCCGAGCGGACCGACAACCTGGTCGGCGCCCTCGGCGATCGCGCGGCTGTAGGCGTTCGCGGTGCCGGCCGCGGTGCCGGCGGTGTCGTAGAACGCGAGTTCGGGCCGCTCACGGCGCTCGCCGTAGTAACCGGCCAGCAGGCCATCGCGCACCGGCGCGGCGGCGGTCGCGAGTGCGCCGCTCATCGGCAGCAGCACGGCGAGCTTGCGCGGCGGGCGGTAGCCATCGCGCTCGGCGGCGGGGCGGGTGTCGTCGAAGGTCCAGCGACCCGGCGCGGCCGGGGCTTCCGACGGTGCGGCGACCGGGCCGGCGCTGCCGGTAGTCTGCACGGTCGCGCAGTTGGCGAGCACCGCGGCCAGCGCAGCGCCGGCGAGCAGGCGCAGAGCGCGGGGCGGCGCACCGACGGCGCGCGTCGTGCGCGTGCGGGCGTTCGAAGGCTGGGCCGTTGCTGCCATGTCGCGGTTCCGCTGCGGGATAATGGGCGCATTCTAGCGTTCCCGGTGTGCAGACGATGAGCGATCCTTCCCGCGCCCCCGGCGTCCTGCACGTCGTGGCGACGCCGATCGGCAATCTGGGCGACCTGTCGCCGCGCGCGCAGGCAGTGCTGCGCAGTGTCGACGCCATCTGCGCCGAGGACACCCGGCACACGCGCCAGCTGCTGGGCCACTTCGGTATCGAGCGCCCGCTGATCGCCCTGCACGAACACAACGAGGACGGCCTGGCCGCGCGTCTGGTCGAGCGCCTGCAGGCCGGCGAGTCGCTGGCGCTGGTCAGCGATGCTGGCACGCCGCTGGTCAGCGATCCCGGCTTCCGGTTGGTGCGCGCGGCCCGCGAGGCCGGTCTTCGCGTGTCGCCGGTGCCGGGGCCGAGCGCGTTGATCGCCGCGTTGAGCGTCGCCGGTCTGCCGAGCGACCGGTTCGTGTTCGAAGGCTTTCTGCCGGCGAAGGCCGGCGCCCGCCGCGAACGCCTGCAGGTGCTCGCCTCCGAGCCGCGCACGGTGCTGTTCTACGAGTCGTCGCACCGCATCGAGGAAATGCTGGCCGACGCCGTGCAGGCTTTCGGCGGCGCGCGTGCGGCCGTTGTGGCGCGCGAACTGACCAAACTCTTCGAGACCGTGCTCGACGGTCCGCTGGAGATTCTGGCCGCGCGTGTTGCCGTAGAGGCCGACCAGCGCAAGGGCGAGTTCGTCGTGCTGATCGAAGGCGCGGGCGACGATGTCGATGCGCGACTGGCCGAGGGGCGCCGTGTCTACGCACTGCTGGCGCGCGAGATGAAACCCTCGCTCGCGGCCAAGCTTGCCGCCGATATCACCGGCGCGCCCCGCAAGTCGCTGTACGGGCAGGGAACTCCGGACGCCTGATCGCGTCGAACGGTGTCCCAAGGAAGGAAGTCACCGCATGCAGTCCCGATCCGCCCGCGGCCTGATGGCCGTCGCGCTGTGCGTCGTCATGGCCGGTTGCACCTACTCGCTGAAAGAGTCGCATCTGGTCCGACCGATGCCTGCGCCGCCGCCCGATCTCGCCGTGCTGGCCGCCACCCATGCCGGCTATACCGCCACAGAATCGCGGATCGACACGCCTGACGACGTGTCGATCTATCGCGTGGACCTGAAGCGCGCCAACGCCCGGGCGACGGTGCTGTACTTCGGCGGCAACGGCTTCCGGACCGGCTTGCATGCCCGGCGCATCTTCGACGCCTACGCGGGGCTGCCAGTGGATCTAGTGCTGGTGGACCATCGCGGCTACGGTGCCAGCACCGGCGCGCCGACCATCGACGGGCTGCGCGCGGATGCGTTGCAGGTCTACGACCAGGTGCGCGCCGAGACGACAGGCCGGCCGCTGATCGTGCACGGCCAATCGCTGGGCAGCTTCTCTGCCGGGTACGTGGCCGACACGCGGCAGCTCGATGGCCTGGTGCTGGAAAGCTCGATGACCACCGCCGAGGACTGGACCCGGGCGATGCGCGCGCGGGCCGGCTTCTGGACGCGGCTGGCGGTGCGGCGTTTCGATATCGCGCCGGCCCTGCAGAAGACCGGCAATCTCGAGGTCGCGCGTCGGCTGGACGAACCGGTGCTCTACGTCGTCGGCGAACTGGATGTCACCACGGCGCCGAAGTTCTCGCAGGCGCTGTTCGATGCGACGCCATTGCCGGCCACCGACAGGCAACTGGTGGTCGTGCCCGGTCGTGGCCACAACGACGCCACGCTGTCGCCGGAATTCGGCGTCGCGTTCACCAGGTTGCTGGAACGGGCATCCGCCGACTGAGTGCATGGGGCCGGTCTGCAGTGTCACCGGCGTGCCACAATGCGCGCGGCGGAGTCGGCCAGACAGTCGCGTCATCCCGGGTGCTTGCATCCGGCGATGCCGAGGAAAGTCCGGGCTCCACAGGGCAAGGTGCCAGGTAACGCCTGGGCGGCGCGAGCCGACGGAAAGTGCAACAGAAAGATACCGCCCAAGACTGCTTCGGCAGGACGGCAAGGGTGAAATGGTGCGGTAAGA
This sequence comes from Luteimonas fraxinea, assembly GCF_021233355.1. NCBI lineage: Bacteria > Pseudomonadati > Pseudomonadota > Gammaproteobacteria > Lysobacterales > Lysobacteraceae > Luteimonas > Luteimonas fraxinea. Next base: position 1,075,736 of record NZ_CP089507.1, on the reverse strand, counting down.
GCGCACCGCGAGTCTGGCAACAGACCGGCACGGCAAACCCCACCTGGAGCAAGACCAAATAGGGACCTCATGACGTTGCCCGCGTCGGGTCCGGGTAGGTTGCTCGAGCGTACCGGTGACGGTGCGCCTAGAGGAATGACTGTCCACGACAGAACCCGGCTTATCGGCCGGCTCCGCCACCTTCTTATCTGAAGCCTCCGAAGGACTGGAGGCTGGGTCATGTGTGGCGCGGTCCAGGCCGAGGCCGTACGGCGCCGTTGCCATTCGTTCTGGAGGACCACGTGGAGGCCGCGCTGGAACGGCATGGCATGCGCCTCGAGCGCTCCGCGGATCCTGTCGGAGTTGGAGAACGATCGTTCCGGTGTCAGCGCTGGGAGCGGGCGATTCGGGATCACCGCATGTTCCGGCCCTCACCCGACGCACTGTGCGCGTCGACCTCTCCCGGAGGGAGAGGTGTCGGGTTGGCGGGTTTCATCTGGCATACCGGCCTGATGGACGGCGGCGGCCTCCCCGATCGAGAGAACCCCGGCGTCCGGTCCTGCCTGTTTCGAGGCTCGATGCGACCTGAATCGACCTGACCAGCTGTTCGCCCGCGCAACACCACTCTGGCCAGCCCTCGAAACACTTGAATGCTGCGCCGCAACAAGCCGATTACGTGAAGCCCACGTGAGGGTTCCGTTCATTGCCAAATTCACGCAAATCTCAAAATTTGAGACGAAACAGAAGCTTGTGGATAAAGCTTGAACAAGTCTCTGAAGAGTGCTGCAAGTCATTGACCAGACAGGTGAAAAGTTCTCGACAAAGCTGTTGACAACCCAAATGGTGGGTCCTAAGGTGGCGACTCGTGGGGAAACCGGGAAATTCGTGGTTTTCCGAACGCCGAAGCCCGCTTCAGACGGGCACTCAACGGGCAGGAACGGACGTGTTGCAGGGCGAGACCGCCATCACCATCGACGAGAAGGGCCGACTGGCGATTCCAACCGCCTATCGGGACTTCGTCGCCCGTGAATGCGACAACCGGCTGGTCCTGACCTACAACCCCTTTGATGCCGGCGGGTTGTATCTCTACCCGTTCAAGGCCTGGGAAACGCTGCGCGACCAGGTCAATGCGCTGCCGCGCACGCTCGCCCGCAACCGCACCCTGCAGCTGAAGCTGGTTGGCGCCGCCACCGTGCTCGAGCCCGACGCCAGTGGCCGCATCGGCATTCCGTCCAGCCAGCGCAACACGGTCGGCATCGACCGCCGCGCGGTGCTGGTGGGCATGGGCGACAAGTTCGAACTCTGGAGCGAGCAGGCGCATCAGGCGCATATCCGCCAGACCCTGACCGACGAGGACATGGCGGGCGACGATCTCGAAGGATTGCCGTTGTGACCGCCGGTGGTACGGATGTGATGTCCGGCCACCTCCCGGTGTTGTACGCGCAGGTGCTCGACGGCCTGCACGTGCGCCCGGATGGCCGCTACCTCGATGGCACCTTCGGCCGCGGTGGCCACGCCGCCGGCGTGCTCGCGCAGCTGGGCGCCGATGGCCGCCTGCTGGTGATGGACAAGGATCCCGAGGCGGTCGCCGTCGCGCAGGCCCGCTTCGGCGCTGACCCGCGCGTGTCGATCTTCCGTGGCAGCTTCATCGAGCTGACCGGCTGGCGCGAAGTCGCGCAGGCGCCGCTCGATGGCGTGCTGTTCGATCTGGGTGTGTCCTCGCCGCAGCTCGATGTCGCCGAGCGCGGTTTCAGCTTCGGCAAGGACGGTCCGCTCGACATGCGCATGGATCCGGACGCGGACGAGAGCGCCGCCGAGTGGATCGCCCGCGCCGACGAGGCTGCGATCGCCGACGTGCTGTGGACCTACGGCGAAGAGCGCATGAGCCGCCGCATCGCGCGTGCGATCGTGGCGCGTCGCGCCGAGACGCCGTTCCTGCGTACCGCCGATCTGGCCGCGGTGATCGGCGCCAATGTGCCGCGTGGCAAGTCCAAGCCGGGTCAGAAGGAAACGAATCCGGCGACGCGCTCGTTCCAGGCGATCCGCATCCACATCAACCGCGAACTGGCCGATCTCGAAACCGGTCTCGATGCCGCACTCGCGGCGCTGCGACCCGGTGGCCGCCTCGCGGTGATCAGCTTCCACTCGCTGGAAGACCGCATCGTCAAGCGCTTCATCGCCGGTCATGCGAAGGCGCCGGCCGGCAATCGCCGTCTGCCCGAAGCCGCGCCGTTCGTGCCGCGCCTGCGCATCGTCGCCGATGCGACCAAGGCCGACGACGCCGAGCTGCGTGCCAACCCGCGCGCCCGCAGCGCAGTGCTGCGCGTCGCCGAAAAACTGGAGGCGGCGGCATGAAGTTGCGCCATCTCGTCGTCGCGATCCTGCTGGCCGCCAACGTGATCACCGCGATCGGCGTGGTGCACGCGCGCCACGATTATCGCCAGCTCTACATCGATCTGACCCGTCTGGAGCGCGCGCGCGACGAACTCAACATCGACTTCGGCCGTCTGCAGCTCGAGCAGGCGACGTGGGCGATGAGCAACCGAGTCGACCAGGTCGCGCGCGAACGTCTGGGCATGCGATTCCCCGAGACGGCCGAGATCGTCGTGGTGCGCCCATGAACTTCCGCAAGTTCATCAAGGCCGGCGACGGCCACGCCAAAAAGCCGCGCAAGCGCGCGCAGTTCGATCTGCGTCTGCGCCTGATGCTGGTCGGCGGCGCGCTGGGTCTGGGCGCGGTCGCGCTGGTCGGCCGCGCGGTGGATCTGCAGCTGATCGACAACGCGTTCTACCAGCAGAAGGCCGACGCGCGCTTCCGCCGCGAAGTGCCAATTCCGGCCTCGCGCGGCATGATCACCGACCGCAACGGCGAGCCGCTGGCGATCTCCTCGCCGGTCGAATCGCTGTGGGCGAATCCGCAGGAACTGAGCAAGCATCCCGACCGTCTGCCCGAACTGGCCCAGGCCACCGGCCTGCCGCTCGAGGAGCTGTCGCGCGCGGTGTCGCAGCGCGCCGACAAGGAATTCATGTACATCCCGCGCCACCGCCGGATCAGCCCGGTGGCGGCCAAGCGCGTGCTCGATCTCGGCGTGCCGGGCGTGTTCTCGCAGCGCGAATACCGCCGCTTCTACCCGCAGGGCGAGGCGGTCTCGCACGTGCTGGGCTTCACCAACATCGACGACAACGGCCAGGAAGGCGTGGAACTCGCGTTCGACGAATGGCTGGCCGGTGTGCCGGGCGCGCAGAACGTGATCCGCGATCGCCACGGCCGCATCGTCGAACACGTGAGCCTGGTGCGCGCCGCCGAGCCGGGCAAGGATCTGGTGCTGAGCATCGATCGCCGCATCCAGTTCCTCGCGCATCGCGAACTGCGCCGCGCGCTGGAAGAAACCGGCGCGAGCGCGGGCTCGATCGTCGTGCTCGAAGTGGCGACCGGCGAAGTGCTGGCGATGGCCAACCTGCCGACCTACAACAACAACCGCGTCACCGGCGAGAACCGCGACGCGCATCGCAACCGCGCGGTGACCGATCTGCTCGAGCCCGGCTCGACGATGAAACCGATCACCGTGGCCGCTGCGCTGGAGAAGGGCGTCATCTCGCCCGCCAGTACGTTCAACACCAGCCCCGGCTGGATTCCGAACGGCCGCTTCCGCACCAGCGATTTCCGCAACTACGGCGTGCTCGACACAACCGGCATCATCACCAAGAGCTCGAACGTCGGCTCGGCGATGATCGTGCACAAGCTCGAGAACCAGTACTTCTACGACTTCGTGCGCAGCTTCGGCTACGGCCAGAGCACCGGCAGCGGATTCCCGGGCGAAGCCGCGGGCCTGTTTCCGGATCCCTCGCGCTGGAGCGGCACCAGCAAGCAGGGCATGTCCTACGGCTACGGCCTGTCGGTCACGCCGATGCAGATCGCCCACGCCTACGCCACGCTCGGCAACCACGGCCGCTCGATCGCGCCGACCTTCGTCAAGGGTCACGCCGGCGAATCGCGCCAGGTGGTCTCGGCCGCGGTCGCCGACGAAGTGGTGCGGATGATGCAGACCGTCACCGAGCCCGGCGGCACCGGCACGCGCGCGGCGATCCTCGGCTATCACGTCGCCGGCAAGTCCGGCACGGCGCGCAAGGCCAGCGGCGGCGGGTATGCGCGGCGCTACCTCGCGTTCTTTGCAGGTCTGGTGCCGGTCGAGAATCCGCGCTTCGCGATGGCCGTGGTCATCGACGATCCGGATACGTCAAAGGGCGGTTCCACCTACGGCGGCGGCTACGTGTCCGCGCCGGTGTTTCAGCGGGTCATGGACGGCGCGCTGCGCCTGATGGACGTGCCGCCCGACGACATCGACACCTGGCTGGCCGCGCAGGCCACGGCCGATGCGAAGCGTGCGCGCGAGCAGGGCCGCACCGTGCCCGCGCCGTCGACGCCTGCGGCCGCGCCGGTCGTGTCCGCCGTGCAGAGCACGCCGGTCGCCGCGACGCACGTCGCTGGAGGCCAGCGATGAGCCGCGCGATGGCCCTCAACGCACTGCTGCCCGACGTGGCTGCGGTGCCGGCCGACACGGTGATCACCGGTCTGGTGCAGGACAGCCGCGCGATCCGTCCGGGCGATGCTTTCGTCGCGATCGGCGGCTTCGGCACGCACGGCCTGCATTTCACCGACACCGCGCGCGCCGCCGGCGCCAGCGCGATCCTGTTCGAACCGCCGGTGCCGGCGGAGATTCCGTCGCTGCCGGCCGATGCGATCGCCGTCGCCGGCCTGCGTGTGCGCATGGGCGCGATGGCCGATGCGTTCCACGGCCAGCCCTCGCACGCGATGACGATGGTCGGCGTGACCGGCACCAGCGGCAAGACTTCGACGGTGCAGCTGCTCGCCCAGGCCTTCGAAGCCATCGGCACGCGCGCCGGCACCATCGGCACGCTCGGCGCCGGTCTGCATGGCGCGGTCGAGCCGACCGGTTTCACCACGCCGCTGGTGCTGCAGACGCATGCGCTGCTCGCGCAGCTGCGCGACGCCGGCGCAGCTGCGGTGGCGATGGAAGTCAGCTCGCACGCGCTCGACCAGGGCCGCGTCGATGCCGTGCATTACGACGTCGCGGTGTTCACCAATCTCACCCGCGACCATCTCGACTACCACGGCGACATGGCCGGCTACGGCGCGGCGAAGGCCAAGCTGTTCGTGCGCGAGGGCCTCAAGGCCGCCGTGATCAATATCGACGACGCCTTCGGCGCGACGCTGCCCGCGCAGCTCGCCGACAGCGTCCGTGCGATCACGATCAGCGCCGCCGGCAATGCCGCCGCCGACATCGCCGCACACGACATCGCGCTCGACGATCGCGGCATCGCGTTCACGCTGCGCATCGACGGCCAGTCGCTGCCGGTGCGCGCGGCGCTGCTCGGCCGCTTCAATGTCGACAACCTGCTGGTCGTTGCCGGCGTGCTGCGCGCGCTGGGGTACGCACCTGCGGACATCGTGCGCGTGCTCGCCGGCCTGCAGCCGATTGCCGGCCGCATGAACCGCCTCGGTGGCGGCGACACACAACCGCTTGTCGTCGTCGACTACTCGCACAAGCCCGATCCGCTGCAGCAGGCACTTCAGTCGCTGCGCGGTCATCTGCGCGGCGAACTGGTCTGCGTGTTCGGCTGCGGCGGCGAGCGCGACACCGGCAAGCGTCCGCAGATGGCGGCCATTGCCGAAGCGAATGCCGACCGCGTCATCGTCACCGACGACAACCCGCGCGGCGAAAACGGCGATGCGATCGTCGCCGACATCATGGCCGGCTTCGCACTGCCCGACGCCGTCACGATCGAGCGCGATCGCCGTCGCGCGATCGAACGTGCGATCGGCGAATCGAAGCCGGGCGACATCGTGCTGATCGCCGGCAAGGGTCACGAGCCCTACCAGGAAATCGACGGCGTGCAGCACGCCTTTGACGACCGCGTCGTCGCGCAGGCCGCGCTGGATGCACGTGATGTGGGAGGCGCGCGATGAATCCGCTGTCGCTCGCCCGCATCGCACAGCTGGTCAACGGTCGCCTGCACGGCGTCGACAGCGATTTTCCGATCGATGCCGTCGCCACCGACACACGCAAGCTCGATGCGGCTGAGGTGCATGCACTGCTGTTCGTCGCGCTGAAGGGCGACAACTTCGACGGGCATGATCACGTCGCCGATGCCGCCGCCCGCGGTGCGCGCGCAGCACTGGTCGCGCGTCCGCTCGACATCGCGCTGCCGCAGATCGTGGTCGGCGATCCGCAGCTCGCGCTCGGTGCATTGGCGACCGCGGTGCAGCGCGCGCGCGCCGCGACGGTCGTGGCGATCACCGGCAGCAACGGCAAGACCAGCGTCAAGCAGCTGGTCGCCGCGATCCTGTCGCGTCACGCACCTACCAGCTTCAATCCCGGTAACTTCAACAACGAGATCGGTCTGCCGCTGGCCGTGCTCGATGCACCGGAGGACGCGGTGTTCGCGGTCTACGAGATGGGCGCCGGCAAGCCGGGCGACATCGCGTATCTGACCGCCATCGCGCAGCCGCGCATCGCACTGGTCAACAACATCGCGCCGGCGCACATGGAACGCATGGGCAGCCTGCTCGGCATCGCCGACACCAAGGCCGCGATCTACGACGCGCTGCCGGCCGACGGCACCGCCGTCATCAATGCCGACGACGCCTTTGCCCCGTTCTTCGCCGAACGCGCGCACGGCCGTCGCCTGCTGCGCTTCGGCATCGAGGCGACCGCCGACGTGTCCGCGCGCGACGTGCGTCTCGACGATGCCGGTGCGCGTTTCCGTCTGCTCACGCCCGCGGGCGAGGCCGACGTCACGCTGCCGCTGCCCGGTCGCCACAACGTGCGCAACGCGCTCGCGGCGACCGCCATCGCGCTCGCCGCCGGCGTGCCGCTGGCCACGATCGTCGCCGCGCTCGACAGCGCCGAAGCGGTCGCCGGCCGTCTGGTCCGTTACACGCTGGCCGAAGGCGCGGTGCTGATCGACGACAGCTACAACGCCAATCCCGGCTCGCTCAACGCCGCCATCGACACGCTCGCCGCCGGCGGCGGCGATCGCTGGCTGGTGCTCGGCGACATGCGCGAACTCGGCAGCGACGGCGCGGCGATGCACGCCCAGGCCGGCGTGCGCGCGAAGTCCGCCGGCATCGCACGGTTGTATGCGCTGGGCGCACTGAGCGCGGCCGCGGCCGATGCCTTCGGCGACGGTGCGCGCCGATTCGATACCCACGAAGCGCTGATCGAAGCGCTGCGGGCCGACCTGCACGCTGATGCGCGCGTACTGGTCAAGGGCTCGCGCGGCAGTGCGATGGACCGTGTGGTCACCGCGCTGCGCACCACTGAAGGAACCGGACATGCTGCTTGAACTCGCCCGCTGGCTGCAGGGTCTGGAAGACTTCTTCAAGCTGTTCGAGTACCTGACGTTCCGCGGCATCCTCGCGGCGCTGACCTCGCTGCTGCTGTCGCTGTGGCTGGGCCCGGCGGTGATCCGCAAGCTCGCCCAGTTCAAGGGTGGCCAGCCGATCCGTCAGGACGGACCGCAGACGCATTTCTCCAAGGCCGGCACGCCGACGATGGGTGGCGCGCTGATCCTGCTGACGATCTTCCTGTCGGTGCTGATGTGGGGCGATCTGCGCAACAGGTATGTCTGGGTCGTGATGGGCGTAATGGTCGCCTTCGGTGCGATCGGCTGGTACGACGACTGGATCAAGATCGTCAAGCGCGATCCCAACGGTCTGAAGTCGCGCTGGAAGTACCTGCTGCAGTCGATCTTCGGCCTCGCCGCCGGCCTGTACCTCTATCTGTATGCCGATGTCGCCGCAGCCACCACGTTCTACGTGCCGCTGTTCAAGTCGATCGCACTGCCACTGGCCGGCATCAGCTTCGTCGCGATCGCCTACTTCTGGATCGTCGGCTTCTCGAACGCGGTGAATCTCACCGACGGCCTCGACGGTCTGGCGATCATGCCGACGGTGCTGGTCGCCTGCGGCCTGGGCGTGTTCGCCTACGCCTCGGGCAATGCGGTGTTCTCGAACTATCTGCAGATCCCGCAGGTGCCGGGCGCGGGTGAACTGGTGATCATCTGCGCGGCGATCGCCGGGGCCGGGCTCGGGTTCCTGTGGTTCAACACGTATCCGGCCATGGTCTTCATGGGCGACATCGGTGCGCTGGCGCTCGGCGCCGTGCTCGGCACGATGGCGGTGATCGTGCGTCAGGAACTGGTGCTGGTGATCATGGGCGGCATCTTCGTCATCGAAACGCTGTCGGTGATGATCCAGGTCGCCAGCTTCAAGCTGACCGGCAAGCGCGTGTTCCGCATGGCGCCGATCCACCACCACTTCGAACTCAAGGGCTGGCCCGAGCCGCGCGTGATCGTGCGCTTCTGGATCATCTCGGTGATCCTGGTGCTGGTCGGCCTCGCCACGTTGAAGGTGCGCTGATGGCCCGGACCTACGACACCATGGCCCACGACAGCGCCGCCGCCCGTCAGGCGACGCGCATCGACGACATCGTCGGCCGCTTCGATCCGTGGCTGGTCGGCATCATCGTGTCGATCGCGACGCTCGGCGTGATCATGGTCGCGTCGAGCTCGATCGCGATCGGCGAAGACATGCGCGTCGGCCGCTACTACTTCCTGACGCGTCATCTGATGTTCCTCGCGCTGGGCGTCGGCCTCGCGTTCGCGGTGATGCGCACCGAACTCAAGACCGTCGAGAAGTACGACCGCTTCGTGCTGCTGGCCTGTTTCGGCCTGCTGGCGCTGGTGTTCGTGCCCGGCCTCGGCCGTTCGGTCAACGGCGCACACCGCTGGATCAACCTGGGCATCTCGAACTTCCAGGTGGTCGAGGCGGTCAAGGTCATCTACATCGTGTGGCTGGCGAGCTATCTGGTGCGCTTCCGCGACGAGGTCAACGCGACCTGGCCGGCGATGCTCAAGCCGCTCGGCGTCGCCGTCGCGCTGGTCGCCCTGCTGCTGCTGCAGCCCGACTTCGGTCACGCCTCGCTGATCCTCGCGGTGACCGCCGGCATGCTGGTGCTCGGCGGCGTACACATGCCGCGCATGGCCGCGCCGGTGGTCATCGGCCTGCCGATCTTCGCCTTCATCGCGATTCTCGAACCGTATCGCGTGCGTCGCCTGACCTCGTTCCTCGATCCCTGGGCCGACCAGCTCGGCGCCGGCTACCAGCTCAGCAATGCGCTGATGGCGGTGGGCCGCGGCGAGTTCGCCGGTGTGGGTCTGGGTGCGTCGGTGCAGAAGCTGTCGTACCTGCCCGAGGCGCACACCGACTTCATCTTCTCGGTGCTGGCCGAAGAACTCGGCTTCATCGGCGTGTGTCTGGTGATCGGCCTGTTCGTCGCGCTGGTCGGCCGTGCGTTCTGGGTCGGCCTGAAGTGCGTCGAGATGCGCCGCCACTTCGCCGGCTACTGCGCGTTCGGTGTGGCGCTGATGATCGGCCTGCAGAGCATGGTGTCGATCGGCGTGAATCTCGGCCTGCTGCCGACCAAGGGTCTGACGCTGCCGCTGGTGTCTTCGGGCGGTTCCAGCGTGATGATGACCTGCGTGGCGATGGGCCTGCTGCTGCGCGTCTCGTACGAACTCGACCGCGCCCAGCGCCAGGTCGCCCGGTTGCGCGGCGATGCCGCAGCGCCGGCGCCCGCCGGCCCGGTGCCCCCCACCACCCAGCCCCCGCTGCCCGTGCAGTCGGCGTCGCTGTCGCGCGGCACCAGCCGCCTGCAGCAGCGTGTCGAGCCGAGCTTCGGCGGCAGGAGCCAAGCATGATCCGTCGTCTCCACCAGACCCGCGGCCTGTCGAAGGAAGACTTCGCCAAGGTGTTCTCGCGCGTGCATTTCGTCGGCATCGGCGGCATCGGCATGAGCGGCATCGCCGAAGTGCTGTGCACGCTGGGCTACAAGGTGTCGGGTTCCGACACTGCCGACAGCGCGACTACGCGTCGCCTCACACGCCTCGGCGCGACGGTGCATCGCGGTCACGCCGCGGCCAACGTGCTGGGCACCGATTGCGTGGTCGTGTCGAGCGCGATCCGCCACGACAATCCCGAACTGATGGAAGCGCGCGCGCAGCGCATTCCGGTGGTGCCGCGCGCGGAGATGCTCGCCGAGCTGATGCGCTTCCGACGCAGCATCGCGGTGGCCGGCACGCACGGCAAGACGACCACGACGTCGCTGACCGCGAGCGTGCTTGCCGAGGGCGGTCTCGATCCGACCTTCGTCGTCGGTGGCCAGCTGCTGGCAGCAGGCGCGAATGCACGGCTGGGCAGCGGCGACTGGCTGGTGGCCGAGGCCGACGAGAGTGACGGCAGCTTCCTGCGCCTGAATCCGCTGATCGCGATCGTCACCAACATCGACGCCGATCATCTGGAGAATTACGGCGGCGACTTCGCCCGTGTGCAGGCCGCATTCCACGAATTCCTGCACCGCCTGCCGTTCTACGGCCTGGCGGTGCTGTGCATCGATGACGCCGAAGTCGCGCGTCTCGCGTCCGAAACGCCGCGTCACGTGATGACCTACGGTCTGTCTGAAGACGCCGACGTGCGCGCCGAAGACATCGGCCAGGACGGTGCGGCAATGACGTTCACGCTGTGTCTGCCCGAGAACACCCGCGTCCGCGCGCGTCTTGCGCTGCCCGGCCGCCACAACGTGCTCAACGCACTTGCCGCCGCTGCAGTGGGCTGGCAGCTCGGCGTCGCGCCGGAAGCGATCGTCGCTGCGCTCGGCCGCTTCGAAGGCATCGGCCGCCGCTTCAATCTGCTCGGCGAACTGGTCACCCCGACCGGCGCGCGCGTGCAGCTGGTCGACGACTACGGCCATCACCCGAAGGAACTCGCCGCGGTGTTCGAAGCCGCGCGTGGTGGCTGGAGCGATCGTCGCCTCGTCGTCGCGTTCCAGCCGCACCGTTACAGCCGCACGCGTGACCTGTTCGACGATTTCGCCGGGGTACTGTCGGATGTCGACGCGCTGGTGCTGACCGAGGTCTATCCGGCCGGCGAAGCGCCGATCGCCGGCGCGGATGCGAAAGCACTGGCGCGTGCGATCCGTGCGCGTGGCCGCATCGATCCCGTCGTCGTCAATGGCGCCGACGAACTCGCCGGCGTGTTGCCCGACATCCTGCAGGACGGCGATCTGCTGCTGATGATGGGCGCCGGCGACATTGGCGCGGCCGTGCAGCAGCTGGCGCAGTCCGGTTTCCAGGTGACGGAGGCCGCGCGATGAGCCTGACGCTGTCGCCGCCGCGTTTCACCGATCCGGCCGTGTTCGGTCGCGTCGCCGTGCTGCTCGGCGGCCCGGGTTCGGAGCGCGAAGTCTCGCTGCAGTCGGGGCAGGGCGTGCTCGATGCGCTGCGCTCGCGCGGCGTCGATGCGCATGCCGTCGACGGCGTGCCCGCGCTCGCCAAGGACATCGTCGCCGGCCGCTTCGACCGCGTGTTCAACATCCTGCACGGCGGTGATGGCGAGAACGGCGTGGTGCAGGGTCTGTGTGATGCGTTCGCGATTCCGTACACGGGTTCGCGCGTGCTGGGTTCGGCGCTGACCATGGACAAGATCCGCACCAAGCAGGTGTGGATGAGCCTCGATCTGCCGACGCCGCGCTACCGCCGCCTGCAGCCCGGCGACGACGTGCATGCGGCCGCGCGCGAGATCGGTCTGCCGGTCATCATCAAGCCGTCGAAGGAAGGTTCGAGCGTCGGCATCAGCCGCGTGTTCGAAGACGCCGACCTGGACGCCGCGGTGGAACTCGCCGCGCGCTATCCCGGCGAACTGCTGATGGAGCAGATGGTCGAGGGCGACGAACTGACCGTCGCGGTGATCGAAGACGTCGAAGGCCCGCGCGCGTTGCCGTCGATCCGCATCGTGCCCAAGGGCGCCTGGTACGACTACGAAGCCAAGTACGTGTCCGACGACACCCAGTACCTGTGCCCGGGCCTGGACGGCGACGACGAGATGCGCATCGGTGCGCTCGCGGTCGATGCGTTCGTGTCCGCCGGCTGCAGCGGCTGGGGCCGCGTCGACGTGATGCGCGACCGTCGCACCGGCGCGCTGCTGCTGCTCGAAGTGAACACCGCGCCGGGCATGACCAGTCACTCGCTGGTGCCCAAGGCCGCGGCGAAGATCGGCATCGACTATCCGGCGCTGTGCTGGCGCGTGCTCGAAGCGACCATCCCCTCGGAGGTGGCGCCGCGATGAACCAGGCGTTCGGCACGATGGCGCGGGTCCTGGCGTGGGCACTGGCGATTGCGCTGGTGGCCCTGCCTGTGGTCGCCGTCGTCAACGGCTGGATCGGCGCCGAGCGCTGGCCGCTGCGCGTGCTGCGCGTCAACGACGGTCTGGAGCAGGTCGACACCGCGCGCGTGCGCGCCGCGGTGCTGCCGCATGCGCAGCGTGGCTTCTTCGCCGTCGATCTCGGCGATGCGCAGCGCGATGTCGCACGCGTGCCGTGGGTCGCGGGCGTCGAAGTGCGCAAGAAATGGCCGGACGTGCTGGAAGTGCGGATCGCCGAACACGTGCCGTTCGCGCACTGGGGCGACGCGCGCCTGCTGTCGACGCGCGGCCGGCTGTTCGCCGCCGAAGGCGTCGAGGCGCCGGCGGAGATGCCGCGCTTCGACGGTCCGGAAAACCGCATCGCCGACATCGTCGCGCTCTACAACGAATCCCGCGATCTGTTCGGCGGTGCCGGCGTGCAGGTCGAACGCGTCGTGCTCGACGCACGCGGCAGCTGGCAGCTGACGCTGTCGAGCGGCACCGAAGTCATCGTCGGCAGCCAGGAAGCGCGCCTCCGCCTGGCGCGGTTCGCGCGGATGCTGCCGCGCCTGACCACCGGCCGCAGCGAGCCGCTCGCGCGCGCCGACCTCCGCTACACCAACGGCTTCGCTCTCGTCTGGGCGCAGCCCGAACCGGCCGAAGCCGCTGCCGCTGCCGCTGCAGGCGCCGCGGCGCCGGCCGGCGCACCTGCCAACCGCGTCGCGGTGGCCCCGATCTCCCACGCACTCCGCATCCAGAAGCACGGCCTCACATGAACCGCAAAGGCGACAAGACGCTCATCGTCGGACTCGACATCGGCACCTCGAAAGTGGTGGCGCTGGTCGGCGAGTATTCGCCGGGCAATCCGATCGAAGTCATCGGCATCGGCAGCCACGAATCGCGCGGGCTCAAGCGCGGCGTGGTCGTCGACATCGAATCGACAGTCCAGTCGATCCAGCGCGCAGTGGAAGAGGCGGAGCTGATGGCCGGCTGCGAGATCCGCTCGGTCTACGCGTCGATCTCCGGCAACCACGTGCAGTGCCGCAACTCGCCGGGCATCGTGCCGATCCGCGACAACGAAGTGACCTGGGCCGATCTGGACCGCGTGCTCGACGCCGCCAAGGCCGTCGCGATTCCGGCCGACCAGAAGATCCTGCATGCGATTCCGCGCGAGTACGTGCTCGACGATTCGCAGGAAGGCATCCGCAATCCGGTCGGCATGACCGGCGTGCGCCTCGAAGTGCATGCGCACCTCGTGGTGTGCGCGCAGTCGGCCGCTGCCAACATCAGCAAGTGCGTGCAGCGCTGCGGTCTGCAGATCGACGATCTGATCCTGTCGTCGCTGGCCTCGAGCACTGCGGTACTCACCTCGGACGAGCGCGAGCTCGGCGTGGTGCTGGTCGACATGGGCGCGGGTACGACGGATCTGGCGGTGTTCGTGCAGGGCGCGATCTGCCACACGGCTTCGCTGCCGATCGCCGGCGACAAGGTCACCGAAGACATCGCGCACATGCTGCGCACGCCGACGCCGGAAGCCGAGCAGATCAAGGTCCGCTACGCCTGCGCGCTGGCGCAGCTGGCGACCAGCGAGGAATCGATCCAGGTGCCGAGCGTCGGCGATCGTCCGCCGCGTCGCCTGCCGCGCCAGTCGCTGGCGCAGGCGGTGCAGGCGCGCTACGAGGAGATCTTCGAGATGGTGCAGGCCGAACTGCGCCGCTCGGGCTTCGAGCAGCACGTCCGCGCCGGCATGGTGCTGACCGGTGGCGCTTCGAAGATGGAAGGCGTGGTCGAACTCGCCGAGGAAATGCTGCAGATGCCGGTGCGCGTGGGCATTCCGCAGCACGTCACGGGCCTGGGCGAGGTGGTCGGCAATCCGGTGCACGCCAGTGGCGTGGGCCTGCTGCTGATGGGCAGCCAGATCGAACACCCGCGGCGTCCGGTGGTTTCCGGCGGTCGCGCCGGCGGGTGGGTGAAAAAGATGTGGGCGCGGTTCAACGGCGAATTCTGATTCGCGCCAGTGCGGGATGCGGCGGGCAGGGCGACGGCGACAGACGCAAGTGCGGCATGCAGTACCTAAACCAATAGATGCCGGGAAGGACGTGGACACCACGCCGAACCCGGCCCAAACCCAGAGGACGACGGACATGGCACATTTCGAACTGGTCGAGAAGATGGCTCCAAACGCGGTGATCAAGGTCATCGGCGTCGGTGGCGGCGGTGGCAACGCGGTCGCACACATGGTCAACAACAGCGTCGACGGCGTGGAGTTCATCACCGCCAACACCGATTCGCAGGCGATCAAGAACTGCGGCGCCAAGCTGCAGCTGCAGCTCGGCAGCAGCGTCACCAAGGGTCTGGGCGCCGGCGCCAACCCGGAAGTCGGCCGTCAGGCCGCACTCGAAGACCGCGAGATCATCATGGATGCGCTGCAGGGCGCGGACATGGTGTTCATCACCGCCGGCATGGGCGGCGGCACCGGCACCGGCGCAGCCCCGGTCGTCGCGCAGCTGGCCAAGGAGATGGGCATCCTGACCGTCGCCGTGGTCACCAAGCCGTTCCCGTTCGAAGGCCGTCGCCGCATGCAGGTCGCGCTCAAGGGCATCGAAGAGATGTCGGCGCATTGCGACTCGCTGATCACCATTCCCAACGAGAAGCTGATCACCGTCCTGGGCCGCAACGCCACGATGATCCAGGCGTTCCGCGCCGCCAACGACGTGCTGCTGGGCGCCGTGCAGGGCATCGCCGATCTGATCGTCCGTCCGGGCCTGATCAACGTCGATTTCGCCGACGTGCGCACCGTGATGTCGGAAATGGGCCTCGCGATGATGGGCACCGGCAACGCACGTGGCGACGACCGCGCGCAGGCTGCCGCCGAAGCCGCGATCCAGAACCCGCTGCTCGACGACGTCAACCTGGCCGGCGCGAACGGCATCCTGGTCAACATCACCGCGGGCGCGGACTTCACGATGGCCGAGTTCGACGAAGTCGGCCGCACCGTCGAGAACTTCGCCAGCGAAGACGCGACCATCGTCATCGGCACCGTGCTCGATCCCGACATGCAGGACGAAGTCCGCGTGACCGTGGTCGCCACCGGCCTCAACCGCGCACCCGCGCGCGCCACTGGCTACAACGGTGACAGCGCCGGCCGCGGCAAGCCGCAGGTGCAGCTGATCAGCAACAATCAGCGTGGCGTCCGTGACGGCACGACCGGCATGCTGATCGACGACGAGTCCGACGCCGTGGCCCCGTACAGCCCGGGCCACAGCATCGCGGCATCGCTGCGCGGCAACGGTGGCGGCGCTTCGGCGGCATCGCCGCTGCGCGGTGCGACCCGCGCCGAGTCGTCGGACGCGCCGAAGGCGGCCGATTTCGGCAGCGACAGCAGCTACCTGGACATCCCGGCGTTTCTGCGCCGCCAGGCCGACTGATCCGCGTCGATCGCGGCAGTCCGTTGCGCGCGCACCGTTGAGCGGTGCGCGGCGATGGCATGCCGCTGCATGGCGGATCGTCCTCCCGCCATGAAGTTTTGCCCGGCGTCGCGTTGTCCGCGCGGCGCCTTTGGGTCCACCGGGTTTTCCGGTGGACCGTTTTCCGGCGCTGCCGTGCGGATTTCCGCATGCATCCAGCGCCTTGATGCACCGTCGCGCTTTCGTTCAGGTTCAGGCGGTGCCGTGATAATCTGCCCCCCGGTTCCGATGACAGTCCCATGACGGACACGCGGATCCTCCCTCCCTGCGGACTCCCCCATGCCCCGCCAACGCACCATCAAGAACGTGATCCGCGCGACAGGCGTCGGCCTGCACAGTGGCGAGAAAGTGTTCCTGACCTTGCGTCCGGCAGCGCCCGACACCGGCATCGTGTTCCGCCGTGTCGACCTGGACCCCGTGGTCGAGATTCCGGCTGACGGCAACCTCGTCACCGAAACCACGTTGTGCACCGGCCTGAGTTGTGGCCCGGCCAACGTGCAGACCGTCGAACACCTGATGTCCGCGCTCGCGGGCCTGGGCGTCGACAACCTCTATATCGAACTGTCCGCGGCCGAAGTGCCGATCATGGACGGCTCGTCCGGTCCCTTCGTGTTCCTGCTGCAGTCGGCCGGTGTGGTCGAGCAGGACGCGCCCAAGCGTTTCATCCGCGTGCTCAAGCCGGTGGAAGTCCGCGAAGGCGACAAGATCGCGCGCTTCGAGCCCTACGACGGCTTCAAGCTCGATTTCACCATCGCCTTCGATCACCCGGCGATTCCGGTCGCGCAGTCGCGCGCCGAAGTCGAGTTCTCGACCGAGGCCTACATCCGCGAAGTCAGCCGCGCACGCACCTTCGGTTTCATGCGCGATCTCGAATACATGCGCGAGCGCAACCTCGGCCTCGGCGGCTCGATGGACAATGCGATCGTGCTCGACGAGTTCCGTGTGCTCAACGACGACGGCCTGCGTTACGCCAACGAGTTCGTGCGCCACAAGATCCTCGACGCGGTGGGCGATCTGTATCTCGCCGGTCATCCGATCCTCGGCCGCTTCGTCGGCTACAAGTCCGGCCACGCGCTCAACAACAAGCTGGTGCGCGCATTGCTGGCTGAAGCGGATGCGTGGGAAAAGGTCAGCTTCGACAAGACCGCGCCGGCGCCGGTCGCCTACGGCACGCCCGCGATCGCCTGATCCGCGGCATTCACCTTCGGCAATCTCCGATGAACTCCGGTGACATCGCACCCGGACGGTTCAGGGCTAGCCGCGCACCTAACAGAAATTTAACTCTAAATTTCTGAATATTTAATTTTCAGTTAACTTCCTGCCGTGGAACCGCCGGTAGGATGCCCGCTCCCCTTCACCCGACGTCCACGTCGATGACCAGGGGAAAACGGATCTCCCGACTCATCGCGTCCCGTTGTCGTCGTCATCTGGCGGTTGCAACGAGGCCAGCGCGGCTGCCACAGCCCTGCGGGCCACGGCGGACGGCGGTGTCGGACGTGCGCGGCCTGCATCGACCTCCGGTCGAAGCGGTCGGGTCGAGGTCCTGATCACGATGTCGCTGACATCCAGCCCGATGGACCGGGCGGCGTCGAGCAGCACATCGGCCGACAGGCGCAGCCTGGCGTGCCAGATGGGCGAATCGACGAGGAAGACCAGCCTGCTGCCATCGACATTGGCCAGCCGCGCATGCGGCGCCAGCGACGGAGGCAGCAGGGGAACGAGGCGGCGGTCCAACGCGTCGAGCCACATGGCCCGGCGGATCGGATCGGCCGACGCACCACCCAGTGCCGCGTCCAGCGCGGCCGTCGGAATCCCGCTACGGGATGCACCGATTCGGGGTGGCTTGGACCTGGACCTGAAATCAGACATTGGCACGCATGACTCTAGATTCGTTGTTGAATGATATGCGCGGCCGCGCTGCGCAGGTGGCCGCCAAGGCCCGCGCACTCGCGGTACGCAAGCCCCTCACCGTCATGACCGCCGTCGCGGTCGCCAGCCTGTGCGGCGGCGCCGCGCTCAATGCCGCCGAAGTCGCGCGCATGCATGGCGTGGCCACGGCGAACGAGCAGGGCATCGAAGACACCCGCCGCGACGCGCAGCGCGAGATCAACGCACTCGCCGCCCGCATGGGCGAGCTGCAGGCGCAGGCGAACCGGCTCAACGCGCTCGGCGACCGCCTCGCACGTGGCGCAGGCCTCGAAGACGGCGAGTTCGATTTCGACCGTCCGGTCGGTCAGGGTGGTGCGGAACCGGCGCGCGACATGCCGGCCCGCAAGCTGCTCGGCGGCATGGACGCGCTCGACGGCGACCTCGCCAGCTCCGGCCAGCAGCTTTCGGTACTCGAAGCGCTGCTGTTCGATCGCCGCATCGAACAGAACGCACTGCCGTCGCGCTCGCCGGTCGCCAGCAGCTTCGTGACCTCGTCCTACGGCTATCGCGCCGACCCGTTCGGTCGCGGCGGCCAGTTCCACAAGGGCATCGACTTCGACGCCCGTACCGGCGACCGCGTGATGACCGTCGCCGATGGCGTGGTCAGCTATTCGGGCGTGCGCAGCGGCTACGGCAACGTGGTCGAAGTCGACCACGGCAACGGCTACGTCACCCGCTACGCGCACAACTCGCGCAACGTGGTGAAGGTGGGTGATCTGGTTCGCGTTGGCGACGAGATCGCCAAGGCCGGCTCGACCGGCCGCTCGACCGGCGCCCACGTGCATTTCGAAGTCTGGGAAAACGGCCGCGTGCAGAACCCGCGCCAGTTCCTCGGCGATATGGGCGTCAGCCGGCAGTAAGCGCACCACCGCGCTTGCGCAGGATGGGTAGAGCGCAGCGGTACTCATCTGCGCTTGGCCAATTCGCGTCGCTGGAGGATCGACACCTCTCCCTCCGGGAGAGAGCCTGCCCCGGACCTGATCCGGGGTCGACGCGCAAAGCGCGTCGGGTGAGGGCAGCACGTCCGCACGTGCCACGCACACCAGCCGCACCGCCGGCACAGCGCAGCGAGCAGCGCCACCACCACGCTTGAAAACGCGGCTGCGCTCCCCAAGCTACAATGCGTGTTGCCATCGAGGGCGCCAGGCGCCCTTTTTCTTGTTTGCGGATTCGGGGGAAACCGCCCCGGGCCGCGTTCCGTCTCCAGAACCCGGACTTCCAATGCTCAATCGCCTGCTCACCAGCGTCTTCGGTAGCCGCAACGACCGTTTCGTCAAACAGCTCGAGAAGATCGTGGTGAAGATCAACGCGCTCGAGCCGCAGATGGAGGCGCTGTCGGACGCCGAACTGCAGGCCAAGACGCCCGAGTTCAAGGAACGCGTCGCCAACGGCGAAACGCTCGACAAGGTGTTGCCCGAAGCCTTCGCGGTGTGCCGCGAGGCCAGCAAGCGCGTGCTGGGCATGCGTCCCTACGACGTGCAGCTGATCGGCGGCATGGTGCTGCACATGGGCAAGATCGCCGAGATGCGCACCGGTGAGGGCAAGACGCTCGTCGGCACGCTGCCGACCTACCTCAACGCACTCGAGGGCAAGGGCGTCCACGTCATCACGGTCAACGATTATCTGGCCCGCCGCGACGCGGCGCAGATGGGCAAGCTCTACAACTGGCTGGGCCTGTCGGTCGGCGTGATCTGGCCAGGCATGCCGCACGGCGAAGCCAAGCGCGATGCCTACCGCGCCGACATCACCTACGGCACCAACAACGAATTCGGCTTCGACTACCTGCGCGACAACATGGCGCTGTCGAAGGCCGATCGGTATCAGCGCACGCTGAACTACGCGATCATCGACGAGGTCGACTCGATCCTGATCGACGAAGCGCGCACGCCGCTGATCATCTCCGGCCCGGCCGACGATTCGCCGGAGCTCTACATCAAGGTCAACCGGATCGTGCCGTCGCTGGTGCGTCAGGAAACCGAAGAAGGCGACGGCGACTTCTGGGTCGACGAGAAGGCCAAGCAGGTCCACCTGTCCGAAGCCGGCCAGGAACACGCGGAAGAACTGCTGCGCAAGGCCGGCATCCTCAATGAGGAAGACAGCCTGTACGCACCGCAGAACATCCACGTCGTGCATCACCTCAATGCCGGCCTGCGCGCGCACGCGATCTACCAGCGCGACGACCACTACATCATCCGCGACGGCGAAGTCATCATCGTCGACGAGTTCACCGGCCGTACGTTGCCGGGCCGTCGCTGGTCCGATGGTCTGCACCAGGCGGTGGAGGCGAAGGAAGGCGTGCCGGTGCAGCGCGAGAACCAGACGCTCGCCAGCATCACCTTCCAGAACCTGTTCCGCATGTACGGCAAGCTCTCGGGCATGACCGGTACCGCGGATACCGAAGCGTTCGAGTTCGAAAGCATCTATTCGCTCGAAGTCGTGGTGATCCCGACGCATCGCCCGATGATCCGCAAGGACGCGCCCGATGCCGTGTTCCTCAACCGTCCGGGCAAGTACCGCGCGGTCGCACGCGAAATCCAGGCCGCCAACGAACGCGGTCAGCCGGTGCTCGTCGGCACGACGTCGATCGAAGTGTCGGAACTGCTGTCCGAGCACCTGCGCAAGGAAGGCATCCACCACGAAGTGCTCAATGCCAAGCAGCATGAGCGCGAGGCGACGATCATCGCGCAGGCCGGTCGTCCGGGCGCGGTGACCATCGCGACCAACATGGCCGGTCGCGGTACCGACATCGTGCTGGGCGGTTCGCTCGAAACCGAACTCTCGACGCTGGAAGCCGAGACCGGCGTGCCGGTCGACGACGCGACGAAAGCCAAGCTGCGCAGCGAGTGGCAGGTGCGCCACGACGCGGTCAAGGCCGCCGGCGGCCTGCACATCATCGGCACCGAACGCCACGAATCGCGCCGCATCGACAACCAGCTGCGTGGCCGTTCGGGCCGTCAGGGCGACCCGGGTTCGAGCCGCTTCTATCTGTCGCTCGAAGACAACCTGATGCGCATCTTCGCCGCCGACTGGGTGCAGAAGGTCATGGCGCGCATGGGCCTGCAGGAAGACGACATCATCGAGTCGCCGCTGGTCACCAAGCAGATTGCGAACGCGCAGCGCAAGGTGGAAGCGCATAACTTCGACATCCGCAAAAACCTGCTGGACTTCGACGACGTCAACAACGACCAGCGCAAGGTGATCTACGGCCAACGCGACGAGCTGCTGGACGCGGAGAGCATCAAGGACAACGTCGACGGCATCCGCGCCGACGTCATAGCCGGCATCGTCGGCCGCTACGTCCCGCCGCAGTCGATCGACGAACAGTGGGACCTGCCGGGTCTGGAGTCGGAGATCGACCGCGAGTTCAGCGTGCGTCTGCCGTTGACCGAGATGGCCAAGACCAGCGAAGAGCTCGATTCCGAGCAGATCGCCGATCACGTGCAGCAGGAAGTCGATCGCCTGTTCGCCGAGAAGGAAGCCTCGCTCGGCGACGAGACGATGCGCATGCTCGAGAAGCACATCATGCTCAACGTGCTCGACCAGGGCTGGAAGGAGCACCTGGGTCGCATGGACTACCTGCGCCAGGGCATCCACCTGCGCGGCTACGCGCAGAAGCAGCCGAAGCAGGAATACAAGCGCGAAGCGTTCGAGCTGTTCTCCGAGATGCTCGACAAGGTCAAGCACGACGTCGTAACGATGCTGGCGCGCGTGCGCGTGCGCAGCGAAGACGAGATCGCCGCGCTGGAAGCCGAAGAGCGCCGCCAGGTCGAAGCCAAGCTCAACCAGGCCCAGTTCCAGCACGCCGACGCCGGCGGCTACGGCGCCGACGAGGAAGCCGAAGACGTGCGCGCTGCCGCTGCATCGCAGGGCGCACAGGCGCCGATCGTCCGCGACGGCGATAAGGTCGGCCGCAACGATCCGTGCCCCTGCGGCAGCGGCAAGAAGTTCAAGCACTGCCATGGGCAGTTGAGCTGAGTTCCTATCAGTTTGTTTCCTGATACCTCTCCCTCCGGGAGAGGTCGACGCGCAACGCGCGTCGGGTGAGGGCTTGGTGATTCTCGAGTGTCATTCGCCAAGTCGCGCCCTCATCCCAGCCTCTCTCCCAGCAAGAGAGGGGCTCAGCTGGGTCGAAGCCCAAGGCGATCGAGCGGTCTTTCTGCAACTGCGTCAATCACGCGTCTCCTTCCGTGAGAGAGCCTGCCCCGGACTTGATCCGGGGTCGATGTGCGAAGCGCGTCGGGTGAGCGCGGGGCTCTCGCGAGCGACGCCCTCACACCAATCCTGCCCCGAGGGAAGGGCGCTCGAGCTGCACCTGCGCAGCGAGTGCGAACCTGACCATCACGACGGCTGGCAAACCGCCCGTACCCCGCCTAACCTGACTGCCCTCTCCGGATTCCCGAGCGGCATGAGCGAACGCGTCATCGAGGTCGTTGCCGGCGTCATCACCGACAAGCGCGGCCGCATCCTGCTGTCACGCCGCACGCCCAATCGCGACATGCCGGGCCTGTGGGAGTTCCCGGGCGGCAAACGCGAGCCCGGCGAAACGCCCGAGGCTGCCCTGATCCGCGAACTCGACGAAGAGTTGGGCATTCACGTCACCGTGGGCCCTCCGCTGATGGCGGTGCCGCAGCAGTATCCGAGCAAACGTCTGCGACTCGACGTCCGTCATGTCACGCATTGGGATGGTGTGCCGAAGGGAAAGGAAGGTCAGGCGCTGGCCTGGGTCGCGCCCGAGAAACTCGGTCGTTACTCGATGCCGCCGGCAGATCTGCCCGTCGTCGCCGCATTGCAGACCCCCGACCGTTATCTCGTGACGCCGCCACCCGGCGACACGGACGCGCCCTGGCTGCAGGCTCTCGATGACGCCCTGCGACGCGGCATCCGGCGGATCCAGCTGCGCCTGCCGGGCATCCCGGACGAGCGCCAGAACGCGCTGCTGCAGCAGGCAGCCGCCCGCTGTCGCAGGCGCGACGCGCAACTCCTGTTCAACGGACCCACTGAAGTCGCGCTGGCGGCCGGCGTGGGCGTGCATCTGAAATCATCCGTCCTGCAGACGCTCACCGAGCGCCCGGTCCCCGAAGGCACCCTGCTGGCGGCCTCCTGCCACACCGCCGACGACCTGTCCCACGCGGCGCGTCTGAGCTGCGACTTCGTCGTCCTCGGCCCTGTCGCCGAGACTGCCAGCCACCCCGGCGAACCCGGCATCGGCTGGACCGCCTTCGCCCGCCTGCGCGAGACCACGGCCCTGCCGATCTACGCCATCGGCGGCATGACGCCCGACGACATCCCCGAAGCCCGCCGCCATGGCGCCCAGGGCATCGCCGCAATCCGGAGCCTGTGGTCACCCGGCTGAGCGCATCGCGCGCTGCGCATTCCGTTGGATGGGTAGAGCGCAGCGAAACCCAGCGCGCCCGTCCGATAGAGACGACGCGAGCGTCCCGCCTCTCAGCGAAAGAGACTTCGGGTCCAGCCCGCCCGACTTCTGCTGCAACTCCCCTGAGGCCTCAAGAGACCTGCGCGCGTCAGCTGACTGCCCGCCTCACGAGAGTGCGGGCGAACGCCGCGTAGCGATGGCAGTCATCGAAGCGCGCTACGCCACGCGCAAGCGACGCGCATCGCTAATCGACCGCACATCGCTAATCGACGCAGTTCTGCAGAGCCCCTCTCCCCCCGGGAGAGGGGTTGGGGTGAGGGCAAATGCTCGCGATAACGCCTGGCCCGATCAACGCGGCACGCGCTTCTCATGTCTGATGACGCGAGGGTTTTGCTTCCAGAGCGCGGGCAAATCGTATCGGCAGGCCGTCTTCGGAATCGAACAACGCGGATACAGATGTCTGCTTGCCGACGTGCCGCGTTGAGGCGCTTTACCCGGTGCCGCGATCGGTACGAATGGGTGGGGCCGCAATAGTTGCGCGACGTACGGCTTCCCAGCGAAGGGTTTCGCTTCGCCTTACACATCCAACAGACGACAGGTCTCGCTGACGCACATGCTGCGGGGCGACACCTTCCCGCTTACGAACCCGACGCCGCCATCCCACGATACGTCCCATCCAGCACGTCCACCGCCGCATCCAGCGCCTCGAGCGTCCCGTCGTTGACGATCACATCGTCCGCAATCGCCAATCGCGCCTCGCGCGAAACCTGCGCAGCCACCATCCGCTCAGCAAGAATCTCGTCGATTCCGTCGCGCGCCAGCAGTCGTGCCAGCTGCAGGTCACGCGGCACGTCGATCGCCAGCACGCGATGCAGCCACGGATATGCCGCGCGCCCGCCTTCGGTCAGCAATGGAATCGCCGCGACCGCATAAGGCCCGGGCGCCGCCTCACAGGCTGCACGCAACGCAGCACGTACACGCGGATGGATGATGGCTTCCAGCCGTACACGAGCCTGCGGATCCTCGAAGATGCGACGCCGCATCGCGGCGCGATCGAGGCTGCCGTCTTCCGCGAGCGCATCCGCCCCGAACGTATCGACGACCGCAGCCAGGCCCGTACTGCCCGGCGCGACCGCCTCACGCGCAGCCAGATCGGCATCCGCCACCACGATGCCGCGTCGCTCGAACGCCTGCGTCGCCGCGGTCTTGCCCGAGGCGATGCCGCCGGTCAGGCCGATGATCAACACGCTCATCGCGAAACTGCGGTCAGCCGAGGCCGGCGAGTTGTTTGTAGCTCTCGACCAGGTCGTGACCCCACATGAAGGTCACCCAGCCCGCGATGGCCAGGTACGGCCCAAACGGAATCGGCGTCGACCGGTCACGTCCCTGCACCGCGAGCATGATCGACCCGATGATCGCGCCAGCCACGGCCGACAGCAGAATGATCGGCAGCAGCCCGCTCAGCCCGCACCAGGCGCCCAGCGCGGCCAGCAACTTGAAGTCTCCGTGGCCCATACCTTCCTTGCCGGTCGCCTGCTTGAACAGCCACCAGACCGTCCACAGGCTCGCGTAGCCCACCACCGCGCCCAGCAGGGCGGGTTTCGCGGGCATGTAGAGGTTGTCGAGACTCGCGATCAACCCCAGCCACATCAGCGGCAGGGTGAGCGAATCGGGCAGCAACTGGGTCCGCACGTCGATGCCCGAAGCCGCGACCAGGAACCCGGTCAGCACCAGCGCCCCGAAACCCTGCCAACCGAAGCCGAAGCGCCACACGCACGCCACGAACAGCAGCATCGTCAACAACTCGACGGCTGGATACTGCGCCGAGATCGGCGCCTTGCAGCTGCGGCACTTGCCACGCAGCGCCAGCCAGCTCAGCACCGGGATGTTTTCGTACCACGACAGCTGATGGCCGCAATGCGGACAATGCGAACGCTCGACGACGATCCCCGGTGGCGGCGGATCGTAGAGCTCCGGCTCGCCGAGGATCTCGCGGGAATCGCGCTTCCACTGCCACTCCATGCGCCGCGGCAGGCGCAGGATCACAACGTTGAGAAAGCTGCCGACCAGCAAGCCGAAGCCGGCGGCCAGCGGAAAGCCCAAGGCGGGGTTTTGATCGAGAAACGCCACTTACAGAAGCACCACGGAAGCGCGCATCAGACGACTGCTGCCAGCTTGAAGATCGGGAGGTACATGCCGATGACCATGCCGCCCACGAGGCCACCGATGAATACCATGATCATCGGCTCCAGCAGGCTGCTCAGTGCATCGACGGCGTTGTTCACCTCTTCCTCGTAGAACTCTGCGACCTTGAACAGCATGGTGTCGAGCGCACCAGCTTCTTCACCGATTGCGGTCATCTGCACCACCATGTGCGGGAACAGATTGAGCTGGCTCATCGCCATGTTGACTTGATAGCCTACCGACACGTCATCGCGCATCCGAAGTACTGCTTTCTCATAAACAGTATTGCCTGTCGCTCCTGATACGGTTTCGAGCGCTTCGACGAGAGGCACACCTGCCTTGAATGTTGTTGCCAAAGTGCGGGCGAAGCGAGCAATGGCAGCGTTGTGCAACAGCTGACCAATCACGGGCAACTTTAACAACATCCTGTCTATGCCGTGCTGCAGCGGAACCGATCTCCTATATGCGAACAGGAAAGCTGCGATTCCGCCACCGACGAAAATCAGTGCCAGCCACCAATAAGCGACCATGAGCCTGCTAGCTGACACGATCAGCTGCGTGAAAGCGGGCAATTCGGCGCCGAAATTCTCAAAGACAGACTCAAACTGCGGCACAACGAAAATCAAAAGAATCGCGCTGACAATGATGGCGACTGCGATGACAGCGATCGGATAGAAAAGCGCCTTCTTAATCTTTCCTTTGAGTTTTTCGGTATTTTCTTTGTAGGTCGCAATGGTGTCGAGCACCGTTTCCAGTACGCCGGCAGATTCGCCTGCGCGAACGAGGTTCTGAAACAGCTCGTCGAACTGCACCGGGTGCTTTGCCATCGATTCGTTGATCGATGAGCCCCCCTCGATATCCAAGCGCATCGTGTTGAGCATCTTGGCCATGCGCGGGTTCTTGTTGCCGTTTCCCACGATCTCCAGCGCCTGCACAACTGGCACACCCGATTTGATCATCGTGGCGAACTGCCGGCTGAAAACAGAAATATCTTTGGGCGATATTTTTTTGCCCGCCGCGCCGAACAACGGCTTTGGTTTGGCTTTGACCACGCCGGGCTGTATGCCCATCCGGCGTAGCTCTGCGCGCAACATGTTCACGTTCTTGGACTGCTGCTCGCCTTTCATCTTGACGCCGCGCTTGTCGGTGCCTTCCCAGATAAAGGTATCGAGCGTCACGCCCTCACGGAGAGGCTGCGCGGGTCGCTTTGCGACAGGCTTACGGACGGCAGTGCGGGTGGTGGACATGCGGGCGTTCCCCAGATGGGCCGGCTATCCCCAGCCGGGCAGATGGCCGCATGGTAGCGGCTTGGCGTGCAAAGTGGCAGGCCGGTCCGTGACCGGTTGCCGGGTTCCAGTTCGATAGCTCGAATCCAGGCCTTTTCATTGTGGGAGCGCGCTCGCGCGCGACAGGACTCTGCCCGGGAGGCCACATCGCGCGCGAGCGCGCTCCCACAGGGGGTCAGTCCTTCGTCACCCGGTTGATTTCCGCCAGGCTCGTCAGTCCCTGCCGTGCCTTTTCGAGTGCAGACTTGCGTAGATCGTGCACGCCTGCACGCTCGGCAACTTCGGCAATCTGAATTGCGTTGCCACCCTGCAGAATGATTTCCTGGATCTGCTCGCTCATCGGCATGACCTGGTACACACCCACGCGGCCCTTGTAGCCGTTCGTGCATTCATCGCACCCCACGGCTTCGTGGATGTCGACACCGGCGCGGACCTGATCTTCGCTATAGCCCTCGGCCAGCAGTGCATGTTCGGGAAGCTCGACCCGCTTTCTGCACTTCGGGCACAGCCGTCGTGCCAGCCGTTGCGCGATGACCAACGTCACCGAGCTGGTGATGTTGTAAGGCGCGATACCCATGTTCATCAGGCGCGCAATGGTCTGGGGCGCGTCATTGGTGTGCAGGGTAGACAGCACCATATGACCGGTCTGTGCCGCCTTGATGGCAATCTCGGCCGTCTCCAAGTCGCGGATTTCGCCGACCATGATGATGTCCGGGTCCTGTCGCAGGAACGAACGCAGTGCGGCGGCAAAGGTCATGCCTCGCTTGTTGTTCTGCTGCACCTGGTTCACGCCCGGTAACCGGATTTCTACAGGATCCTCGGCGGTCGAGATGTTGCGGGTCTCGTCGTTGAGGATGCCCAGTGCCGTGTACAGGGAGACCGTCTTACCTGAGCCTGTGGGGCCGGTTACCAGCACCATGCCATAGGGCTTGTGGATTGCCTCGAGAAACAGCTTCTGTTGCTCGGGTTCATAGCCCAGCTTGTCAATGCCCAGCTTGGCCGCACTGGCATCGAGGATACGCAGCACCACCTTCTCGCCGAACAGCGTGGGCAGGGTGCTGACGCGGAAGTCGATCTGCTTGGTCTTCGAGAGGTTGAGCTTGATTCGGCCGTCCTGGGGTACGCGTTTCTCGGCGATATCCAGCTGCGCCATGACCTTCAAGCGTGCAGTGATGCGGCCGTTGAGCTTGACCGGCATCTTCGCAACCTGTTTGAGGATGCCGTCGATGCGCAGACGCACTCGGTAGTCCGTCTCGTATGGCTCGAAGTGGATGTCCGACGCGCCGCGCTTGATCGCATCCACCAGTACCTTGTTGACAAACTTGACGATCGGCGTGTCGTCTTTGCCGTCGACCACATTTTCGAGTTTGCCTGGATCGTCGTCATTGCCGACATCCAGCGCATCCAGTCCGTCAGAGCCCTCTAGGGTTTCGCCGAAATTGTCGGAAGACTGCAGCCAGATTTCGAGCGTCCGTCGGATGCTGTCCTCATCGATCAGGATCGGTTCGACCGTGAGGTTTGTGTGGAATTTGATCTCGTCCAACGCGTGTGCGTTGGTGGGATCAGAGACTCCGACAAACAAACGCGCTCCACGCTTGAAAAGCGGAAGTACGGCATGCTTCTGGAGCAGTTCCTCACTGACCAACTTGACCGCATTCGCCTGAGCGTCAATCGCTGACGCGTCCATGATCGGCATCCCAAACTCGACCGACTGCGCCGCCGCTATCTGCGCAGATGTAACAAGTTTGTGTTCTCGCAAGTACGACACGATTTGCTTGCGTGCTGTCGTCGCTCGCTCTAGTGCGTCGCGAGCTGTCGCGTCGTCTAGAGCGCCGTCAAGGACGAGCCTTCGTGCAATGCCGGTGATGCCTACCAGATTCGGGGATTGTGCTGCGTTCATAGACTTCCTCTCGGGCCGCTAGTCAAGAATACTTCGATGCAGGCCTCGCGCTTCAGATAATTTGGCCAGCATCTTAGCTTTCTAAGCTGAGCTCAGCTATCTCACTATGGCGGCAAATCGGTTCACCGTCTCGAGCTGTGCTGGGGGAGTCGAAAGTCCGCAAAGTAGGTCTGTTCTGTGGCATTTCTGTAGCCGTCTTCTGTTTTACCCATGAAGTGCTGTGGAGATCTTCAACGGTTTGTGACCCATAGCCGATTTGCACTAGGTCGCCAAAAAAAAACTCCGGCAGGGCCGGAGTTTTTTAGCGACGCAAGTCGGCGAAGAAATCAACCGCGGCACTCGGCCGGAACACGCGACTTATTGGTGTTGCTGGCGGTGCATGCCCAAGTGATCGGGCCGGCCGGAACGGTGCTTGCCGCGGGCGTGCCAAC
Source organism: Luteimonas fraxinea (assembly GCF_021233355.1). Classification (NCBI taxonomy): domain Bacteria; kingdom Pseudomonadati; phylum Pseudomonadota; class Gammaproteobacteria; order Lysobacterales; family Lysobacteraceae; genus Luteimonas; species Luteimonas fraxinea. The sequence goes on along the minus strand of NZ_CP089507.1, from coordinate 1,046,928 downwards.
CAGTGCGGCGCCTTCCGAGTTCGGTGTGAGCGTAAGCGTGCCGCCGCCTGCTGCGGCCGTCAGGGTGACCGTGATAACGCCAGTCGTATTGGCCAGCGCTACGCCATTTGCAGCCACGTTTTTGGTTGCTGCAGTTGTCGCGGTCCAGCCTTGGGCAAGCGGTGCTCCGGCCGACGCATTCTCTGCGACGAGAGTCTTCGCCGCCGACGCGCGAGCAAGGCCTTCGGTCGTGCGGGCGCGGACGGTGTAGTCCTGATAAGCCGGCAGCGCGATGGCGGCCAGGATGGCGATGATCGCGACAACGATCATCAGTTCGATCAGGGTGAAGCCCTTCTGCATCTTCTTCATGGTGTATCCCCTAGGAGTGATTGATTTCACGTGCCGCGTGGCCGGCTGGTACCGATCCGTGGGCAGCCGTGCAACATGCACGTGCGATGGAGATAACGCATGAGGCGTGCCAACTTTCTCAAGGGGGATTGCCTTTGAAATGCAGGCGTTGCCTCGCGTGTGGCCGCGTGCGGGAGCGGATGGTGTCCCGTTTCGTCACTTGATGACGCAACGCGTCGGGATGCAGTCGATGCGCAGCGAAACACTGCAGAGGCTTCACTGACGATTGGAGTTGGGTGTTCTGCAGAGCGATCGCGCTTAGGAAGTGCGCTGGCGTTAAAAAACTGGATGTCCCGTGCGCTGGTGCGATCCAGCCACGCCGAGCGAATTCGAGTGATGGGTTTCGCTGCGCTCTACCCATCCTACGAGTGGCGCGCGTCAGTCGATCCCGAGCTTCTTGAGCTTGTAGCGCAACGCCCGGAAGGTGATGCCCAAGGCCGCCGCGGTCTTGGTCTTGTTGTAGCGGTTTTCCTGTAGCGACTGCTGGATGGCAGCGCGCTCGATGTCCTCGATGAACGAGGGCAGGGCGGTGCCGGCGGTTTCATACGGACTGACGGTGCGCGGGTCGCGGGGCTGGCCGGGGTTCGGCGGAAGCGCCTGGTGGACGTCGGTGGCGAACGGCGACGTGATCTGCGGCTGCGCTGCCTGCTGCAGGGTCCGTGGCAGCGGCAGGTGCAGGTCGGCGGCGCTGATCCGATCATCGTCGGCCATGGCCAAGGCGCGTTCGAGCACGTTCTCCAGCTCGCGGACGTTGCCGGCAAACCCGTAGGATTCGAGCGCGGCGACGGCATCCGGTGCGAGCGTGGGCGCGGCGCGGTGCATGGCCTGGGCGAGGCGGCGCAGGATGGCATCGGACAGCAGCGGCAGGTCACCGGTGCGCTCGCGGAGCGCGGGCACGTTCAGGCCGATGACGTTGATGCGGTAATAAAGGTCGTGGCGGAAGCGGCCGTCGTTGACCAGTTGCGACAGATCCTTGTGCGTAGCTGAGAGGATGCGCACGTCGACCTGGATTTCAGCGGCAGCACCGACCGGCCGGATCGACTTTTCCTGGATCGCGCGCAGCAGTTTGACCTGCATCGGCAGCGGCAGCTCGGCGATTTCGTCGAGGAACAGGGTGCCGCCGTCGGCGGCCTGGAACAGGCCGGGCTTGTCGCTGTGCGCACCGGTGAAGCTGCCCTTCTTGTGGCCGAAGAACTCGCTTTCCATCAGTTCGGTCGGAATGGCCCCGCAGTTGACCGGCACGAACGGCCCGTTGGCGCGCGCGCCCTGGGCGTGGATGGTGCGGGCGACGAGTTCCTTGCCGGTGCCCGATTCGCCTTGGATGAACACCGGCGCCTGGCTGCGGGCGACCTTGGCGATCGTATTGCGGAGCGTGACCATTACGTCGGAGGTGCCGAGCAGGCGGCTGCTCTGTTCTTCAGTGGTGCGTTTGGCGCGTTCGCCGAGTTCCAGTGCCTGGCGGACGAGGCCGCGCAGCACATGGATGTCGACCGGCTTGCTGACGAAATCGAAGGCGCCGACTTTCAGGGCCTCGACCGCTGCCTCGACATTGCCATAGGCGGTGATCATGGCGACCGGCATGCCGGGATAGCGGGTGCTGATTTCGCCGACGAGTTCCAGGCCCGAGCCGTCCGGCAGGCGCATGTCGGTCAGGCAGAGGTCGTAAGCCGAGGAGGCCAGCAGTTCGCGGGCGGCGGCAAGGGTGGGCGCGGTTTCAGTGCGCAGGCCCATCCGGCTGAGAGTGAGCACCAGCAGTTCACGAATATCGTGTTCGTCATCGACGATCAGGACGCTGCGAGTTTCACTCATTGATTCGCTACACAAATGGAACTGAGGTGTGACGCATAGTGACAGATTCTGTCAAAAGTGACGAGGGTCACACTGGTGACGCGCGTCACGATGATGGGGGGATGGGGTGCCGGTATTGGGTGTGGATTCCGGTACGCGGAGAATTTCCAGCGTGGGCGTGCGGAAGCCGGAAGAAACGCAGTCGTGCGCATTGAAGCTGTGATGGTGCGGACTGCGAGACCGTCACCTCAGCGCAGGCTGGGGTCCATTCTGATTCTGCATTTGGCGCTGCATGATTCCATTCACCAAGACAAATCCTCTTCCGCTTGAAAAAGAATGGGACGAGGTGAAAGTCGATGTTGCCGCCCAGGTGAGTCGCTGGGCCCCGGCCTGCGCCGGGGCGACGGCATTCTTACCGGTTCACGCGTAAGGCTCGGCAGCATTCCTCTTTTTCGCCGCGGAAATGGATCCCAGCGTGCGCTGGGATGACGAGCGGGGGGGGGGGGGGGGGCGCAAAAAAGTGGGTCGGCACAAGCCTCGGCGCTGGCGATAACCTTGCTGCCGCGAGTGATGGAGCGTGGCGGACTAGTTCCGCAACAACGTCTGCCGCGCGGCCAGCGTGACGCGGAAGCACGCGCCGCCGCCGGGGACGGCGACATATTCGAGGTGCGCTTCATTCGCCCGGCACAACTCATGGCCGATGTAGAGACCCAGGCCCGTGCCGCTTTCCGAGGTGGTGAAGAACGGGCGGAACAGCTGGGCAGAGACGGCGTCCGGAATACCGGGGCCGCGGTCGAGGACGCTGAGGGTGGGACACTCGCCGGCCTGTTCGAGGCGCAGCGTGATGCGCGCCGGTTCGCCGGGCATGCGGCCGTAGCGGACGGCGTTGTTGACCAGCGCGGTCAGCACCTGCTGCAGGTGGCGCGGGTCGAAGATCGCGCGCAGCGTGGGCTGGTCGCAACTGACCTTCAGTTCGGCGTTTTCTTCGGTGACGATCATGCGGTAGTCCTGCACGAACGCATGCGCAGCGGCAACCAGGTCCACGTGTTCGGGACGGGCGCGCTCGCGGCGGGCAAGGCCGAGCACGCTTTCGACGATACCGTTCGTGCGCACGCACTGCTGGTGGATGATCTGCAGCAAGCGACGATCGGCCTCGCCGATCTGATCCGACTCTTCCATCAGCTGGGTGGCGTAGCTGATCGCGGCGAGCGGATTGCGGATCTCGTGCGCGAGGCTGGCGGAGAAGCGTCCCATCGTGGCGAGGGTCAACGATTCTGCGCGGCGCGAGACCAGCGAGGTGTCGTCGAGGAACACGAGGGTGCTGTCGCTCTCGGCCAGCAGGCGCACGAAGCGCGGCATCACGTCGGTGTGTTCGCGCAGCGTCAGCGGGGCACTGTCGACGCTGCCGCTGCGTAGCCATTCGGCCAGACGCATCGCCAGTGGCGGCGCGAGGTGGCCCAGCGTGCGGCCGTGCAAGCCATCCTCGCCGGGTGTCTCGGTGTCGCCGATCAGCAGCGTGGCGGCTTCGTTGGTCAGGCGGATGTGGCCGGTGCCGTCGACCAGCAGCACGCCGGTCTGCATGCGGCGGATGATCAGTTCGTTGATCTCGGCCAGGTTCGCGGCCTCGGCGCCGCGGCGGTCCGCCAGTTCCTGCGTGTCGCGGACCTGCTTGCCCAGCTGACGGGTCAGCGAGGCGGCGGCAAAGAAGCCCAGGCCGAACATCAGCATTTCGGCGAAGGGACGGTCGAACGTGCCGGTCCCGAACAGACCCACCAGGCGCTCGGCCAGCAGCGCCATCGAGGCGCCCACGGCGATCAGGATGCTGGTGCGAAGGGTGACGAACAGCGAGGCCGCACCGATGTTGAACAGCAGCAGCATCGCGATGCCGGGCGCGACTTCGGGGATCGCATGGGTGATCAGCGTGGCGACCACGATGTCGACGACGACGCCCACCACCGCATGGCTGGGGAAGTCGGCCTTCGCGCGTCGGGCGTGCAGCAGCAGGCCGACCGAGGCGATCAGATAGCCGATGCCGACCGAGATCGCGACCGGCGTATCGGTCACATCACCGAGCGTCGCGCCCCACGGGCTGAACACCAGCAGCGCCAACAGGGCGGCTTCCAGTACCCGGTACAGCGCGAACAGCGAGAGTTCGCGTTGCAGCAACGACGGGGAGAGCTTGGAGGCTGCAATCAAGGGCACGGGCACGTTCCATCGGAGCCGGACGGCCGAGTATAGGCGGCGTTCCGGAGCGGCCGGGTGGGGTGGTTTTGCCCGCCGCCGCCGCATGGGCGAGAATAGCGGACCCCGTCGGCCCGCCGCGCGTCACGCGCCGCCCGTCGACCGGTGTCATTTCCTCCTCCGTACGGACCCCACATGAACTTCCACGAATACCAGGCGAAGCAGTTGTTTGCCGATTACGGCATCCCCGTGCCGGCAGGACGCGTCGCGTCCACCGCCGACGAAGCAGTCGAAGCAGCGAACTCCCTGGGCAAGGGTCCCTGGATGGTCAAGGCCCAGATCCATGCGGGCGGTCGCGGCAAGGCCGGCGGCGTGAAGTTCTGCAAGACCACCGACGACGTGAAGGCCGCTGCTGCCAAGATGCTCGGCACCAAGATGGCCACCTATCAGACCGCTGGCGTTGAACTGCCGGTCAATCTGGTGCTGGTCACCGAAGCCGGTGAGATCGCCAAGGAACTGTATCTGTCGGTGCTGGTCGACCGCGGCACGCAGTCCATCACCTATATCGTCTCGAGCGAGGGTGGCGTGGACATCGAGCAGGTCGCTGCCGAGACGCCGGAGAAGATCGAGAGCCTCAACGTCAGCTTCGTGGAAGGCTTCCAGGCCTACCAGGGCCGCGAGATCGGCTTCAAGATCGGCCTGACCGCCAAGCAGGCCAACCAGCTCGCCAAGATCATGGGCGGCCTGTACACCCTGTTCAACGAGAAGGACCTGGCGCTGGTCGAACTGAACCCGCTCGCGATCCTCGACAACGGCGACCTGTACGCCCTCGACGGCAAGGTCGACTCCGACGACAACGCCGCGTTCCGTCACAAGGATCTGGCGGCGATGCGTGACGCCACGCAGGAAGACGAGGCCGAGGCGCGTGCCAGCCAGTACGACCTGAACTACGTGACCATGGACGGCAACATCGGCTGCATGGTCAACGGCGCAGGCCTGGCCATGGCGACGATGGACGTGATCGCACTCAACGGCGGTTCGCCGGCGAACTTCCTCGACGTCGGCGGCGGCGCGACCAAGGAGCGCGTGACCGAAGCGTTCAAGCTCATCCTGTCGAGCGACAAGGTGAAGGCGATCTTCGTCAACATCTTCGGCGGCATCGTCCGCTGCGACATGATTGCCGAAGGCATCATCGCCGCGGTCAAGGAAGTGGACGTCAAGGTGCCGGTGATCGTGCGCCTCGAAGGCACGAACGTCGAAGCGGGCAAGAAGCTGCTGGCCGAATCCGGCTTGGCGATCACCGCAGCCGACGACATCAACGACGGCGCAAAGAAGGCCGTCGCGGCTGCCGCCTGATTCCGAACGAATCTATTTCCTTCCCTTCTCCCTTCGGGAGAAGGTGCCCGAAGGGCGGATGAGGGCGCTTGCATCCAGGCAGCCCTCACCCCAACCCCTCTCCCAAGGGGAGAGGGGCTCAACAGGACCATTCCATGAGCGTTTTGATCAACAAGAACACCAAGGTGATCGTGCAGGGCTTCACCGGCCAGCAGGGCACCTTCCACGCCACCCAGATGGTGGAATACGGCACCCAGGTCGTCGGCGGCGTCACGCCGGGTAAGGGCGGCACCACGCACATCAATCTGCCGGTGTTCAACACCGTGCGCGAAGCCGTCGACGCCACCGGCGCCGATGCCTCGGTGATCTACGTGCCGCCGCCGTTCGCGGCCGACGCGATCCTCGAAGCGGCTGCGGCCGGCATCAAGGTCATCGTCTGCATCACCGAAGGCATCCCGGTGCTCGACATGCTGCGCGTCAAGAACGTGCTGAAGTCGCATCCGGACGTGACCCTGGTCGGTCCGAACTGCCCGGGCGTGATCACGCCGGGCGAGTGCAAGATCGGCATCATGCCGGGCCACATCCACATGCCGGGCAAGATCGGCATCGTGTCGCGTTCGGGCACGCTGACCTATGAAGCGGTCAAGCAGACCACGGCGGCAGGCCTGGGCCAGTCGACCGTCATCGGTATCGGCGGCGACCCGATCAACGGCCTGAACTTCGTCGACTGCCTCAAGCTGTTCAACGAAGATCCGCAGACGCTGGGCATCATCATGGTCGGCGAAATCGGCGGCGATGCCGAGGAAGCGGGCGCCGAGTACATCAAGGCGCATGTCAAGAAGCCGGTCGTCGGCTTCATCGCCGGCGCGTCGGCCCCTCCGGGCAAGCGCATGGGCCACGCCGGTGCGATCGCATCGGGCGGTTCGGGCACGGCCGAAGGCAAGTTCAAGGCGATGGAAGCGGCCGGCGTGAAGACCGTCCGTTCGCCGGGCGACCTGGGCGAAGCGATCGCTGCGCTCGTGAAGTAATCGCGCCTTCCGCGTGATTCGAAGAGGCCGCCTCCGGGCGGCCTTTTTTTTGTGGCGCGATGGCGTTGCTGCGACATGCATCTGCGCGGGCCCTGCGATCACGGCCGCTATGATGGACGCCCCCGACCGCGTGCCTGCCGACATGACCGATCCCCTGCGTATCGCACTCGCCCAGTTCGACTTTCCGGTCGGCGATGTCGGCCGCAATGCCGAGCGCATCGCTGAGATGATCGCGGCCGCGCGCGACGAGTTCGGCGCGCACGTCGTGGTGTTTCCGGAACTCGCGATCAGCGGCTATCCGCCGGAGGACCTGCTGATGCGGCCCTCGTTCCTGATCGATTGCGAAGCGGCGCTGATGCAGATCGCCAAGGACGTGCGCGGCATCGTCGCCGTCGTCGGCTGGCCGGAGTCGGCGGGCAGCGTGCTCTACAACTCGGCCAGCGTGCTGCGCGACGGCAAGCTCGAGCGCACCTATCGCAAGCGCGAACTGCCGAACTACAACGTGTTCGACGAACGCCGCTACTTCCACGTCGATCCGGACGGCGAGCCCTGCGTGGTCGACGTGGGTGGTGTGCCGGTCGGCGTGCTGGTCTGCGAGGACCTCTGGTTCCCCGAGCCGCTGGCCGATACCGCGGCTGCGGGCGCGGCCGTCGTCGTCGTGCCGAACGCCTCGCCCTACGAGCGCGGCAAGCACCGCCAGCGCGATGCGCTGCTGGCCGAACGTACCCGCGAGAGCAGGGTGGCGCTGGCCTACGTCAATGTCGTCGGCGGGCAGGACGCGCTGGTGTTCGACGGCGCGTCTGTCGTCGCCGATGCCGACGGCACCGTGCATCCGGCGGCGATCGCGTTCGATGACCAGTGGCTTGTCGTAGATTTCGATCCCGCGACGCGCGCGTTCTCGCCGGTCGTGTGGGTCGACGACGGCGACGAGAGCATCGACGCGCTGGCCTGGCGCGCGGTAGTGCGCGGCACGCGCGACTACTGCGGCAAGAATGGATTTTCGAAGGCGTGGGTCGGGTTGTCGGGCGGCATCGATTCGTCGGTGGTGCTGGCGATGGCGGTCGATGCGCTGGGTGCAGAGAACGTCACCGCGGTGCGTATGCCGTCGCGGTTTACGGCGGGGCTGAGCAACGATCTGGCGGCCGAGCAATGCGAGGCGCTGGGCGTGCGCATGCTGACCATTCCGATCGAGCCGCCGTTCCAGGGATTCCTGGACACGCTGTCCGACGTCTTCGAGGGCAAAGAGGTCGACATCGCCGAGGAAAACCTGCAGTCGCGCACCCGCGGCGCGATCATGATGGCGCTGTCGAACAAGCACGGCGGTCTGCTGCTGACGACCGGCAACAAAAGCGAATACGCGGTCGGCTACGCGACGATCTACGGCGACATGTGCGGCGGCTACGCGCCGATCAAGGATCTCTACAAGACCGAAGTCTTCGGCCTGTCGAAGTGGCGCAACACCGTCGGCGGCGCACCGGTGATTCCGCCCGCGGTGATCGCGCGGCCGCCATCGGCCGAGCTGCGCGACAACCAGTTGGACCAGGATTCGCTGCCGCCCTACGACGTGCTCGATGCGATCCTGCGCCGTTACGTCGACCAGGAGGAATCGCGTGACGAGATCGTAGCCGCGGGTTTCGATGCGGCGACCGTCGACAGGGTGTTGCGGCTGGTCCGCATCAGCGAATGGAAGCGCCACCAGGCCGCACCGGGGCCGAAGATTTCGCGGCGTGCGTTCGGGCGCGAGCGCCGGTATCCGATCAGCAACCGGTATGAAGGGTGAGTGCATTCCTAGACGAGTTGCGGTTTCTCACCCCTTCCCCCGCATGCGGGGGAAGGTTGGGATGGGGGCATCGGGTCCGGTCTCGGACGAGTAATCTGCAATTGATGCTTTGGCGCTTGTTTCAGGTTTCCGCCCAGTCTGACGGGCTGCCCCCACCCAACCCTCCCCCGCACGCAGGGGAGGGCCTGAAGCGGGCTCGCCGAGTGGGTCTGCCATGCTTGCCCTGATCCAGCGCGTCAGCGAAGCCGCCGTTCGCGTCGACGGCGCGGTCATTGGCCGGACCGGGCCCGGTCTTCTGGCGCTGGTCGGCATCGAGCCCGGCGACGGCGAGGCCCAGGTCGCGCGTATGGCCGAGCGCCTGTTCGCCTACCGGGTATTTTCCGACGACGCCGGCCGCATGAATCTGTCGCTGGCGCAGACCGGCGGCGGCCTGCTTCTGGTCAGCCAGTTCACGCTCGCGGCGGACACCCGATCGGGCAACCGGCCCGGCTTCAGCACCGCGGCGCCGCCGGAGGAGGCTGAACGGATCTTTGACCGGCTGGTCGCCGTGTGCCGGTCGCGCCACCCGGGGGTGGAAACCGGTCGGTTCGGTGCCCATATGGAGGTCAGCCTGGTCAACGATGGCCCGGTCACCTTCCTGCTCAGGGCATGATCCCGGCCTCGCAGGTGGTACAATTACGGGTTCACTTTTCAGACGGTGCGCCACATGGCGAATGAACGTCCCGCCCAGCAGTCCGACATCAAGATCCTGATCAGCAAGGGCTTGGAGCAGGGCTATCTGACCTATGCCGAAGTCAACGATCACCTGCCCGACGACATGGTCGATCCGGAGCAGATCGAAGACATCATCGGCATGATCAACGGCATGGGCATTGCTGTCCATGAAGTGGCGCCCGATGCGGAAACGCTGCTGCTGGCCGGCGAATCCAGCGGTAACCGCGAAGTCGACGAGACCGCTGCGGAAGAAGCCGCGGCTGCGCTGACTTCGCTCGATACCGAAGGTGGTCGTACCACCGATCCGGTGCGCATGTACATGCGCGAGATGGGCACGGTCGAGCTGCTGACCCGCGAAGGCGAAATCGCCATCGCCAAGCGCATCGAGGAAGGCCTGAACCAGATGATGGCCTCGGTGGCCAGCTTCCCGTGGTCGGTCCAGCTGCTGCTCGAAGAATACGAACTGCACAAGGGCGGCAAGAAGCGCCTGGCTGAAGTCGTGGCCGGCTTCAACGACCAGTTGCTCGAAGAGCTGGCGGCCGAGGAAGAAGCGGCGTCGGGCAATGCGCCGGCTGTCGTGGAAGCCGAAGAAGAAGCCGAAACCGACGAGGAAGAATCCGACGATTCGTCCGACGAGGAAGAGAGCACCGGCCCGACCGGTCCGGATCCGGAAGAAGTCCTGCGTCGCATGGACCTGATGGCGGACCTGTTCAACAAGTTCCAGAAGTCGTACGCCAAGAATGGTGCGACGGCGAAGGCGTCGATCAAGCTGCGCGCCGAGATGGCCGACGTCTTCATGACGTTCAAGCTGCCGCTGCCGCTGACGGACCTGCTGGTCCGCAAGCTGCGCGAGGTCGTGTCCGAGCTGAAGGACCACGAGCGTCGCATCCTCGACCTGTCGACCCGCGTCGCCAAGATGCCGCGCAAGGATTTCATCCGCGCATGGGACGGCAACCAGACCAATACGGGCTGGGCGGACGAGATGATCAAGCGCAAGCAGAAGTGGTCGTCCGGCCTGAAGGATGTGCGTGACCAGATCGTCGCCGAGCAGGAAGCCACGCTCGCGATCGAGAAGGCGATGGGCGTGACCCTGGGTGATCTCAAGGAGATCAACCGCGCAATGGCTTACGGCGAAGCCAAGGCCCGCAAGGCCAAGAAGGAAATGGTCGAGGCCAACCTGCGTCTCGTGATCTCGATCGCCAAGAAGTACACCAACCGCGGCCTGCAGTTCCTCGACCTCATCCAGGAAGGCAACATCGGTCTGATGAAGGCGGTCGACAAGTTCGAGCACCGTCGCGGCTTCAAGTTCTCGACCTACGCCACGTGGTGGATCCGCCAGGCGATCACGCGCTCGATCGCCGACCAGGCGCGCACGATCCGCATCCCCGTGCACATGATCGAGACGATCAACAAGCTCAACCGCATTTCCCGCCAGATGCTCCAGCAGTACGGCCGCGAGGCCACGCCGGAGGAGCTGGCCAAGGAAATGGACATGCCGGAAGACAAGATCCGGAAGGTCATGAAGATCGCGAAGGAACCGATCTCCATGGAGACCCCGATCGGCGACGACGAGGACTCGCACCTGGGCGACTTCATCGAGGACACCAATGTGGAGTCCCCGATCGACGCGACCACCAACACCAACCTCATGGAGACGGTCCGCGACGTGCTCGCCGGCCTCACCCCTCGCGAGGCGAAGGTGCTGCGTATGCGCTTCGGCATCGACATGAATACCGATCACACCCTCGAGGAAGTCGGCAAGCAGTTCGACGTCACCCGCGAGCGGATCCGTCAGATCGAGGCCAAGGCGCTGCGCAAGCTGCGTCATCCCTCGCGCAGTGAGCAGCTGCGGAGCTTCCTCGACGTCGAATGAGTCGAGGTTGCACCTGGCAAGAAAAAGCCCGCCGGAAGGCGGGCTTTTTTGTGGGCGATGGGGCCGCGCGTACGCGCGTTTCAGAGCACCGTCGGTGTCCCCGTGCCCACGATCACCACATCTGCCTTGCGGCGTGCGAACAGGCCGACGCTGACCACGCCCGGAATCTGGTTGAGCTTCGCTTCCAGCGCCACCGGGTCGGTGATCGACAGGCCGTGGATGTCGAGCACCCAGTTGCCGTTGTCGGTCTTCACGCCTTCGCGCCAGACCGGCTGGCCGCCGGTGGTCTCGAGGATCGTCCGGGCGACGAGGCTGCGCGCCATCGGGATCACTTCGACCGGCAGCGGGAACGTGCCCAGCGCCGGGACCTGCTTCGCCGGATCGATGATGCAGATGAACTGCTTGCTCGCCTCGGCGATGATCTTCTCGCGCGTCAGGGCGGCGCCGCCGCCCTTGATCAGGTGTTTGCCCGGGTCGCACTCGTCGGCGCCGTCTACGTACAGCGCCAGCGGACCGGTCGCGTTGAGGTCGAGCACGTCGATGCCGTGGCTGCGCAGACGCTCGGTGCTCTGGTCCGAGCTCGACACGGCGCCGTCGATCCGGTGCTTGATGCGGGCCAGCGCGTCGATGAAATAGGCGACCGTCGAGCCGGTGCCGACGCCGACGATCATGCCGTCTTCCACGTACTCGATCGCCTTCTCGGCGGCCAGGCGCTTGCCTTCGCTCATCGCTTCTTCTCCAGGGACAACAGCAGTTTCCACTGCGCGGACGTGACCGGCAGCACCGACAGGCGCGCGCCCTTGCGGATCAGCGCGAATTCTTCGCCGAGTGCGGCGCTGTGCTCGCGGATTTCCGCCAGCGAAATGGGGTGGGCAAGCGTGCGCACGTAGCCGACATCGACCAGGAACCAGCGCGGCGTCTCTTCGCTCGCCTTCTCGTCGAAGTACTTCGACGACTTCTTGAACTGGCTGGGATCGGGATACGCCGTCGACGCGACCTCGGCGATGCCGTAGATGCCCGGCACGTCGGTGTTCGAGTGATAGAACAGCACGCCGTCGCCGACGCGCATGCCGTCGCGCATGAAGTTGCGCGCCTGGTAATTGCGCACGCCCGTCCAGGGCTCGGTGCCGACGCGGGCCAGGTCGTCGATCGAGAAGTCCTCGGGCTCGGACTTCATCAGCCAGTAGCGCTTGCGGGTGCTCATCGCGTCTCGGTCAGGCAGCTGTGGGCGGGTGGAACGTGTTCGATTCGGTGCAGATCGCGTCGAGCGGCACATCCCAATCCGCGGCGTCGAGCGCCTCCACCTGCTGCAGCGCGAATGCCGCGCCTACGAGCAACGGCGACGCGGCCTGCACGCGACGGAATTCGAAACTGCGGTCGTACCAGCCGCCGCCCATGCCGAGCCGGTGGCCGCGCGCGTCGAAGCCGACCAGCGGCGTCACGACCAGCGCCATCGCGCTCGCGTCGAGCGCGGAGGCCGGCTCGATATCGGGTTCGGGAATGCCGTAGCGATTGGTGACCAGCGGATCGCCGGCGCGCCAAGGCGCGAAACGCAGCACTTCGTCGTGCAGAACAGGCAGGCAATAGATCAGCCCGGCGGGCAGGCGCATCTGGAAGACGTGGAGGCCGATCTCGCCATCGCTCGCCCAGTAGCCAGCGACGTAGCCGGATTCGGGCAATGCGGGCAGTGCGAACAGTTGCGTCGCGAGGCCTTCGGCGGCGGCGATGCGCGCGGGCGCAGGCAGGGCGCGGCGCTGGTCGCGCAGGCGTCGGCGGAGGGCGGGGCGGTCGGTCATGCGGCCGGGCTCGTCGTCGGAAGTGCCGGCGACGCGGCGGGCAGGCTCAAAAAATACGTTCTCCGCCGATGTCGATGCAGGCGAAACGACCTTGAACCCGGGGTTCAAGTGGGAACGCTGGGATTCCTTTGGGCTTTCCGCTCGGGGGCGGACTGGCACTCCCGGTTTCCTGACGTCCCCGGTGTCGTTATTAAGGGACAAGGCGAATGTTTTGCACGCTGTCGAACACGGCAGAGAACGCAGGTGCAGTATAGCCAATCGACCCGCGGCGCGTGTTCCGTTCGTCGGTCGCGACGTGGTGGGCGGCGGCGGGGATTCAGTTGCGTGGAGGCGTCGCGAAGACGCGCGGCTCAGCGCTGTTCGGCGTCGAGCACGTCGAGCTTGCGGTGCAGCGCCGCGACCGAGTCGGAGACCTCGCGTGAGCCGTGCGACTGGCCCTCGCCGAGCAGCTGCAGTTCGTGCGCAAGATTCAGAGCGGCGAGGATCGCGATGCGATCGACCGCGGCCATGCGGTTGGCGCCGCGGATCTCGCGCATCCGCGTGTCGAGCAGCTTGGCCGCCGCCATCAGGCTGTCGCGCTCGTCGGGCGTGACGCCGACGGTGTACTCGCGATCCAGCACGCGCACGCTGACGGCTTCTGTCGCACTCATGTGTGCTGCTCCAGTGACTTGAGCCGCGCGATCATCGCTTCGACCCGCGAGCGTGCCTGCTCGTTCTTCGACAGCAACTGGGCGCGTTCGCCGACGATGGATTCCTGCTGCTGGCGCAGGCTGCGGTTCTCGTCGCTGAGGATGCGGACACGCTCGATCAGCGCATCGAGGCGCGACGTCAGTCTCTGCAGCTGGGCGATGACGTCGGGTTCGGTCATTGCCGCACCATAGGCAGCGCGCAGGTGGCGGTCAAGGCAGCACGGCCAGTGGTGCGTCGCGGGCGAGGAGCAGGCCGTCGGGGCGCCAGTTGCGCATGAAGGCCAGGCACTGCAGCGCGTCGAGCGGCGGCGAGAGCCAGAAGCCCTGGATCTCGTCGCAGCCGCGCTCGGCGAGGAAGCGCATCTGCGCTTCGGTCTCCACGCCCTCGGCCACCACACGAAGGCCCAGCGAGTGCGCCATCGCGACGATGGTCGGGGTGATCGCCGCGTCCTCGGCGTCGTGCGGCAGGCCGTCGACGAAGGCCTTGTCGATCTTGATCGTGGTGATCGGCAGCCGCTTGAGATACGCCAGCGAGGAATAGCCGGTGCCGAAATCGTCGATCGCCAGCGACACACCGAGCGCGCGGAAGGCCTGCAGGCGCTCCGCGGTCTGCTCGGCATTGGCCATCAGCACGCTTTCGGTGAGTTCGAGTTCGAGCAGATGCGGCGGGATCCCCACATCGTCGAGCACGCGTCCGACCACACCGACGAAATCGCCGCGCAGCAGCTGCAGCACCGAGACGTTGACCGACACGTTGAGCTCGTCCATGCCGTGCTGGCGCCAGCGTTGCAGCACCAGGCAGGCCTCGCGCAGCACCCATTCGCCGATCTCCAGGATCAGCCCGCTTTCCTCGGCGATCGGAATGAACTCGGCCGGCGGAATGTCGCCGTGTTCCGGACTCGACCAGCGCAGCAACGCTTCGACACCGGTGATGCGCGGCGGCGACAGCGACAGGCGCGGCTGGAACACGAGGCGCAGTTCGCCGCGGTCGAGCACCTTGCGCAGCGCGCCGGAGATCGTCGCGCGCTGGCGCACCGCCAGATCCATGTTGTCGTTGTAGCGCATGAAGGTGCGGCGCCCGGCGGCCTTGGCCTGGTACATCGCGGTGTCGGCCTGCTTGAGCAGTTCCGTCGGCACCTGTGCGTGATCGGGGTACAGGCTGATGCCGATCGACGGTGAGATCGAGACCTCGCGGCGGTCGTCGAGCAGCAGAGGCGCCTCGAACGCATTGATGATCTCGCGCGCGATGCGTTCGGCGTCGTCGGGCTTCTCGAGATCTTCCAGCACGACGGTGAATTCGTCGCCGCCCAGCCGCGCCACGGTGTGCTGCTCGCCGACCGTCTGCTGCAGACGCACCGCGGCCGCGCGCAGGATGCGGTCGCCGGCGGCGTGGCCCAGCGAATCGTTGATGTCCTTGAAGCGGTCCAGATCGAGGAACAGCACCGCCAGGCGCGTGTCCTCGCGATGCGCGCGGACGATCGCGCGCGACAGGCGCTCCGACAGCAACGAGCGGTTCGGCAGGCTGGTCAGCGTGTCGAAGTTGGCGAGGTAGCGCAGTTCCTGTTCGGTGCGCTTCTGCTGGGTGATGTCGTTGAACACGCAGACGTGCAACACGCTGTCGTCGTCGGCATCGCGCACGGTGCGCAGCTCGAGCGCGGTCAGCAGTTCGTCGCCGTCCTTGCGGCGCTGCCACAGCTCGCCGCTCCAGTGGCCCTGGCGCCCGGCCTGCGTGCGGATGTGGCGATAGAAGGCGCTGTCGTTCTGTTCGCTGTCGAGCAGCGACGCGCTGCGACCGAGCACTTCGGTCTCCGCGTAGCCGGTCATGCGCAGGAAGGCGGGATTGACCGAGACGTAGCGGAAATCCGCGTCCATCACCGCGACTGCTTCGCCCATGCTGCGCAACACCGTGGCAGCGATCTGGCGCTCGCGTTCGGCCTCGCGCGTCGCGGAGACATTCAGCGCGGTGCCGGCGATGCGCAGCACGTTGCCGTCGTCATCGCGTTCGACCGCGCGCCCGCGCACACGCACCCACGCCCAGCCGCCGGTGCCGTCGGCGACGCGTACCTGCGCCTGGTAGCGGCCGGATTCGCCGTCGAGGTAGCGACGCAGCGTCTCGCGCGCGAGCGCCATGTCGTCGGGATGCACGAGGTCGTCGACGGGCAGACTGTCTTCGAGCAGGCGGCCATCGCCATTGGGCTCGTCTTCGAGCAGGCGTCGCAGCTGGCCGCTGCCGACGTCGTAATCCCAGTAGCGTTCGCCGGTCGCCCACAGCGCGAGCTTCAGCCGGTCGCGGCGTTCGTTGATTTCGGCGACGTAGGCGTCTTCGCTGCTGCGCCTGCGCACCACCATGACCACCAGCAGTACCAGCAACGCGATCAGCACCGCGGCGCCTGGCACGTGCAGCTGGCTGGGTTCGATCACGCGGCGGCGCTCCATGCCGGGGTCGGCGAACGCGAGTGTAGGCATGCCGGCGGTCCGGCAACAAGCGTGCGCACGGTCACAGGATGGCCATTGGTAGAATGGCGCACCCCTGCCCGAGAGTGCCAACCGTGTCCGAAACCCTGCCCAGCCTTGCCGAAGTCGACGCCGAGATCCGCCACCTCCAACTGGCGATGCCCGGCAGCGAACTGCATGGGGGTCTCAGCGGCTGGTTGGCGGGCGGTGGCGACGATCTGGCCGCCTGGTTGGCGCCGGTGCTGGCAGACGCCGCGCTGCCCGCACCCGCGGCCGGCAGCGCGCTCGACCGGATGCGCGTGGCCACCGCCACCCAGCTGGAAGATCGTGATTTCGCATTCGCACTGCTGATGCCCGAAGACGGCGAACCGCTGTCGGTGCGCAGCGCCGCGTTGTTCGACTGGTGTCGTGGATTTCTCGGCGGCTTCGGCCTGGCCGCGGGCGAGCGTTCGTCGCTGTCGGAAGAAGGCAACGAGGCGCTGGCCGACCTGGCGCGTCTGGCGGCGGCACAGCCGGATCCAGACGACGAAGACGATGCGGTCGAAGAAGACGCGCTGACCGAGATCGAAGAGTTCGTGCGCGTGGCGGCGCTGTTGCTGCATGGCGACGCCGCATTGGGGCCGCGTCACCGCAATCGGCTGAACTGACATGGCGAGCGCGACCGGCATCACCGCGGCCACCTACGAGAAGCGTCGGCGCCAGCTGATGCGGCTGGTCGGCGACAACGCGATCCTCGTGCTGGCCAGCGCGCCCGAGCGGGTGCGCAGCCGCGATACGCATCACGCCTACCGGCAGGATTCCGACCTCTGGTATCTCACCGGCTTCGCCGAACCCGACGCGGTGCTGGTGCTGGTGCCGGGCCGCAAGCACGGCGAGGCGCTGCTGTTCTGCCGCGAACGCGACCTGGAGCGCGAAGGCTGGGACGGTCCGCGGGTCGGTCCAGAGGGCGCCGTCGAAGCGCTGGGCATGGACGATGCGTATCCGATCGACGATCTCGACGAGATTCTGCCCGGCCTGCTCGAAGGGCGCACGCGCGTCTATTACCACTTCGGCCGCGATACCGAATTCGACCTGCAGCTGATCGGCTGGCTCAACCGCGTGCGTGCGCAGGTGCGGGTCGGTGCGCAGCCACCGCACGAATTCCTGGAACTGGGTCATCTGCTCGACGAGATGCGTCTGTTCAAGGACGCCGGCGAGCTCAAGCTCATGCGGCGCGCGGCGAAGATCAGCGTCGATGCGCATGCGGCGGCGATGCGCGCGGCGCGTCCCGGCATCCATGAGTACGCGCTGCAGGCCGAGCTGGAGTACGTGTTCCGTCGCCACGACGCGAGTCCCGCCTACGAAAGCATCGTCGGTGCGGGCGCCAACGCCTGCGTGCTGCATTACCGCGCTAACAACGCGCAGGCGCGCGACGGCGACCTGGTACTGATCGATGCCGGTGCCGAATATCGCGGCTATGCGGCCGACATCACCCGAACCTTCCCGGTCAACGGCCGTTTCACGGCTGCGCAGCGTGCCCTGCACGAAGTCGTCGAATCCGCGCAGCAGGCCGCGCTGGCGCAGGCGCGGCCGGGTGTCGCGTACGAGGCCGGCCACAACGCCGCGGTCGAAGCGCTGACCGAAGGCCTGCTGCGGCTCGGCCTGTTGAAGGGCAAGCTGGCGAAGAACATCGCCGACGGCAGCTACAAGCGGTTCTATCGCCACAAGACCGGGCACTGGATCGGTCTTGACGTGCACGACGTCGGTGACTACCGCATCGAAGGCGAATCGCGTCTGCTCGAGCCGGGCATGGTGTTCACCATCGAGCCCGGCCTGTACGTGTCGACCGACGACACCAGCGTCGATGCGAAGTGGCGCGGTATCGGGATCCGGACTGAGGACGACGTGCTGGTGACGAAGACCGGGCATGACGTGCTGACGACCGGTCTGGCGCGCACGGCAGACGAGATCGAGGATTTCATGGCGCGCAAATAAGCGCGCGTGTTCGGTCCGCAGCGCGCCTGGCGCGCTTCATCTTGAGGTGTCAGCGGGCGCTCGACGCGCCCGTCGTGATCAGGCGGCCGCGTTCTCTTCCGCCCACGCATCGCGCGTGAGGTTCTCGGGCGCGTCGTCAGTGCAGACCACATCGTCCTCGATGCGGATGCCGCCGTAGGGACGGAAGGCTTCGATGCGATCCCAGTCGATGCTGTCGCCGTGGCCGGCCGCCTTCAGGTCCTCGAGCAGCATGTCGACGACGTAGACACCCGGTTCGATGGTCACGACCATCCCCGGCTCCAGCACGCGGGTCAGGCGCAGGAACGGATGGCCATCGGGCTTGGCGATGACGCCGCCGGTCTCCGACGCCGCGAAGCCGGCCACGTCGTGCACCTGCAGGCCGATGCCGTGGCCGAGGCCGTGCGGGAAGAATGCGGCGCTGACGCCGGTGGCCAGCGCGGCTTCCGGCGACACCTTGATCAGACCGAAATCGCGCAGCACGCCGGCGAGGGCGAGGTGCGCATCGAGATGCATCTGCTTGTAGTCGGTGCCGCTGCGCACCTGCGCGACCATCGCCTGCTGCGCGGTGTCGACCGCTTCGATCATCGCCTGGAACTCGCTGCCGGTATCGGTGGCGTAGGTCCGGGTGATGTCGGCAGCGTAGCCGGCGTGACTCGCGCCAGCATCGATCAGGAAGCTGCGCACCGGATCGGGCGGCAGGCGCCCGAGCTCGGTGTAGTGCAGCACTGCCGCATGCTCGTTGAGCGCGACGATGTTGCCGTAAGGCAGTTCGTTTGCGTCCTGACCGGCCGCCTGGCAATAGGCCAAGTGGATTCCGAACTCGCTGGCGCCTGCGCGGAACGCACGCTCGGCCGCCGCATGCGCACGCACGCCGCGACGCGACGCTTCGCGCAGCATCGACAGTTCGTACGGGGTCTTGAACGCACGGTGGTAGTCGAGATGGTCGATGACCGCCTGCGGATTGTTCGGCTTGTAGGCGCCGTAATGCCCCAGCGCACTCTGCGGCTCACCGAGAATCGCGCAGCGCGCCGCGTTCTTCGGCAGATGCTGCTGCGCGTCTTCGGGCTTGCGGATCACGACGATGTCGAAGTGCTCGACCCAATAGCCCGACGGCGCTTCCGGCACGACATGCCAGTAATCGCGCGGCTGCAGATACACCAGCTTCGGTCGCGCGCCTGGCGTGATCACCAGCCAGCTGCCCGGATTGCGCGTCAACGGCAGCCAGGCCTTGAATTGCGGATTGACCGCGTACGGGTAGTCGCGGTCGTCGAACATCTGGTAGTGCAGCGTGCCGCTGGGAATGACGAGATGTTCCAGGCCCGCGCGCTCGAGCGCGGTGGCGGTGCGCGCCTGCAGCGCCGCAAGGTGGTCGGCGTATAGGCTGGCGGCGGACGAAGCAGGCGTAGACATCTTGATCCCGGGGCGGCGAGTGGATCGGCCTATTCTGCCGTATTGACGGAGGGGTGTTGTTCTGTGCGCTTCTTTCCTGCGTTTTGCAGGCGGTTGGGCAAGTGCTGCTTGTCGCATCTGCCTAGGACCATGCTTTTGCTGTGCGAGATCGCGACGTCATGCCGATGACTGCAGACCCGTAGGGCGCCGCACAAGGATGTGCGGCGTTTTTCGACCGAGCCAGGATGGCGAGTCGAAAAATCCCGGAACGAATGACTGGCCGGATTTGCTCCGTCGGGGCTGGCCCTTTTCTTTGGTTCCGTTTCTTTGACTCGCATCTTCGATGCTCGCCCCTTCGGGGCCGGCTGCGCCGTTCGCACTGCGTGCGTGGGTCCAGCAAAAGAAATGAACCCGCTCGCCGCAAGGTGAGTGGAAGCGTTGGACTTTGATGTTCGCTTTTGATTGCGGAGCGACCCGCCCCAGCGCGGAGCAAGATCAACCGCTCTCGTCCGCTGACGCGGCCGAGTTCATTTCTTTTGGTTGACGCCTACGCGCGCAGCGCGAACGGCGCAGCCGGCCCCGAAGGGGCGAGCATCGAAGATGCGAGTCAAAGAAACGGAACCAAAGAAAAACGTCTCCCCGACACGTCCGAAGCCCGCGGCTCTTAGCGCACCGGGATTTTCCGACTCGGCATCCTGCCTCGGTCGGAAAACGCCGCACGTCCTGTGCGGCGCCCTACGGGTGAGTGACAGCCGCAACGGCGGATCGGAAATCAGAAGCGGGTCTCTCGCACGCTTAGCGCTAGGGAGCCCACCGGCGAGATCGCGTCTCGGGAGATCTCAACGAACGTCAGAATCGGCAGCGTAAACGTCAGGCGTAATGACTCCCCGGCGCATTGACCCACCCCTGCAACCGGTGCGCCAGCGATGGTGTCGTCGCGATGAAGCGGAAACCCGCCCAACTGGCCCCGGCAAGCGTCGCATCGTCGAGCCACAACAGATGCGCGCCGATCTCGACCGGCGCGTCCGGCGCATCAGGTAGGGTGAAGGACAACTGATACAGCGCGTCCTCGACGAACGGCTCGCTGGCGATCAGCAGCATGCCGGTCTCCGACAGGTTGCCGACGCGGCCGATGACGCGGGCGGTCATCGCGTCGGTCACCAGGATCACGTCCGGCGCCTTGCGACGCTTCGCGCGGCGGAACTCCTGCATCATGCCGTCACCTCCGAAGTGCGGCTTTCACCGCGGCCGGCGAAGCTGCGCAGGGCGCCCATCGCGGCCTGCCAGGCGCGGTCGACGAGGTGCCCGCGGTCAGCGGTCACGACGCGGGCATTGCCGGTCGCCATCAGTCGTGCGACGGCGTCCATCGACTGCTCGCCCGTGCGCTGCCCACGCTGGTTGACGAACAGCACGTGGTCGGTGATCGGGCTGTACCAGGACATGCGACGGCGAACCATGTCGCCCTGCTGGTTGGTAGTGAATTCGATCCAGGTGCCGAACGGCAGCGTGCGCAGGTGGTCGTACTGCGCCTGTTCCTCGGCCGTGCGCACCGGCGGCTTTTCGCGGCGTGCGGCGCCGGCTTCCTCGCCCAGACGCGCGCGCGCCTTGAGCTTCATCGCCAGTTCGGTGCGCGACGCGGCATCGTCCTCGTCGCTGCGATGGCTGGTCAGGCGCTGGGCGATCACGGTCGCCTCCTCGCCGTGGTAGCCGACCTGGCCGAGCGCGGATTCGACATCGGACTGCAGTGCTTCGTCCGCGCGCGGCACCGCGTCGAGCGATGCTTCGACGATGCGGCGGGTCATCCGCAGCTGGTGTTCGGCCTCGCTGGACGATTCGCCGTGACGCAGCAGGGTCAGCGTGAGCACGTCGGCCCAGGCTTGATCGAGCAGCGCGCGCGAGAAGCGCGGCAGGCGACGGTCGCCGACGATGCCCTGCATCAGCTCGTCGGCACGTGCGCGCGCGGCGGCCAGCTTCTCGCGACCACGGGCGGCCTCGATGTGGCGACGCTCCTGCAGCTCGGCGGTGCGGGCCTGCGTCTGCAGTTGTGCCTGCACGCGCGCATTGCCTTCGGCGAATACGGCGACGTCGCCTTCGTAGTTGCCGACCACGAACGCGACCGCAGCACGCAGGGCGGCCTGCACGCGCGGATCGAAGGCGGTGTCGTCGTGCCAGTTGGCGGCGCTCTCGGCGACGGTGTTGAGCAGCTGGCGCGCGGGGTGGCGCTGGCGGGTGAAGAAGGAATGGTCCTGCAGGGCCGCACGCAGCACCGGGATCTGCAGTTCGCGCACCAGCGGCGCGGCCGGCGCCTCGCTGCGGATTTCCTGTTCGATGTGCCCGTAGAGCATGCCGAGCAGTTCGAACGCGTCTTCGTCCTGCGGCGCCAGCATCGCGCCTTCGCCGCTGCGCTGACGTGCCTGCGCGAGCAGCGAACGCTTGATCTCCACCAGAGTGCGGCCACCGCCCTGCGGCTGCTGCTGGAGTTGCCGGAGCGCATCGGACACTTCACTGGTCGCCAGCTGGCGGCGCGGCAGCGGAGAGTCGGTGCGCGGCTGGAACTTGCGCAGCAGTTCGCGGCGTCCGGACATCAGCGCCTGCAGGCGCGCGTAGGCAGCCTCGTGCGACTGCGCATCGTCCGCCTCGTCGTCGTCGACGGTCTCGGGTTCGCCCCAGCCGGTGTACGGACGCTGGGCGTCGTCCACCTGCGGGCGTGGCATTTCAACGGTTTCGGCAGTCCTTGCCACGCGGGAAGCTTCCTTGGGTTCGACGGCCTCGGCCCGCGCGCGCATCGGCACGAACGTCAGCGAGGGCAGGATGCCGTCGTCGGCGAGCTGCGCATCCAGGCGCTCGAGGACACGGGCATAACCGGGCATCACCACCCGGTCGAAAATGCGGTAGAGCAACAACCGCGCGTCGTGCTCGATCTCGAGCATGCGGGCGGCCGAGGCGATCGCCCGGCACAGGCACTGCGGGCCCAGCGGGAGGCGCTCGGCATCGAAGGCGGGCGAGGCGGCGAGCACGCCGAAGCGCTGGCCCAGCAGATGCAGCGACAGATTCGCGCGGCCTTCCTGGCGGCTCGCGATCTCGCGCAGCACCGTGCCTTCGTCCATCACCGTGTCTTCGACCAGGCTCAGCGGCCCGAACGAGGCGGTGTCCAGCGGCGTCGGCGGCGGAGGCGGCGCAGGTGTACGGATGGCCGCAATCGAGCCTTCCAGTGCGAGCAGGAACCGCGGCAAGAGGTCGGCGCGATTGGCGCGGAACGCACGCAGCGTGGCCATGTAGCCCGATTCGAGGCCCGGATTGCGCGCATGGTCGGCAAGCCGGAACAGTTCCTGTTCGAACTCGGACACGAGGCTGGAGAGGCCGCCATCGAGTTCGTTGGACACGAACGACAGCGCACGCTCGAGCGTGCGGCGCACGCGCGGGGGCAGGCCTGCCGCGGCAAGCGAACGGGGCGGTGGTGGGTAGTGTGCGGTCGCAGGCATTCCGGTTGCCGGGCTGGGCATCGATCACATTCTTTAGCATGCGCGCGCGGCCGTCACCACTGGCGTGCGAACACAAGTGGCAGCCCGCGCGCGGGCGGGGCATCCGGTTGGTAATAACGGATCGTGCTGGCGGCACCGGCCACGCGCCTGCTGCGTTGCGGCAGGCGGCTGCGCGCGGCGTCAGTCTTCGAGGAACAGGGCGACGACGTCGTTGGTGAAACGCCGGCCGAGTTCGGTCGGCACCACCCGGTCGGCGTCGCGCTGCAACCAGCCTCTGTCGATGGCGATGGCCAGCGGGGCATCAATGGCCGAGGGCGGAAGGCCGGTCGTGGCCTCGAAGCCGGACAGGGTGAAGCCGTCGACCAGTCGCAGCGTATTGAGCATGTACTCGAACGGACGACGCGCCGGCTCGATGCGCTCATCCCCGCCGATGCCGGCCTGCGTGCCGGCGCCTGCCAGCCACGCAATGGGGTGCTTGGATTTCCAGCGGCGCAGGATCGTCTGCTCGCTGCCCAGCGTGAGCTTGCCGTGCGCGCCGGCGCCGATGCCGAGGTAGTCGCCGAAGCGCCAGTAATTGAGGTTGTGCGCGCACTGTCGTCCGGCGCGCGCATATGCGGACACTTCGTATTGCGCATAGCCGGCGTCGGCCAGCAGCGCCTGGCAACGTTCCTGCATGTCCCAGGCGAGATCGTCGTCGGGGATGCCGGTCGGCGGGCGGGCGGCGAACACGGTGTTGGGTTCCAGCGTGAGCTGGTAGTGCGAGATGTGCGTCGGCGCGAGCTCGATCGCGCGCAACACATCGGCCTCGGCCATCGCCAGCGTCTGGTCGGGCAGGGCGTACATCAGATCGAGATTGAAATTGTCGAAGCCGGCATTGCGGGCCAGATCGACGGCTGCGGCCGCCTGCGCGCTGTCGTGGATGCGACCGAGTTTCTTGAGCGTGGCGTCGTCGAAGGTCTGGATGCCGAAGCTGATCCGGTTCACGCCGGCGCGCCGGTAATCCTCGAAACGGCCGTGCTCGGCGGTGCCGGGATTGGTCTCCAGCGTGATCTCGGCCTCGGGCGCGAATCGCAGCCGCGAGGACGCGCCCTGCAGGATGCGTTCGATCGCGTCGGCCGGAAACAGGCTCGGCGTGCCGCCGCCGAAGAACACGCTGTGCACGGTGCGGCCCCAGACCAGCGGCAGGTCCTGGTCGAGATCGGCCAGCAGTGCATCGACGTAGGCGTCGAACGGTGGCGTGCCGCCCTTGAACTCGTGCGAGTTGAAATCGCAGTACGGGCATTTGCGCACGCACCAGGGCAGGTGCACGTACAGCGAGAGCGGCGGCGGGATCAGCATCGACAGAAGGTCAGGGCGGCGGGCGGCATGCGCAAGTGCGCGCGGCGATCGATCAGGCCAGCAGGCCGGACGAGGCCAGCTGGTCGCGCAGCGCCTGCAGCGCCAGTGCGCGGTGGCTGATGCGGTTCTTCTGTTCCGGCGGCATCTCGGCCGCGGTCAGACCCTTTGCGGGATCGAGGAACACCGGGTTGTAGCCGAAGCCGTGGTGCCCGCGCGGCGCAACGAGGATGCGGCCTTCCCAGCTGCCTTCGGCGATAAGCGGCTGTGGATCGTCGGCATGGCGCAGCAGCACGATTACCGCATAGAAGCGGGCGGTGCGTTGCGCCTCCGGCAGGCCGTCGAGTGCCTGCAGCAGCTTGGCGTTGTTGGCAGCATCGTCGGTCGGGCTGCCGGCATAGCGCGCGCTGTAGAGCCCGGGCGCGCCGCCCAGCGCATCGACGATCAGGCCGGAGTCGTCGGCCAGCGCCGGCAGGCCGGTGACCTGCGAGGCATGCCGCGCCTTGATCAATGCGTTCTCGACGAAGGTGGTGCCCGTCTCCGGCACATCGTCCACGCCGAGCTCGCGCTGCGGCACGATCGTCAGCGGCAGATCGGCCAGCATCGCGCGCAGTTCGAGGAGCTTGCCGGCGTTGCCGCTGGCCAGGACGAGGGTCTTCATGCGGCAGGCTCCAGCAGATCCCATTTCGTGCCGTACAGATCGACGAACACCGCGACCGTGCCGTAGGGCTCGACGCGCGGCGCTTCGAGAAAGGTGACGCCGGCCGCTGTCATCGACGCATGGTCGCGTTCGAAGTCATCGGTATAGAGAAAGTGGTCGACCCGGCCGCCGGTCTGGTCGCCGATGCGCTCGCGCTGCGCGTCATTGGCAGGCTGCGCCAGCAGCAATGACGCATCGTCCGCATCGCCGGGGCCGATCTGCACCCAGCGTTTGCCGTCGCCGAGCGGGCGATCCTCGAACACCCGGAAATCCAGCGCACGCGTGTACCACGCGATGGCCGCGTCGTAGTCAGCCACCAGCAGTGTGGTCAACGCGATGCGGCGCTTCGCGCGTCCGGATGTCATCCGGCGATGGCTTCGCGCTGCAGGGCGACGAGCTGGGCGACGCCGGCTTCGGCCAGCTGCATCATCGCGTCCATCTCGGCGCGGCGGAACGCGTGGCCTTCGGCGGTGCCCTGGACTTCGATGAAACCGCCACCGTCGTTCATCACGACATTCATATCGGTGTCGCAGTCGCTGTCCTCGGCGTAGTCAAGATCGAGCACCGGGACGCCGCGATAGATGCCCACCGAGACCGCCGCGATCGCACCGTGCACCGGATCGCGAGTGATCTCGCGACGGCCGCGCAGCACGCCGATCGCATCGACCAGCGCGATGTAGGCGCCGGTGATCGCAGCGGTGCGGGTGCCGCCGTCGGCCTGCAGCACGTCGCAGTCGAGCGTGATGGTGCGTTCGCCGAGTGCCTTGCGGTCCACGCAGGCGCGCAGGCTGCGGCCGATCAGGCGCTGGATTTCCAGCGTGCGGCCACCCTGCTTGCCGCGCGAGGCTTCGCGATCGTTGCGGGTGTTGGTGGCGCGCGGCAGCATGCCGTACTCGGCCGTCACCCAGCCCTCGCCCTTGCCGCGCAGGAAGCCCGGCACGCGGTTCTCGACACTGGCCGTGCACAGCACGCGGGTGTCGCCGAAGCTCACCAGCACCGAGCCCTCGGCATGACGCGTGAAGCCGCGCTCGAAGCGCACGGCGCGCAGCTGATCGGCAGCGCGGCCGCTGGGACGGGTGAAGTCGGACATGGAGAGCCTGCAGGGGGAAAGCGGGCGTGGATTCTAACAGTGGCGCCGGAACCGCCCCGGTAGGCGGTGGCATACTCGTCCGCCGTTTTCCGCAGTGAACTTGCCGATGATCCGCAGCATGACCGCCTTCGCTTCAGGCGAGCGCAGCACCGAGTGGGGCACGCTGGCCTGCGAACTGCGCGCGGTGAACCACCGCTTCCTGGAACTCGGCACGCGGATGCCCGAAGAGATGCGTGCGGCCGAACCCGCGCTGCGCGAGCGCATCGCGACGAAGGTCTCGCGCGGTAAGGTCGATCTGGGCCTGCGCCTGCGCAGCGCCGAGGGCGGCGGTGAGCTGCAGCTCAACCAGGCGCTGCTGACCCAGCTGCAGAATCTGGCCCAGGACCTGCGCGGCGGATTTCCGGAACTGCGCGCCAGCCTGACCGAGTTGCTGCAGTTCCCCGGCGTGCTGCAGTCGCGCGGTGTCGATCCGGCGGCGCTGCAGGTCGAAGTGCTGGCGCTGCTCGACACCGTGCTCGAAGACTTCATCGCCGCGCGCGAGCGTGAGGGCGGCAAGCTGGTCGCCGCGATCCTGGAGCGCGTCGACGGCATCGCCGCGATCGCCGCCGAGATCCGTGTGCTGATGCCGCAGATCGGCGAGGCCCAGCGCGCCAAATTGCAGGCGCGTCTCGACGATCTGCCGCACCCGGTCGAGCCGGGCCGGATGGAGCAGGAACTGGTCATGTGGCTGCAGAAGCTAGACGTGGACGAGGAGCTCGATCGCCTCGACAGCCATGTCGTCGAGATCCGCCGCGTGCTGAGCCAGCGCGAGCCGCAGGGGCGTCGGCTCGACTTCCTGCTGCAGGAATTCAATCGCGAGGCCAATACGCTGGGCTCGAAATCGGTCGATCGCCGCAGCTCCCAGGCGGCGATCGAACTGAAGGTACTGATCGACCAGATCCGCGAGCAGGTGCAGAACATCGAGTGATCCCGCGCGGCCTGGCCGGCCTCCGGCGCGGGCCCGCGTAAAGCGGTACGATGCGCGGCCTTTCGAGCGCTGGAGACGGGCGTGACCCCCGAATCCCACCCTGCCGCGGACACGTCGCCGATGCGCGGCACGCTGTTCATCGTCGCCGCGCCGTCGGGCGCCGGAAAATCCAGCATCGTCAACGCCTGTCTGGCGCGCGATCCGGACATCGCCCTGTCGATCTCGTTCACCTCGCGCCTCGCGCGTCCGGGTGAGCGCCATGCCGAGCATTACCACTTCGTCGGCAAGGACGTGTTCCAGCAGATGATCGATGCCGGCGACTTCTTCGAGTACGCGCAGGTGCACGGCGACTGGAAGGGCACCGCGCGCCAGTCAGTGGAACCGCAGCTCGCCGCCGGCAAGGACGTACTGCTGGAGATCGATTGGCAGGGCGCGCGCCAGGTGCGCGACAAGGTGCCCGAGGCCGTGAGCGTCTTCATCCTGCCGCCGTCGCGCGAAGCGCTCGACCAGCGCATGCGCAAGCGCGGCCAGGACAGCGAAGCGGTGATGGCCCAGCGCCTCGCCGCCGCGCAGGAAGAGATGTCGCATTACGACGAGTTCGACTTCGTCGTGGTCAACGAGGATTTCGACACCGCCGTGGGCGAGATGTGCGCGATCTTCCGCGCCAGCCGGCTGCGCCGCGAACGCCAGGCCGAGCGCCACGCCGCGCTGATCGCGCGTCTGTTGCGCGAAGAGGCGGCCGCAGCGGCGTCGAACGCAGGCTAACTGTTTGATTCCTATAGCCGGCGCTTGCGTCGGCATGGGCCCGGCGCTACGATGCGCGACCCTTTTTCGTCAATTCGCGCGGCCGATCCGGTCGCCGGGAGCCCGTATGGCCCGCATCACCGTAGAAGATTGCCTGGAAGTCGTCGACAACCGCTTCGAGCTGGTCATGCTGGCCGCACGCCGCGCCCGCCAGCTCGCCAACGGCGTCGAATCGCAGCTCGACAACAGCGAGAACGACGACAAGCCGACCGTGCTGGCATTGCGCGAAATCGCTGCGCGCCGCATCGATCAGCCCTTCATCGAAGCCGTCGACAAGTCCGAGCGCGAGCGCAAGGAACGTGAGGCGCTGGAATGGGCCGCTGCCGAAGTCGTGGCCGACGAGGACATGGGCAAGGGCGACGATCTCTGATCCGCCTGCCGCGCGTTTGACGCGCGCAACGTGTCGCTTCACCGACGACCCCGCTCCGGCGGGGTCGTTGCGTTTGAGGACGCCGCGGAAAGGTCCGCGTCGTCCTGTGCGGATGTGGTTCCAAAACCATGACCATGCCCGTAGGCTTCGTGGATGACGCCCGCCGCACCCGCCACCGTCCCCGCAATGCCCGATGTCCCCGCGGACGACGCGGTGCCCGAGTACATGCGTGTGCTCGAGCGGGCGGCGCAATACCTGCCCGACGAGCAACGCGTGCAGCTTCGGCGTGCCTGGTCGGTCGGCGCCGCCGCGCACTCGGGCCAGATGCGCAAGTCCGGCGAGCCCTACATCACCCATCCGGTCGCGGTGGCGGTGGTGCTGGCCGAGCAGAAGGTCGACATCGAGACCCTGGTCGCGGCGATCCTGCACGACACGATCGAAGACACGCCGCTGACGCGCGAGGCCCTGGCCTCTGCATTCGGCGAAACCGTTGCCGAACTGGTGGAAGGCGTCACCAAACTCGACAAGCTCAACTTCGGCAGTCGTCAGGAAGCGGACGCGGAAAGCTTCCGCAAGATGATGCTGGCGATGGCGCGCGATCTGCGCGTGATCCTGATCAAGCTCGCCGACCGCCTGCACAACATGCGCACCCTCGGCGCGCAGCCGGGCCCGTCGCGCGAGCGCATCGCGCGCGAAACGCTCGACATCTACGCGCCGATCGCCCAGCGCCTGGGCATGAACAAGATCAAGGCCGAGCTGCAGGATCTCGGCTTCCACGCGCTGTATCCGATCCGGCACATGGTGCTTGAGCGGCGTATCCGCAACCAGCCGCTGGTGCGCCGCGAAGCGCTGGCGAGCATCGAGGCGCAGCTGGCGCAGCGGCTCACCAGCGCGGGCCTGCAGTACCGTCTCGTGGGCCGGGTGAAATCGCCGTGGAGCATCTACAACAAGATGCAGGGCGAGGGGAAAACCTTCACCCAGGTCATGGACGTGTTCGGCTACAGGATCATCGTCGGCAACGCGGCCGACTGTTACCACGCGCTGGGCATCGCGCATTCGGTGTTCAAACCGCTCGACGGGCGCTTCCGCGATTTCATCGCGATCCCCAAGGCCAATGGCTACCAGTCGCTGCACACCGTGCTGTTCGGTCCTTACGGCGCACCGATCGAGGTGCAGATCCGCACCGAGGAAATGGAACTGATCGCCGAGCGCGGCATCGCCGCGCACTGGGCGTACAAGCACGGCGGCGAAGGTCCGAACAGTGCGCAGTCGCGTGCGCACACGTGGATCGCCGGGCTGCTCGAATCGCAGCGGGCGACGGGTTCGTCGCTGGAGTTCCTCGAGAACGTCAAGGTCGATCTGTTCCCGGACGAGGTGTACTTGTTCACGCCGAAGGGCGACATCATGTCGCTGCCGCGCAATTCGACCGCGCTGGACTTCGCGTACTCGGTGCACACCGACATCGGCAACCAGGCGGTGGCCGCGCGTGTCGACGGCAAGCTGGTGCCGCTGCGCACGATGCTGTCGAGCGGGCAGCGGGTGGAGATCGTCACCGCGAAGTCGTCGATGCCGCGTCCGCAGTGGCTGGAGTTCGTCGTCACCGGCAAGGCGCGCACGTCGATCCGCGCGCAGCTCAAGCATCTGCAGCACGAGGATGCGGTGCAGCTGGGTCATCGCATGCTCGATCGCGCGCTGGAACAGCTCGGGACTTCGCTGGACCGGTTGCCGCAGGAACGCCTCGACGCGTATCTGGTCGAAGCGAAGTATCCGCGGCTCGAAGAACTCATGGCCGACATCGCGCTCGGCAACTGGATGCCGGCGCAGGTCGCACTCGCGCTGGCGCAGCACGATGGCGGTGTACCGACCGAGCAGATCGCGCGCGCCGGCGAGACGATCCGCATCCGCGGCGACGAGCGCGGCGTCATCACGTTCGCCAACTGCTGCATGCCGATTCCCGGCGACGACATCATGGGCTACCACACCACCGGCCGCGGCATCGTGGTGCATCGCGTGGATTGCCCGAACGTCGCCGAGTTCCGCAAGTCGCCCGAGCGCTGGGTCGCGATCGACTGGGACCGCGAGGTCGTCGGCGACTACAACGTCGCGCTGCGCATCGAGGTCGAAAACCATCCCGGCGTGCTTGCGCAGGTGGCCGCGGCAATCGCACGCGTGCACTCCAACATCGACGGCGTGGAGTACCTGGAGCGCGACAGCACGATCGCGGCGATCCGCTTCTCGATCGAGGTCAAGGGCCGCAAGCATCTGGCCGAAGTGATCCGTCGGACACGCCGCCTGCCGGTTGTGCACGGCGTGCAACGGATGTAATCCGAACCGCGGCGCGGCGTGCGCCCGCTAGAATGCGGGCTTTCCCGTTGCCGGAGTTCCACGATGCCCCGCACGCCCATTTCCACGTCCGACGCGCCCGCCGCAATCGGTCCGTATTCGCAGGCCGTCCGCGCCGGCGACACCGTGTATTTCTCGGGCCAGATTCCGCTCGACCCGGCCACCGGCGAGATCGTCGCCGGCGACATCACCGCGCAGGCGCGTCGCGCGTTCGACAACCTCAAGGCCGTGGCGACTGCGGCCGGCGGCAGCCTCGACGACATCGTCCGCGTCGGTCTCTACGTCACCGATCTGGGCGAGTTCGCCCAGGTCAACGCAGTGATGGCGGAATACTTCGCATCGCCGTATCCCGCGCGCTCCACCATCGAAGTGCCAGCGCTGCCGAAGGGCGCGCGCTTCGAGGTCGATGCGGTGATGGTGCTCGGCTGAGTTCCGCCGGTCCCGCATGAGCCGGTCCGGCACCCACGCGCCGACGCTCGCCGACGCGGGTCAGACGCCGGTGTCCGCGTTGTCGGGCGTCGGGCCGAAGGTCGCGGAAAAGCTCACCGCGCGCGGGCTCGCGACGATCGGCGATCTGTGGCTGCACCTGCCGCGGCAGTACGAGGACCGCACGCACGTCACGCCGATCCGCCATCTGCGCGGCGGCGTGCCGGCGCAGATCGAAGGCACGGTCGAAGCGATCGAGAAGGGATTCCGACGCCGGCCGATGCTGCGCGTCGCGATCGGCGATGGGTCCGGCGGCACGCTGGTGCTGCGGTTCTTCCACTTCCGCGCTGCACAGGTCGCGCAGCTCGCCGTGGGCACGCGGCTGTGCTGTTTCGGGACACCACGGCCGGGCCAGCAGGGTCTGGAAATCGTGCACCCGAGTTATCGCGTGCTCGACGACGACGCGATCACCGTGCTGGACGATCGTCTCGATCCGGTTTATCCCGCAATCGAAGGCGTCGGCCCACAGGTGCTGCGGCGGCTGGTGGGCCAGGCGCTCGATCGACTGCCCGGCGACGCCGCGCTCGAACTGTTGCCAGGCGATGCACTGGGCGCGCTCGGCATGCCGACGCTGCGCGACGCGTTGCTGTACGTGCATCGCCCGCCGAGTGATGCGGACATCGGAATGTTGGCCTCCGGCCGTCATCCGGCGCAGCGCCGACTGGTGCTCGAGGAAATGCTCGCCCACCACTTGAGCCTGCGCCGGCAACGCATCGCGCTGCAGGCGCATCGTGCGCCGGCGTTGCGGCCCGGACCGCTCGCCGCTGCATTGCAGGCCTCGCTGCCGTTTGCGCTGACCGGCGCGCAGTCGCGCGTGCATCGCGAACTGCTGGTCGATCTCGCCCGGCGCAAGCCGATGCTGCGACTGGTGCAGGGCGATGTGGGCAGCGGCAAGACCGTCGTCGCCGCGCTGGCTGCCGCGGCCGCGATCGATGGGGGCCGTCAGGCCGCGCTGATGGCGCCGACCGAACTGCTGGCCGAACAGCACGCGCAGAACCTGCGCGCGTGGTTCGAGCCGCTCGGCGTGCGCGTGGCCTGGCTCGCCGGCAAGGTCACCGGACGCGCACGCGCGGCGGTGCTGGCGGATATCGCATCGGGTGCTACGCCGCTCGTGGTCGGCACGCATGCTTTGATGCAGGCCAGCGTCGCCTTTCACGACCTCGCACTCGCGATCGTCGACGAGCAGCACCGCTTCGGCGTCCACCAGCGCCTCGCGTTGCGCGACAAGGGCGCGGGCGGCGATCAAGTGCCGCACCAGCTGGTGATGACCGCGACGCCGATTCCGCGCACGCTGGCAATGTCCGCCTATGCCGATCTCGACGTCTCGGCGATCGACGAGCTGCCGCCGGGACGCACGCCGGTGCAGACGGTCGTGCTCAGCAGCGAACGACGGCCGGCGCTGATCGAACGCATCCGCCACGCCTGCGCCGACGGGCGTCAGGCGTATTGGGTGTGCACGTTGATCGACGATTCCGACGAAGTCGTCGCGCAGGCCGCGCAGACGACGTTCGAGCAGCTGTCGGCCGCGCTGCCTGAAATCCGTGTCGCACTCGTGCACGGACGCATGAAGCCGGCTGCCAAGCAGGAGGCGATGCGCGCGTTCAAGCAGGGCGATATCGATCTGCTGGTAGCGACGACCGTCATCGAAGTCGGCGTCGACGTGCCCAATGCCTCGCTGATGGTGATCGAGAACGCCGAACGTCTCGGCCTTGCGCAGCTGCACCAGCTGCGCGGTCGCGTGGGGCGGGGCAGTGCCGCGTCGAGTTGCGTGTTGCTCTACCAGGCGCCGCTGTCGCGGATGGCGCGGGAGCGTCTGGACACCATGCGCACCACGAGCGACGGCTTCGTCATCGCCGAGAAGGATCTCGCGCTGCGAGGCCCGGGCGAGCTGCTCGGCACGCGCCAGACCGGTCTGGCCGAATTCCGCTTGGCCGATCTCGCGCGCGACGCGGACCTCTTGCCGGATGTGCACCGGATCGGCGACGCGATGCTGAAAACGCAGCCAGCGCTGGCCGAGCGCGTGGTGTCGCGCTGGATCGGCAGCGCAACACGCTACGCAGCAGCCTGAATAGGTTGGGTTTTTGGTACGAAGTCGTGCTTAAGGACTTCACGGTTCCATCACATTAGGGAAATACCGTAGGGATTCACGTAGCGGGCGTGATTCACCGCACATTTCATTGCTTTTCATCCATGCGGCGAACGGGATAATTCTGAGACGTTAGATATCACCGGAAGGCGGGTCCGACCCCCGCATGCCCAGGGAGGGACAAATGGAAACCCAGTTGCGTATTTTCATCGCAGACGATCATCCATTCACGCTGGCGGGCGTGCGCGCCGAGATCGAGCGGGCAGGCGAGCCCTTCGTGGTCGCCGGTGAAGCGTCGAACGGCGCTGCCCTGCTGAAGCTTCTGGAGGCATCGCACGCCGGCGATCTGTTGGTCACGGATTTCTCGATGCGGGGCCCGCAGCTGCGTGATTGCGACGGCCTGCCGCTATTGCTGACCCTGCGCCGCCAGTTTCCCGCGCTGCCGATCATCGTGCTGACCGAGGTCGAGAATCCGGCCATGTTGCGCGCCATGGTGGATGCCGGTGTGCGCGGTCTGGTCGACAAGATTTCGGCCCGCAACGAACTGCTCACCGCGATCCAGAAGGTCGCCTCGGGACGGATCCATTTCTGTCGCGCCATGCGCACGGTGCTCGACCAGGCCGGCGGACTCGACAAGCCGCAGGTCCGCATCTCCCCCCATGAAGCGGAAGTCGTGCGCCTGTTCGTCGGTGGTCTGACCGTCAGCGAAATCGCCGTCCGTCTTTCGCGCAGCGTGAAGACGATCAGCCGTCAGAAGAACGACGCGATGCACAAGCTGGGTTTGGACAACAACAGCCAGCTGTACGCGTACGCACGCGATCACGGTCTGACGTCTTAACCGCCAAAGCCCCGCGCGGCCTCCTTAACAAGTGCGTCGAAACCTGAGCGTAGTACGGCGTTTCGACGCTGCGTTCCCCCGGTATCGTCTATCCACGAACGCCCGCTCGATCCGTCGGCCGGGCGTTTCTGTTGCGGCGGTCGCCGTCACGGACGACGCGGGCGATAATGCGGCATGACCGATAAAATCCCGCTCCTGATCGATACCGACCCGGGCGTCGACGACGCGCTCGCGCTGCTGCTGGCCTTCGACGACGACGCGCACGACATCGTCGGGCTGACCATCGCCGCCGGCAATGTCGGCCTGTATCACACCATCGCCAATGCATTGAAGCTCTGCGAAGTGGTCGGTCGCACCGATGTGCCCGTGTTCGCCGGCGCCGCGTCGCCGTTGCTCCACGCCGCGCCCGACGCGGCCTATGTGCACGGCAACGACGGTTTCGGCGACATCGGCTACGCGCCGGCATCGCGCGGGGTCGAGGCCGAACACGCCGCGCTGGCGATCCTGCGCCTGTCGCATGTACATGCCGGTCGTCTGGTGCTGGTCGCCCTGGGGCCGCTGACCAATGCCGCGCTGGCGTTGAAGCTCGATCCGACGCTGCCGTCGCGCGTGGCGCGCTTCGTCGCGATGTCCGGGGCGGTGACCGGGCACGGCAACATCACGCCCAGCGCCGAGTTCAATGCCTACTTCGATCCCGAAGCGGCGAAGATCGTGTTCGACGCCTTCCCGGTGTTCGACCTGTCGGACTGGGAAGCCACCGTCGCCCACGGCCTGCCGCACGACGCGGTGCTCGGCTGGATGCAGGCTGGCGGCGAGATCGGCCGGTTCTACGAGGCGATCTCGCGCAAGACCCGCGAGTGGTCCGCGGACCGGCGCGGCGACGACTGGCATTCGGCCGACGCACTGGCGATGGCCTGGGTACTCGAGCCCCAATCCGCGCAGGAGGTCATCGAGCGTCCGCTCGATGTCGTGCTCGACCATGGGCCTGCCCGCGGTGCGACAATCGTGGACTGGAACCGCCTGCTCGGCCGGCCCGACAACGCCCGCATTCTGATGCGCTACGACGCCGCCCGGTTCCATGCGCGGATCCGGCGCGTGCTGGGCCGTTGAACGGAATGCATCCGGCGGCTTGCGCCGGGGTCCGGTCGATGGTTAAAATGCCGCTCTTCCCTTGCGCAACTTTGGTGCCGCCATGAAGGCCGACATCCATCCCGAATACCGCGAAGTCGTCTTCCAGGACGTCACGTCCGACGGTTTCAAGTTCCTCACCCGCTCGACCCTCGCCGCCACGGCGAAGGAAAAGATCCAGTGGGAGGACGGTAATGAATATCCGCTGATCAAGATCGAAGTGTCTTCGGCCACGCATCCGTTCTACACCGGCCAGAACAAGATCATCGACACCAGCGGTCGCGTCGACAAGTTCCGCAGGCGCTACGCCAAGTAAGCGTGTGTGGAATGGTGCGTGCCGCGATGCGGCGCGCATCGTCCGACGACATCAGCGGCCGCCCTTGGGCGGCCGTCTGCATTCCGGCTCTCCGTGTTTCGCTGCCGCATCGATGCGGTGGCGCGCTTCGCCATGTTCGACTTTCGTGCAATGCCGCGTACCGGCGCGCATGGAATCGCTATGCGATAATTGACGCATTGCGGCACGCGCCGCCCGCCAGGCCGGATGGTGTTGCTGTCCGGAGAAATGAGGAGCCTCCAGAGTGTCTGAATCCAACGCCAAGCTCGACCAGGTCACGCTCGATGCCGCCGGCAAAACGGTGACGCTGCCCGTTCTGCACGGCACGCTCGGCAACCCCTGCATCGACATCTCGAAGCTGCCCAAGGAAACCGGCTGCTTCACCTACGACTCCGGCTTCACCGCCACTGCCAGCTGCAAGTCGGCCATCACCTACATCGATGGCGACGAAGGCGTGCTGCTGTACCGCGGTTACCCGATCGACCAGCTGGCCGAGAAGTCGAGCTTCCTCGAAGTCGCGTATCTGCTGCAGGCCGGCGAACTGCCGACCGCCGACGAATTCGCGAAGTTCGAGCACGAAGTCACGCATCACACGATGATGCACGAGTCCCTGAAGAGCTTCCTGCAGGGCTTCCGCCACGATGCGCATCCGATGGCGATGCTCGCCGCGTCGGTCGCGTCGATGTCGGCGTTCTATCACGACACGCTGGATCTGCAGGATCCCGAACAGCGCCGCCTCGCCGCGATCCGCCTGATCGCCAAGGTGCCGACGCTGGCCGCTGCCGCGTACCGCTATTCGATCGGCCAACCGATCCGCTACCCGCGCAACAGCCTGAACTACGTCGACCGCTTCCTGCACATGATGTTCGAAGTGCCGAGTGAGCCGCTGGAGCTCAACCCGGTCGTCGCCAAGGCGATGGACCTGCTCTTCATCCTGCACGCCGATCACGAGCAGAACGCGTCGACCTCGACCGTGCGTCTGGTCGGTTCGACCGGTGCGAACCCGTACGCGTCCGTCGCCGCCGGCATCACCGCACTGTGGGGCCCCGCGCATGGCGGCGCCAACGAAGCGGTGCTCAAGCAGCTGGCCGAGATCGGCACGCCGGACAACGTCGAGAAGGCGATCCTGCGGGCCAAGGACAAGAACGACCCGTTCCGTCTGATGGGCTTCGGCCACCGCGTCTACAAGAACTTCGACCCGCGCGCGAAGATCATCCGCGAGATGACCCACAAGGTCCTCGGCGAGCTGGGCGTCAACGATCCGTTGCTCGACGTCGCGATGAAGCTGGAAGAAGCGGCGCTGAAGGACGACTACTTCGTGGAGCGCAAGCTTTACCCGAACGTCGATTTCTACAGCGGCATCATCTACAAGGCGCTCAACATCCCGACTGAAATGTTCACGGTGATGTTCGCGATCGGTCGCACCGCCGGCTGGGTGGCGCACTGGCTGGAGCAGCAGGTCGATCCGGAAGCCAAGATCGGCCGTCCGCGCCAGATCTACACCGGCTACGACGTGCGTGATTACAAGGGCGCCAGCCAGCGCTGATTGATTGGACAAAAGCGGGGTCTTCGGATCCGGCGCGTCACGACAGGGCGGCCTTCGGGCCGCCTTTTTCGTGGCTGGATCGCCTCGCCACCTGTCAGATCTTTCCCGCGATCAGGCCGGGCGTTCTCCCGCTGTTGGGATGTGGGGCGCTCGTCGGACTGGCTTTGACATGCGCTGGTCCGCGTCCCGTAGCTCACGGGTCGCCCGGCGTCTGGCTCACTCGAAGGGGAAGTTCGAATGAAGATGCGACGGGTGTGGATCGCGATGCTCGCTTGCGGCGCGGTGCTGGCTGTGGCGAATGTGGCGGCGCAGGAAATGTCGTTCCGCAGTGGTCTGATCACGGGCATCAGCCGATGCAGGTCGCGGCCGCCGCTGCTCCGCAGCAGGCCAAGCCATCCCAGGCCGGCGGCGCGTTCGGCCGTGCCCTTGGCCGGATGGCCGGACGTGCGGCGTCGCGCGTTACCGGCGAGTACTCGTACGAAGCGTATGAGGTGGCCAGCGGCGCCGCCCAGGATGTCGTGCAAGGCGCTGCTGCCGCGTCGGCGGCGGGCGTGCCGACGGTCACGGCCTGCATGGTGATGCTCAAGTTCGATGACGGCAGCGTGTCGGCGATCCGCGCCGCGAGCGCCGATGGTCTGCGCGTCGGCGCCCGCGCTCGGCCGTTCCGCACGGGGCAGAGTGCGCAGATCGTCACGGAGTAAGCGCGGCGCGCCATCGCTGCGATGGCACGCAGACTCAGCCGGCGCCGTGTTCCAGCGCGATCAACTGCTCGAGTTGCGATCTGGACGCACGGCGCATCGGCTTCTCGTCCATCGTGGACAGCGGCGCCTGCCGCAGACTCGCCTCCGGCAGCACCGTCAGATCGAAGGTCAGATCTTCGGCCGCGAACACCCAGACATCGAAATCGCCCGCGCGCTGGCGGTCCAGGCGAAGACGACGCATCCGGCTTTCGGCCGGGATGCCGTGATCGTCCAGAAAGCGCGCGAGGCCGCCGGTGTCGTCGGTATGTACATGCAACGTCACCGCGGAATGCGCGTCGGCCGTGCCTTCGAGCACGGGGCCGACGAGGCGTGGTGAGAACCGTTCGAAGAAACCCATCGCGCGCATCGCCGCTTCGCGTCGCTCGCGCAGCGCATCGGTCTGGCGCGCGCCCACGAACAGCCGCTGGTACTCGCGCAGTGCGTCTTCGATCTCCCGATTGCGCGGCAGCGACGCATCGTCGTGGATGCCGAGCCGGCTCGCGGCTTTGAGTTTGGCGACATGAAAGTCGCGGATGCCGCCTTCGGCCATGAGGCGGGCGGCCTCGTGCGCGAGACGATGGCGGCGTTCGCGGGTCTGTGTCTCCGCGTGCTGACGTGCGCGGTGCATGCGCGTCCCCTGTTGTCGATCACCTGGGATCGACTTTACGCTTGCGCCGTGACGGGTCAACACACGGCGCGAGGCGCTTCAGCTGGCAGACGCTTCGAGTTCGCACCGGCGTCGGCCGACGCGCTGATCAGCCGGCGACGCGACGCGTGCGTCGGCCATGCCCGGGTCGATCAGAAGATGTCGAACGCTTCCTCGGCCGGCACGTCGTCGATCTGCAGATCGATCTCCGACTCCATGCGCTCCAGGTCTTCGGCCTTGACGTACTCGATGATGCCGCCCTCGGCCGCCGTCGGCAGCAGGCGACCACCCGCGGTCACCGCGACGCGCACCATGCCTTCCGGCGGCTCGTTCGCGACTTCGGGCACGCCGTCGAGTGCGACGCGCATGAAGTCGATCCAGATCGGCAGGGCCGCGCGGCCACCGTACTCGCGGAAACCCAGCGAGCGGTTGTCGTCGCGGCCGACCCAGACGGACGTCACGAGGTTGCCGCCGAAGCCGGAGAACCAGGCGTCGCGATGATCGTTGGTAGAACCGGTCTTGCCGCCGACGTCCTCGCGTTCGAGCACGCGCGCTGCGGTGCCGGTGCCGCGACGCACGACATCGCGCATCATCGAGATCATCTGGTAGGCCACGCGCTCGTCGATCGCACGCGGCGCCATCACCGGGGCAGCGCCATCGGCGCGCGGCTCGGGCGGCTTCGGGGCTTCGACCGGTGCCTCGGTGATCTCGCGCTTCTCGGCGGCCGGGCCCAGATTGAATCCGTCGACCACATTCCCTGGCGTCGACGGCTGGCCCGGCGTACCGCCGGTGCCGCAGCCGCGGCAGGCACGCGCCGCGTTCTCCTTGAACACCAGCGTGCCTTCACGGTCACGCACTTCGTCGACGAACCAAGGCGTCACGCGGAAGCCGCCGTTGGAGAACACCGCGTAGCCGCGGGTCACATCCAGTGGCGTCAACGACGGCGTGCCCAGCGCAATGGACAGGTTCGGCGGCAGCTGCGATTCCTCGAAGCCGAAATGGCTGATATAGCGACGTGCGTAGTCGACGCCGATCGCATCGAGCAGGCGCACGGCCACGAGGTTGCGCGACTGCACCAGCGCCTCGCGCAGGCGCATCGGGCCGACGAACCTGCCGTCGGAGTTCTGCGGGCGCCAGTCCTGGCCGCGACGCATGCGGAACAGCACTGGGGCGTCGAGCACGATCGAGGCCGGGTTGAAGCCCTTCTCGAACGAGGCGGCGAAAATGAAAGGCTTGAAGCTCGAGCCCGGCTGGCGACGCGACTGCGTGGCGCGGTTGAAGTTGCTGCCGGCGAAGCTGAAACCGCCGATCAGTGCGCGCACCGCGCCATCGTCGGGCTCTATCGAGACCAGTGTCGCCTGTGCGCGCGGCAGCTGTTCGAGCTGCCAGGTGATGACCGGCGGCGGCAGAGCCTCGGGCGCGGTATCGGCAGGCGCCTTGGCCGGCGTTTCGATGCGACGCACGCGGGTCAGGTCGCCGCGCGTCAGCAGTGCGGCCGGGCTCTTGCCGGTCCAGCGGCTGGCAGCGGCATCGAGCGTCACGGTGCTGCCGTCGGATAACACGACATCGGCCGTGCCTTCGCCGCTACGCACGACGACCGCCGGCAACATGCCGCCCTGCGGCGCGATGCCGCGCAGACGGCGCGCGGTGGTCTCGGCGTCTTCGCCGGCTGCCAGTTCGAACGTGTCCGCCGGCTTCACCCAGCCGTGGCGACGGTCGTAGGTGGTCAGGCCGCTGCGCACGGCCAGCTCGGCGGCCGCCTGCATCGTCGGGTCGATCGTGGTGGTGACGTGGTAGCCGCGGGTCAGCACGTCGCCGCCATAGCGCGCAACCATCTCCAATCGCACCATTTCCGCCACGTACGGCGCGAAGACTTCGATCGGGCGCTCGTGCGGGCTCGCGTGCATGTCGACCGCGCGCGCAGCGGTGGCTTCCTGCGCGCTGATGAAGCCGAGTTCCTGCATGCGCGCGAGCACGTAGACGTCGCGACGCTCCTTCGCACGCTCGGGGTTGCTGAGCGGATTGCCGCTGGACGGGAATTTCGGGATCGCTGCCAGCGACGCCATCTCATCCAGATCGAGTTCGGCCAGCGATTTTCCGTAGTAGAACTCGGCGGCCGCCGCCACGCCGTAGGCGCGATTGCCGAAGAAGCTCTTGTTGAGATAGAGCTCGAAGATCTCGTCCTTGCTGAGGTTCTGCTCCATCTTCCGCGCGAGCAGCATCTCGGCGAACTTGCGCGTGAAGCTGTATTCCGAACTCAGAAAGAACTGGCGCGCGACCTGCTGGGTGATCGTCGAGCCGCCCGGCACGCGGCGGTCATTGGTCGTGGCCAGCAACCACAGTGCGCGCGCGACACCGCGGTAATCGATGCCGCCGTGTTCGTAGAAACGCGCGTCCTCGGTCGCGAGGAAGGCCTGCTTCAGGCGCTCGGGCACCTCTTCGATGTCCACCGGATACCGGCGCGTTTCGCCGAACAGCGCGATCAGCCGGCCGTCCCGTGCATAGACGTACATCGGCTCCTGCATTTCGATGTCGCGCAGTGCTTCGACATCGGGCAGCTTGGACGCGACCGCCGCGTAGAGGATGCCGCCGGTGATCGCGCCGAGGATGCCGAGCACCAGCACCAGGACCAGGGTCCAGCGCAGCAGACGGCGGAAGCGGGAGGGGCGGGGCTTGGGCGTCGACGAAGGGGCTGGGCTCATGGCGGCAAAGTATAGGGGAGGTGTCCAGGGGGCGCCGACGCGGCGATGTGGAACGGAGCTTGCATGACGCTCCCGCCGGCTGTGACCGCCGGTGGTTCAGCTTTCCGGAATCGAAGGCGCGTGTTGCCAATACCCGGAAAGTCCGCTATTTAATGCGCCGGGACACGATGCGTGGCTAAACGCTCGTGGCAAAGGGGATATTCCGTGGGGCTCATCACAAAAAGCCAGGTGCCGATCATCGGCGTCGATATCAGCTCGACTGCGGTCAAGCTGCTGCAGCTGTCGCGCCAGGGCAATCGCTACCGCGTGGAGCACTACGCGGTCGAACCGCTGCCGCCCAATGCGGTGGTCGAGAAGAACATCGTCGAGGTCGAGGCCGTGGGCGAGGCTATCCGCCGCGCGGTGTCGCGCTCGGGCACCAAGGCCAAGCACGCATCGGCCGCGGTCGCGGGTTCGGCGGTCATCACCAAGACCATCCCGATGCCGGCGGATCTCGACGAGGACGATCTCGAATCGCAGGTCGAGCTCGAGGCGGTCAACTACATTCCGTATCCGATCGAGGAAGTGAACCTCGACTTCGAGGTGCTCGGGCCGATGCCCGGCAACGCCGAAATGGTGCAGGTGCTGCTCGCGGCCTCGCGCTCGGAGAACGTCGAACTGCGCGCCTCCGCGCTGGAACTGGGCGGGTTGACCGCCAAGGTCATCGACGTCGAGGCCTTCGCGGTCGAGAACGCGTTCGCGATGATCGCCGGCACGCTGAGCATGCCGTCCGACGGCGTGGTCGCGCTGGTCGATGTCGGCGCGACGATGACCACGCTCAACGTGCTGCGCAACGGGCGCAGCCTGTACTCGCGCGAACAGGTGTTCGGCGGCAAGCAGCTCACCGACGAGGTGATGCGCCGCTACGGCCTCAGCTACGAGGAAGCCGGTCTGGCCAAGCGCCAGGGCGGTCTGCCCGAGAGCTACGAGGTCGAAGTGCTCGAGCCGTTCAAGGAAGCGATGGTCCAGCAGGTCAGCCGTCTGCTGCAGTTCTTCTACGCCGGCAGTGATTTCAATCGCGTCGACCAGGTGGTCCTGGCCGGTGGGTGCGCGTCGATCCCGGGCGTGGCCGACATGGTCGAAGAGCAGCTGGGCGTGCAGACCGTGCTCGCCAATCCGCTGGCGCAGATGACGCTCGGCCCGCGCGTGCAGGCGCATGCGCTGGCCCAGGATGCGCCCGCGCTGATGATCGCCTGCGGGCTGGCCCTGAGGAGCTTCGACTGATGTCCAGGATCAATCTCCTCCCGTGGCGCGCCGAACGGCGCAAGCAGCGGCAGAAGGAATTCGGTGTCATGGTCGGCATCGCTGCGGCGGCCGGCGTGGCGCTGTGGTTCCTCGTGAACATGTATTACAACGCGCAGATCGACGGCCAGAACGAGCGCAATGCGTTCCTGCAGCAGCAGATCGCCGCGGTCGACACACAGATCACCGAGATCGAAGCGCTCGAATCGCAGCGTGCACGCCTGTTGGCGCGCAAGGCCGTGATTGAGGAACTGCAGGGCAACCGCTCGCAGATGGTCCATCTGTTCGACCAGCTGGTGCGCACGATTCCTGATGGCGTGCTGCTGACCTCGCTCAAGCAGGAAGGCCAGACGCTGACCCTCGAAGGTCGCTCGCAATCGAACGCGCGCGTCAGTACCTACATGCGTTCGCTCGATGGCTCCGGCTGGATGACCGGCCCGCAGCTGTCGGTGATCGAAGCGCGTGACGGCGTGCCGGGCCTGCCGTATGCGTTCACCCTGAGCGTGCAGCTGTCCACGCCGGCCGCCAAGGAAGCTGCGGCAGCCGAGGGCACCGATCCGGCTGCGCCGGCCGGCGCCGTGCCCGAGGCCGCGCCCATCGCTGCACCCGCTGCAGAAGGAGCCGCGTCGTGAGCAAGAAGAAGATGTCGCTGCGCGAGCTGGACTTCAACAACACGGGTTCGTGGCCGCGCGAATACAAGATCGGCGCCTGCATCCTCGTGGGCCTGCTGATCTTCTTCCTGCTGTGGTACGTGATCACGCGGGAGAAGGGCGACGAGCTGACGAATCTTGAAGCGCAGGAATCCACGCTGCGCGCCGACTTCGAGACCAAGCAGGGCAAGGCCGCGAATCTCGAGCCGCTCAAGCAGCAGCTGGCCCAGATGGAGCAGCAGCTGCAGCAGATGCTGCGTCAGCTGCCGAGCAAGACGGAGATGCCGGATCTGATCGTCGACATCTCGCAGACCGCGATCGCGACCGGCATCCAGAACGACCTGTTCAAGCCGGGCGAGGAAATGCCGCGCGAGTTCTATGCCGAGCAGCCGATCGCGCTGCGCATGGTTGGCAGCTATCACCAGTTCGGTGCCTTTGTCAG
Source organism: Luteimonas fraxinea (assembly GCF_021233355.1). Taxonomy (NCBI): domain Bacteria; kingdom Pseudomonadati; phylum Pseudomonadota; class Gammaproteobacteria; order Lysobacterales; family Lysobacteraceae; genus Luteimonas; species Luteimonas fraxinea. Next base: position 1,003,549 of record NZ_CP089507.1, on the reverse strand, counting down.
CGGCGTCGCGTCGTTGCCGCGCGTGGTCATCATGACGATGCACGACATCTCGCTGAAGCCGCGTGGCGCTGGCACCGACGGCCTGGCGGGCATCGGACCGAATTCCAGCCTCGAGCTTTCGGGCACCGTGAAAACCTACCGATACCTCGACGAAGAAGAGACCGCCGCGCAGGCCCAGGCCGCGCAGGCGACGGAAGGGGCGCCGTGATGGCCGTCGGGACAAACAACATGATGCGCGGCATTGCGCTGCTTTCCCTGGCACTCGCAGCCTCGGGCTGCGGTCGCGGAGTCACCAGCGAGCCGGGCGAGGCGCCCAACCTCGAAGTCTGGGCCGAAGAGGTCAAGCAGCGTCCTGCACCGGCGCTCGAGCCGTTGCCGGTGATGCAGCAGTTCGAAACCTTCGAATATTCGGCGCAGGGGATCCGCGATCCCTTCAGCAATGCGTTTACGGACGATTCGGGCGGCAGTGGTCCGCGCCCGGATTCGGACCGGCGCAAGGAAATCACCGAGCAGTACCCGCTCGACAGCATGTCGATGGTGGGCACGATTGGAACCGGTGGACGCATCGTCGGTCTGGTGCTCGCGCCCGACAAGGTGACCTACCGCATTACCCCGGGCAATTACCTGGGTCAGAACGATGGCCGCGTCACTTCGGTCAATGAAAATCGCATCGAGCTCGTCGAGCTCGTGCCCGATGGCGCCGGCGGCTGGTTGGAACGTCCGGCTTCGCTCGCGCTGAACGAACAATGATGAGGGGAAGCAACATGACCGTGAGCAATGCGGGAAGCCTGCAGTCGGGCCGGATGAAATCGGTGCGTGCCGGCGCGCTCGGTCTTGCCATAGGATTGGTGGGGACGTTCAGCGGCGCCCATGCCGCGCAGGCGCCGACGCATGCGTCGATGCTGCCGCTGCTGCAGGCAACGACTGCTGCAGCGCAGCCCGCCGGGGCGGTTGCCGTGACGGATATCGACTTCCGTCGCGGCGACGGTGGCTCTGGGAAGCTGGTGCTTCGTTTCGATGGTGATGGCGCCGCGCCCGACCTGCGTACGCAGGGCGGCAACGTCGTCATCAACCTGGGCGGCGCGACTCTGCCGGCGTCGTTGCAGCGTCCGCTCAACGTGACTGACTTCGCCACGCCTGTGCAGCGCATCGATGCACGCCAGGGCGCAGACGGCACGCAGGTGGTGCTCACTGCGCGCGGAGAGTTCGAGCCGATGGCGTATCAGAGCGGTCGCGACTACATCGTCGAGATCATCCCGCGCACCGGCGCTGCCGCCAGCGACCGCGCCGTGGGTGCGGCGTCGACGGCCGCGACGATGGGCCAGGCGGCCTCGGCGACGGTGTCGGATGTCCGCGCCTACAGCGGCGCACCGGTGACGTTCAACTTCCAGGACGTGCCGGTGCGCACGGTGCTGCAGCTGATTGCCGACGAATCCAACCTCAACATCGTCGCCAGCGACAGCGTGACCGGCAGCGTGACCCTGCGGCTGCAGAACGTACCCTGGGATCAGGCGCTGGACATCGTCCTGCAGGCCAAGTCCCTCGACAAGCGTCGCAGCGGAAACGTGGTCTGGGTCGCGCCGCAGAGCGAGATCGCCGCGTTCGAACAGGCCAAGGAAGACGCGCGTCTGGCGATCGAAGAGCGTGCGGAGATGACCACCGAGTACATTCCGATCAGCTATGGCAATGCGGAGGATATTGCGAAATTGCTGACCGAAGAGAGCAAGAGTGGTTCGGGCGGTGGTGGTGCTGCAGGTGGCGCGTCGCAACAGAGAGGATTCCTGTCTTCGCGCGGCAGTCTGAGCTTCGATCGTCGTACCAATACGTTGCTGGTGATCGATATCCCGAACCGTGTCGGCGAGATCAAGCGTCTGGTCAATATGCTCGACAAGCCGGTCGATCAGGTCATCATCGAGGCGCGGATTGTGATTGCGAATGAATCGTTTGCCCGTGATCTGGGGGCGCGATTTGGTGTCAGCAGTGTGGTGGACAGGCCTGTGGATGGGCGAGTCGATTTCGGCGGCGCTTTTGGCGAGAACGGTCCCGGTGGATTCAACGTCAATCTGCCTGCGGGAGTGGGCGGTGCCCCCGCGCTCGGATTTACGATCCTTGGCAATGCGATCAACTGGAATGTCGAGTTGTCAGCATTGCAGCAGGACGGGCGAGGGGAGGTGATTTCGAATCCCCGCGTCGTCACCAGTAACCAGCGTGAAGCCGTGATCAGCCAGGGCCAGGAAGTCGGCTATATCACGGTAACGGGTGGGCAGAGCAACAGCGTTCCGACAGTGGAATTCAAGGATGTCCTGCTGGAGCTGAAGGTCACACCGACCATCACCAATGACGGCCGCGTCTTTCTTGCAATGGATATCAAGAAGGACGAGATCGAAAGATTTGTGGAATACGACGGAATCGGGTCGGTTCCGTTGATCGCCAAGCGCACGGTGACGACCGCGGTTCTTATTGACGACGGGCAAACCGTCGCAATTGGCGGTGTCTACGAGTTCACCGATCGCAGTCAGGTGTCCAAAGTACCGTTCCTTGCGGACATTCCGGTACTTGGCAACCTGTTCAAGAGTCGGAATCGTGAGAAGGGTAAAGCCGAACTGTTGATCTTCGTGACCCCCAAGGTCATGCGAGTGGCACAGCGTCCGGTCAACTGATCGGCGCGATCAGCCAGACGTTCAGCAACGGGGCCTTCGGGCCCCGTTCGCGTTTCCGGATCAATGGTTTGGCTGGCGTTGTGAACTGAAGGCGCGGGTTCCGGTCAAACTGGGCCTCTGCGCGATGGGCGCCGGTGATCGAGGATGGCGATGGATCTGGTGGACGGAACTGCGGGCGGGCTGCATGCGCGGTTCGTGGCGCTGCGCGATGCGCTGTCGGAAGAGATCATCGGGCAGTCGGCGCTGGTCGAGCGGTTGCTCGTGGCGCTGTTGGCGGATGGGCATCTGCTGGTCGAAGGCGCGCCGGGATTGGCGAAGACGATGGCGGTGCGGGCATTGGCGGCGCGGCTGGATGCGGATTTCGCGCGTGTGCAGTTCACACCGGATCTGCTGCCCGCGGACCTGACCGGTACCGAGATCTGGCGGCCGCAGGACGGGCGGTTCGAGTTCCAGGCCGGACCGATCTTCCATCCGCTGCTGCTCGCCGACGAGATCAACCGGGCGCCGGCCAAGGTGCAGTCCGCGCTGCTGGAGGCGATGGGCGAGCGGCAGGTGACAGTGGGCCGGCAGACGTATCGCTTGCCGGACCTGTTCCTGGTCATGGCGACCCAGAATCCGATCGAGCAGGAGGGCACGTTCCCGCTGCCGGAAGCGCAGCTGGACCGGTTCCTGATGCATGTGCGCGTGGGCTATCCGGAGGCGGGCGCAGAAGCGCGCATCCTGCAGCTTGTGCGCGAGCGTGCGCTGGCCCAGCTCGACGACGCGTCGGCACCCGTCGAGCGCATACCGCTGGCGCAGTTGTTCCAGGCGCGGCGCGCGGTGCTGGAGATGCATATGGCGCCTGCGGTGGAGCGCTATCTCGTCGAGCTCGTACTGGCGTCGCGCGATGCCGGCCGCTACGACGCGGCGCTGGCCGCACGCATCGCCTGGGGCGCCAGCCCACGCGGTTCGATCGCCCTGGAGCGATGTGCACGCGCGACTGCGTGGCTCGCCGGACGCGACTTCGTCACGCCCGACGACGTGCGCGCCGTGGCGCCCGATGTGCTGCGCCACCGCGTACTGCCGAGCTACGAGGCCACGGCCGAGGGCTGGGACGGCGAGCGTCTGGTGCAGGCGCTGATCGAGCGGGTGCCGCTGCCGTGAATCCGGGTGAGGCGGACGTTGCGCCGGGCGTGCGTCCATCGCTGGCGGAACTGGTCGGACTGCGTCCGCTCGCGCGGCAGCGTGGCCCTGCACGGCGTGCCCGCGCCGGTGTGCGTGCGCTGGCGCCATCGCCGCAGCGCGGGCAGGGTATGGAATACGCGGAGTCGCGCGACTACGTGGCCGGCGACGATGCGCGGCACATCGACTGGCGCGTGACCGCGCGCACCGGACGTCCGCACACCAAAACCTTCCAGCGCGAACGCGAACGGCTGACATTGATCGTCGCCGACACCGCAGCCGCGCTCTATTTCGGTACGCGTGTCCGCTTCAAGTCGACACAGGCCGCACGCGCCGGCGCAATCGCGGCCTGGGCGGCGGCCGCGGACGGTGACCGCATTGCCGCGTTGCGCGGTTCGGTCATCGAGGCGCCCGTGCCGCCCGCCGGTGGCACGCGCGGTGCGCTGCGCGTACTGCATGCGTTGACCCGCTGGTATGCGGCGCCGCCGGAAGGCGACGCAGGACTGGGCGTGGCGATGGATCATGCGCGGCGCCTGTTGCGCCCCGGCTCGCGTCTGCTGGTGCTGGCGGATGCCGGCAGCGTCGCCGCGGTGCCGGCGCGTGACTGGGCGGCGGTCGGCGCGCACTGCGATGCACTGGTACTGCTGCTCGACGATCCGCTCGAGCGCGGGCCGCCGCGCGGTCGCCTTAGATTCGCGAGTGAGGATGGGCGGGTCGATCTCGATCTGTCGGGCGAGCCGCAACGCGCACGCTGGCGCGAGGCCTTCGATGCGCCGCGCGAGGCGGCGATCGCGCATCTCCGACGCGCCGGCATCGGCGTCGAGTCCTTGTCCAGCGATGCGCCGAGCGACGCCTGGCTGTCCGCATTCGCCCGTGGCCGGATGGGCTGATGGCGACGATGCCTGACCTGGTGTTGCGCGACATCCATCAGCCGTCCGCGCCGTCGTGGTGGCCACCGGCGGTCGGTTGGTGGTGGTTGGCGGCCGCGCTGCTGGTGCTGGTCTGCGCTGTAGTGGGCTGGCGTCTGTTCCGCGCATGGCGGCGGCGGCGCTGGCAGCAGCTGTTCGATGCGGAGGTCGCGGCTGCGCCGGACGCGGCTGGGCGGATCGCCGCGATGTCGTCGCTGCTGCGCCGCGCGGCGCGTCGGCATCGACCCGATGCCGATCGCCTGCATGGCGACGAATGGCTGTCGTTTCTCGACACCGGTGTACCGGGCGCGCCGTTCACGACCGGCGACGGCATCGCGTTACGGGACGGCGCATTCCGGCGTGATGCCGAAACTTTGGACACCACCGCACTGCACGCACTCGCACGCGCGCGTTTCATTGCGTTGATGCTGGGCCGCCGCCGATGACCGGTGAGCTGCCTGCATGGCTGCCGGCGCTGCGCGAAATGTTCGCGTGGCCCTGGTGGCTGCTCGCGATTCCGCTGCCCTGGCTCGCGCGTCGTTTCCTGCCTGCGTCGCAGAGCCGCGGCGGTGCGCTGCGCGTGCCCTATCGCGGGCTTGATGCATTGGCGACCTCCGGCAGCGCAGCCGGTGCTTCGAAGACGCCTTGGCTGTTGTGGGCGGCGTGGTGCCTGCTGTGTATCGCTGCCGCACGCCCGCTGCAGTGGGGCGAGGCAGAACAACCGCCGCGCAGCGCGCGCGATCTGATGCTCGCCGTCGATCTGTCGGGCAGCATGAGCGAAGAGGACATGTTCGTCGGGCGACGGCCCGTGGACCGGCTCACTGCAGCGAAGGCGGTCATCGCTGATTTTCTTGAGCGTCGCGCTGGCGATCGCATCGGTCTGATCGTGTTCGGCCAACGCGCCTACGCGATGACGCCGATGACGCTGGACCGCGAGAGTGTGCGCCAGCAGCTCGACGCGACCATGGTCGGTCTGGTCGGGCGCGAGACCGCGATCGGCGATGCGGTCGGCCTTGCGGTCAAGCGGCTGCAGGATGCGCCGCGCGGCCAGCGGCTGCTGATCCTGCTGACCGATGGTGTCAGCAATGCCGGCGCACTGACACCCGACAAGGCCGCCGAACTGGCGCGCGATGAAGGTGTCCGCGTGCACACGATCGCATTCGGCAGCGACGCTGGCGCGGGCGGTCTGTTCGGCTTCCAGATGCCCGGCAGCGAACCGGCAATCGACGAGGCCGCGCTGCAACGTATCGCCGACACCACTGGCGGTCGTGCATTCCGTGCGCGCGATACCGATGAGCTCGCCGGCATCTACGGCGAGATCGATCGTCTCGAACCTGTCGAGCAGCCCGGCCCCGCATTACGCCCGCGTATTGAACGTTATCCGTTGCCGCTCGGCGCGGCGTGTGGATTGCTGATGCTCGCGCTGCTGCCGCAGTTGCGCCTGCGTCGCGAGGCGGCCGCATGAACCTGCCGTTCGATGCAGTGCAGTTCGCGCGTCCGGCCTGGCTGTGGGCGCTGCTGGCGTTGCCGCTGCTGGCCTGGATCTGGTGGCGACGTCGACGCAGCGCGGAGGCCTGGCGCGAGGCGGTGGATCCGCATCTGCTCGCGCATCTGCTCGAAGCGCGTCCGGATCGGCGCGGTCTATTCGGGCTCGTTGCGTGGCTGCTCGCCGGCTTGCTCGCGGTGCTGGCACTGGCCGGGCCGGGATGGCGCGAAGTCGCGGTACCGCTCGACACGCAGGGTATGTCGCCGCTAGTCGTCGCGCTCGATCTGTCGACTGCGAGTACCGCAAGCGATCTGCCGCCCTCGCGGCTGTTGCAGGCGCGCGCGAAGCTCGCGCAGTTGCTGGCCGAACGTGGCGCGGGCCAGGTCGCGCTGGTCGCGTATGCCGACGATGCTTTCACCGTCGCGCCGCTGACCGACGATGCGCGCAACGTGGCGCTGTATCTCGATGCGTTGTCGCCCGGAATCATGCCCGTCGATGGTCAGCGCGCCGATCGTGCGATCGCGCATGCGACGCGTCTGCTGCGACAGGGACAGGCGTTGCGCGGCGACATCCTGCTGGTGACCGGCAATGCCGACACGGCGGCCGTCGCGGAAGCGGGCTTCGCCGCGCGCATGGGCTATCGGGTCTCGGTGCTCGGACTCGGCACCGCGGCCGGCGCGGCCTATCGCGATGCCGATGGCGCGCTCGCGCATGCGCGGCTCGAGACGGTCGCGTTGCGCGCGCTGGCGGTGGCTGGCGAAGGCCGCTATCACGCGTTGTCGATCGACGACGGCGATCTGCGCGCGCTCGGCGTACTGACGCCGGAGATGACCGCAGGCGGGGCGTCGGCACGCAGCGATACGAGCGTGCGCCGCGTGCTCGATGAAGGTTACTGGCTGGTGCTGCCGTTGCTCGCGCTGGTGTTGCTGGCCTTCCGCCGCGGCTCGGGCTTCGCCTGTGTGGCGGTACTCGCGTTGTTGCCGGCCCTGCTGCCGATGCCCGCACTGGCGCAGGCGCCGGCCGCGACGCCCTGGCAGCGCGCCGATCAGGTAGCAGACGCCCGGATGCGCGCAGGCACGTCGGCCTATCGCGGCGAACGCTACGACGAGGCCCTGAAGACGTGGACCGGATTGCCGGGCGCCGATGCCGCGTACAACCGTGGCAATGCGCTGGCGCGGCTGGGTCGTTTCGATGATGCGATTGCGGCCTATGACGAGGCGCTGTCGCAGCAGCCGGGCATGGCCGATGCGCAGGCGAACCGCGCCGCCGTCGAGGCCGCGCGCAGCCGCAAGCCGCCACCGGGACAGGGGCAGGATCCGCGCGCGCCGCAGAAACCGCGCGACGACGGTGACAGCCAATCCAAGCCTGGCGAAGCCGGCGATCCTTCGAACAGCCAGCCTGGCGATGCGCAGGGGCAGGGCGATCAGCGTCCCCCGCCCGACGCCCTGGAACCGCAGGCATCCGACACGCCGCCGCCGGCGGATGCACAGGCGCAGCGCGACGCGGATGCGCAGCAGCGCGAACAGATGCAGCGCGCACTCGAAGGCCAAGCGGACCCGTCCGATGAAGACGCAGCCGACGCCGGCGCAACGGGTGCCGAAACCGGCGACGAACGTGAGCAGGCGAATGCCGCGTGGCTGCGGCGCGTGCCCGACGATCCGGGCGGATTGCTGCGAGCCAAGTTCCGGCTCGAACACGAACGTCGCGCAACGGGAGGCGACCGATGAAGGCTGTGCGTTCGAAGGGCGCGCGATCCGCGGCGTGGATGGTCGCGATGCTGTTGCTGTGCTGCCTCGTCGGGGTTGCGCAGGCGCAGACGCGCGCGTGGCTCGACCGCGACCGCATCGCGTTCGGCGAGACGACCACGCTCAACGTCGAAACCGACGGCGCAGGCGACACGCCCGACTGGGCGCCGCTCGCGCGCGATTTCGATGTCAGCGGCCACACCAGCCGCCGTGAGGTCGAGATCACCGGCGGCCGGCGCGTGACGCGCTCGCTGTTCGGCGTCGCGCTGCGGCCGCGCCGGGAAGGCGTGCTCACGGTGCCGGCCCTGCAGGTCGGCGGCGCACGCACCGCGCCGCTGTCGCTGAGCGTCGCCCCCGCTGCGGTCACGGCTGCGCGTGATGGCGCGCCGGCCTTCATCGAAGCCGACATCGACGTGCAGTCGCCGTACGTGCAGCAGTCGGTGGGCTACGTGCTGCGGCTGTATTACGCGACGCCGTTGGTGTCGGGCAGCCTCGACCAGCCCTCGCCCGAGGGCGCGTCGATGCAGCGCATCGGCAGCGACGTGCAGTACAGCCGCGACATCGACGGCCGCCGCTACAGCGTCGTCGAACGCCGCTACCAGATCGTGCCCGAGCGCAGCGGCACGCTGTCGATTCCCGGCGCGCGCTTCGAAGGGCGCGGCGCAGGCGGCGGCATGTTCGACGACGTGTTCAATCGCGGGCCGCGCGAGCTGTCGGCGAACGGACCGCCCAGCGTGCTCGACGTGCGCGCGATGCCCGCGAACGCGCCGCAGCCGTGGCTGCCGCTGTATGGCGTGCAGGCGCGCTGGCTGGAGGCGCCGACTGAAGGTCGCGCCGGCGAGGCCAGCACCTTCGTGCTGGAGGCGGTGTTCGATGGCGCGGTCGGCACGCAACTGCCGGAGATCCCATTGCCGCCGTTGCAGGGCGCGCAGGTGTTCGCCGAACCGCCGCAGTACGACGAAAGTTTCGAGGACGGCCGGCCGCGGGTGCGGCTGACGCGGCGCTACTCGGTGGTGCCGCGTGCCGAGGGCAGCCTGCAAGTGCCCGGCCCGCGGATCGCCTGGTGGGATGTGCGCGCCGGCGCGGCGCGGACCAGCGGTCCGCCTGCGGTGTCGCTGGCGGTCGCGGCCGGTGAAGTGCTGCCCGGTGCGGCGCCACAGGCTGAAGTCGACGCGGTAGCATCGACAAGCATGTCGACAGCGTCCGATGCGGGTGGTTCGAAGCTTTGGCCCGCACTTGCGGCCCTGCTCGCCGCGCTATGGCTGGCGACCGCGTGGGTGGCGTGGCGCTTGTACCGCCAGCAGCCGATCGGCCTGGTGCGCGCAGGCGTCGCGTCGTCGGCGCATGGCGACGCGCCAGTTCCCCTGCAATCGTCCGGCTCGGCGGGCCAGGCCCAGCGCCGCCTGATGCATGTGCTGCAAACGGGCGAGCCGGCGGATGTCGAAGCCGCCTTGCGCGCGTTGTCCGACCCGCCCGCGGCGGATCTCGATACGCTCGCGGCACGTCTCGATGCGGCCGCCCAGCGCGAGGCTGTCGGCCTCTGGCAGCGGGCGCGTTGGACCGGGGGCGACCTGCCTGGCGCGCGTCAGGCGCTGCGCGCGGAGTTCCGCAGCGGCGCGTCGTGGCGCGATGCGCCTGCGCGTGCGCCGCGCGGCCCGGACCTGCCGCCGCTGTACCCGCGCCGTTGAGCCCCGCTTCCTGCTAGCCTCCGCGCTTTCCCGCGGTCTCCACGCCATGGCCGATTCCAACGCTCCCGTACGTTCCCGCATGCCGCTCCACTGGAAGATCGCGATCGGCTTCGCGGCCGGTCTCGTCCTCGGCCTGATCGCGCACTACACCGGCCTGACCTCCTGGACGCTGGCCGATCCCGCATCGGCCGCCTGCACCGGCGCGGAGCCGTCGTGGCAGTGCCGACCGTTGATCGAGAGCTTCGTCGGCTGGGTCACCGAGCCGCTCGGCACGCTGTTTCTCAGCCTGATCTTCATGCTGATCGTGCCGCTGCTGTTCTCGGCGCTGGTGATCGGCGTGTCGGAAATGGGCGATGTCGCGGCGCTCGGCCGGATCGGCTGGCGCACGCTCGCGTGGACCGTCGTGCTGTCGGGTATCGCGGTGGTGGTGGGACTGGTGATGGTGAACCTGTTCCGCCCCGGCGACGGTGTGGATCCCGCGCTCGCGCAGCAGCTGCTGGCCGAAGGCGCGCAGCGCATCGCGGCGATTGTGCGCGACAGCAAGGAAGGCGCGACCGGCATGGACATGCTGATGTCGATCGTGCCGCAGAACGTGGTGGGCGCCGCATCGGACAACGCCAACATCCTGTCGCTGATGTTCTTCGCGCTGATGTTCGGCATCGGCCTGGTGCTGACGAAGTCCGAGGCTACCGCGACGCTCAAGCGCGGCATCGAAGGTCTGTTCGAAGTGTCGATGACGCTGATCGGCCTGGTGATCCGCCTCGCGCCGATAGCGGTGTTCTGCTTCATGTTCAATCTGGCCGTGCTGTTCGGCTGGGATCTGCTGTTGCGTCTGGGCGCCTATGTGCTGGTCGTAGTCGGCGCGCTGGCGCTGCACATGCTGGTGACGTATTCGCTGGCGCTGAAGTTCGTCGGTGGCTGGTCGCCGCTGGCGTTCTTCCGCGGCGTGCAGGAAGCGATGCTGATGGCGTTCTCTACCGCGTCGAGCAACGCTACGCTGCCGACCGCGCTGCGCATCGCCGACGAGAACCTCAAGCTGCCGCGCAAGGTGTCGCGCTTCGTGCTGACCGTCGGCGCGACCGCCAACCAGAACGGCACCGCGCTGTTCGAGGGCGTCACGGTGATCTTCCTGGCCCAGTTCTTCGGCGTGGACCTGTCGATCTGGCAGCAGGTGCTGGTGATGCTGGTCTGCATCCTCGGCGGCATCGGCACGGCCGGTGTGCCCTCGGGTTCGCTGCCGGTGGTGGCGCTGATCTGCACGATGGTCGGCGTGCCGGCCGAGGGCATCGGCCTGGTGCTGGGCGTCAACCACTTCCTCGACATGTGCCGGACCACGGTCAACGTGACCGGCGATCTCGGCATCGCGGCGCTGGTCTCGCGTGGCGAGGACGACGCGCCCGAGCCGTTGAAGACGGCCTGACGACCGGCTGCTCGCGGACATGAAAACGCCCGGCGATGCCGGGCGTTTACGTGAAGCGGAACGCGAGATTTACTGCAACAGCGAGCGCAGCATCCAGGCGTTCTTCTCGTGGGTCTGCAGACGCTGGATCAGCAGATCCTCGGTCGGATCGTCGTCGGCGTCGTCGGCCACATCCAGCGCCTTGCGCGCGCTGCGGCACACGGCCTCGTTGCCGACGACCAGCTGGCGCACCATCTCGCGCCAGTCCGGCGCCTTCTCCAGGCCCGGCTCTTCCTTGATCGACGACAGCTGGATGAACTCGCCATACGAACCCGGCGCGTTGTAGCCCAGCGCGCGGATGCGCTCGGCGATCTCGTCCAGCGCATTCCATTGTTCGGTGTACTGGCCCTCGAACATCACGTGCAGAGCGTTGAACATCGGCCCGGTGACGTTCCAGTGGAAGTTGTGGGTCTTGAGATACAGCGTGTAGGCATCGGCGAGGAACACCGACAGATGCTGGGCGACCGCCTTGCGATCGGCGTCGCTGATCCCGATATCGATGGCCGGCGCCTTCGACTGTGCGTCCGGCGATGCAACGGCCGGCGCAACCGGTGTCTTGGAGGATTTGGACTTGCTCGGCTTGGTCTTGGCCATGACAGGACTCCGGTGATGAGGGGATTGCGCCCACAATATGGGCGCATCCGTTGTGGATTTGTGACTTGAGGGCGGGTTCGAGCGTGACGCAGCATTCCAGCGACAAGGCGGTGAACGGCGCGTTGAAAGACGCGCAAACCGCGATCGAAACCGCGTCGACGCGCGACCGTGGTCGGCTGCTCGGGCTGCTCGGTCGCTGGCGGCGCGCACCTGGCGATGCGTCGGCGCGCGAGGCGTTCGAGACGCGCTTGCAGGCCTCCATCCGGCAGCGCGAGACGCGCGCCGCGCAACTGCCGCGTGCCGAAGTCGATCCGGTGTTGCCGATCGCCGGCAAGGCCGAGGAGATCGTCGCGCTGATCCGTGCGCACCAGGTCGTCGTCGTCGCCGGCGAGACCGGTTCGGGCAAGACCACGCAGTTGCCCAAGCTGTGCCTGGCCGCCGGCCGCGGCGCCGCTGGCCTGATCGGCTGCACCCAACCGCGCCGCATCGCCGCGCGCACGGTGGCGAAGCGGGTGGCCGAAGAACTGCAGGTGCCGAGCGGCGGCCTGGTCGGCTACCAGGTCCGCTTCAACGACAACGTCAGCGATGCGACCGCGATCAAGTTCATGACCGACGGCATCCTGCTCGCGGAGATCGGCTCCGATCGTTGGCTGTCGGCCTACGACACGATCATCATCGACGAGGCGCACGAGCGCAGCCTCAACATCGATTTCCTGCTGGGCTATCTGAAGCAGCTGCTGGGCCGGCGCCCGGATCTCAAGCTGATCGTGACCTCGGCGACGATCGACACCGCGCGCTTCGCCGAACACTTCGACGGCGCGCCCGTGGTCGATGTCGAAGGCCGCGGCTTTCCGGTCGACGTGCGCTACCGGCCGCTGGAAGGCGAGGGCGATGACGCCGGCGAACGCAGCGTGCTCGACGGCATCGTGTCGGTGTGCGACGAAATCATGCAGATCCGCGGGACCGGCGACACGCTGATCTTCCTGCCCGGTGAGCGCGAAATCCGCGATGCGCATCAGGCGCTCGAGCGCCGCAAGTACCGCCACACCGAAGTGCTGCCGCTGTATGCGCGGCTGTCGGCCAAGGACCAGGATCGCGTGTTCAATCCCGGGCCGCAGCGGCGCATCGTGCTGGCAACAAATGTGGCCGAGACCTCGCTGACGGTGCCGCGCATCCATTACGTGGTCGATCCGGGTCTTGCCCGCGTCAAGCGCTACAGCCCACGGCAGAAGCTCGACCGTCTGCACATCGAGCCGGTCAGCCAGGCCAGCGCCGACCAGCGCAAGGGCCGTTGCGGTCGCATCGCGCCGGGCACGTGTTTCCGCGTGTTCTCGGAAGCCGATTTCGCATCGCGCCCCGCGTATACCGATCCCGAAATCCGGCGCGCATCGCTGTCGGGCGTGATCCTGCGGATGCTCTCCTTGGGCCTGGGCGATATCGAATCCTTCCCGTTCGTCGAACCGCCGGATCCGCGCGCGGTCGCCGACGGCTGGCAGCAGCTGGCCGAACTGGGCGCGATCGATGGTGCGCGCACGCTCACCGCGACCGGCCGTACGATGGCGAAGCTGCCGGTCGACGCCAAGCTCGCGCGCATGCTCGTCGCCGCGCGTGCGCATGGCTGTCTCGATGCGATGCTCGCGATCACCTCGTTCCTCGGCATCCAGGATCCGCGCGAGCGGCCGTCCGACCAGCGCGGCGCAGCCGATGCGGCGCACGCGCAGTTCGCCGATCCGAGGTCCGAATTCGTCGGCATCGTGAAACTGTGGGACGGCTACCGGGAGGCGCATGCCGATCTCACCCAGTCGCAGCTGCGCAAATGGTGCGACCGCAACTTCCTCGGCTTCCTGCGCATGCGCGAGTGGCGCGAGCTGCATCGCCAGCTGCGGCTGCAATGCGAGGAGCTCGGCTGGTCGATCGAGGCGCGTGCCGGCGCAGTCGTAGATGCGGATCCGCGCATGGCGGCTAAGGCGGAAGCAGCGGCATTCATCGCGCTGCATCGCGCGCTGATCGCAGGCCTGCCGACCCAGGTCGGCCATCGCGCCGATCCCGGTGGCGGCGGGCGCGTGTCCGGCCAGTACGAAGGCCCGCGCGGCCGACGCTTCCAGCTGTTTCCCGGTTCGCCGCTGTCGAAGAAGCCGCCGCCGTGGGTGCTGTCGGCGACCTTGCTGGACACCGAGAAGGTCTGGTCGCTGACCAACGCGGCGATCGAGCCGGACTGGGTCATCAGTGAACTCGATCATCTGCTGGCGCGGCGCCACCACGATCCGCGCTGGTCGCGTTCGCAAGGGCGCGTGGTCGGCAGCGAACAGATCAGCCTGTTCGGTCTGGTGCTCGCACCGAAGAAGCCGGTCGATTACGGGCGGTTGTATCCGGACGAATCGCGCGCGCTGTTCCTGCGCGACGGACTGGTCACCGGCGAGATCAACACACGCGCGACGTTCGTCGAGCGCAACCTGCGCACGCTCGAACGCGCGCGCGAAGAGGAAGCCAAGCAGCGCCGCTCGGGACTCGTCGTCGACGAAGACTGGATGGCGCAGTGGTACGCGCAGCGCCTGCCCGCCGATGTGCTGTCGGCGCAGGCGCTGGATGCGTGGTGGCGCAAGGCGCCCGAGGCGGCGAAGCAGGCATTGGCCTGGAGCCGCGACGATCTGCTGGTCGCCGATGGCGTGGATGCCGATCTGTTCCCGGCCTTCATCGCGCTTGGTGAGGCGCGGCTCGCCGTGTCGTACCGCTTCGAGCCGGGCGCGGTCGATGACGGCATGACCGTTTCGGTGCCGCTGCATCTGCTCAACGCGATCGATCCGGTGCGGTTGTCGTGGCTGGCGCCCGGCTTCGTCGAGGACAAGGCCGCGGCCTTGATCCGAAGCCTGCCGAAGGTACTACGCCGCAATTTCGTGCCGGCACCGGATTTCGCGCGTGCATTCGCGCAGGCCTGGCGAGACGGCGATGCCGATGCGTTCACCGGCACCATGGCGCGGTTCCTCAAGAAGCTCGCCGGCGTCGACATCGCCGCATCGGATTTCGACGAGGTGGCCCTGGAGCCACACCTGCGCGCGAACCTGCGTCTGGTCGACACGGGCCGCGACCGCAAAGGCACCACGGTGCTCGCCGAATCGCGCGATCTCGACGACCTGCGGCACCGCTTCGGCGAGCGCGCGGCACGGGCCTTCGCCGCGCACGCCGCCGATGGCCTGCAGCAAGGCGGGCTGACGACGTTTCCGGAGACACCGGTCCCAGTGTCGATTCCTGGCGCCGGCGGCCTGCCGGCGTATCCCGCATTGCAGGACGACGGTGACAGCGCGTCACTTGCGGTCCACGCTGACGCGACGCATGCGCGGCGCCTGCATCCGCAGGGCGTGCGGCGCCTGCTGACGATCGCACTGGCGGATCGCGTGCGGCATGCGCGCAAGCAACTGCCGGTCGCGCCGAAGACGGCGTTGCTCTATGCCGCGATCGAATCCGCGGCGCCGCGCGACGGCAAGCCCGGTGACCGCTTGCGCGAGGATCTCGTCGACGGCGCGCTCGCCGCGCTGCTCGCCGAGGGGCTCGACACGATCCGCGATGCCGATGCCTTCGCCGCGCATCGCGACGCGGTCGGCAAGGCGCTGTTCGGTGAAGCGATGGCGCGCCTGCGACAGGCGGAGGCGATTCTCGATCGCGTTGCCGAAGTCCGCGCGAAGCTCGAATCGAAGCTGATGGGCTGGGCGCGTGCGAACCTCGACGACATGCAGGCCCAGCTGCACGCGCTGGTGCCGCCGGGATTCCTGCGCACGGTGCCGGCGACGGCGCTGTCGGAATACGCGCGCTGGCTGCATGCGTTGTCATTGCGCGCCGAACGGGCGCAACGCGATCCGCAACGCGACCAGCAGCGCATGCTCGACGTCAAACCCTTCGTCGACGCGCTTGCCGAAGCCGCCGCGCGCGGCCGCAGCGACGCGCCCGACTGGCAGGCGCTGCGCTGGGATATCGAGGAGTTGCGGGTGTCACTGTTCGCCCAGGAACTGGGCGCGAAGGGCGGCGTGTCGCCGAAGAAACTGGCGACGCGGGTGGCGGCGCTTAATTGATGCGTTCGACGCGGACGCGCAGGTTGTAACCGGCGACGCGCATCCACCAGCCGCCCATACGGGCAGGCTCGATCTGGACGGCCGGCCCTTCGGCACGCACGCCTTCCATCGATGTCTCGCCGACCTGCTTCCAGACCTGGCCGTTGGCGAGCGTGTACTCGCGCCCGCGCCTGAAACCTTCGAATCGGCCGGTCAGTGTGCTGCTCACCGGCTCGGGTGCCGATTCCGGTGGCGTACGCAGCTGTGCCGCTTCGCGGCGTCCTTCGGCACGCGCTTCCGCAAGCTGTGCTTCGGCAGGTGCCTGCGCGGCCGTCGTCTGGGTGGCCATCCATTGCTCGAGTGCGCGCAGTTCGGCCGGATCGAGCTTGTGCAGGCCCGACGTGCGGAATTGCGTGTTCCCCATACGCGTTTCCAGCGTGGAAGTCTGCGCCCAGGCGGCGCTGGCGCCTGCAAGCGACAGGGCGAGGATCAGAAAGGAAGTTGCGCGCATCGTATGGATCCTAAAAGAAGCGTCGGTTGGTTGCTCAGCGAACCCGCTCGACCTTGGCCTGGGCGTTGTAACCATCGACCTGCAACCACCAGGCACTCAGCAGGCCAGGACGAACCCGGACGCCGATGTTCTGGCCACGCGCACCGGCGATCGACGCGTTGTCGGTCTGCTTCCAGACCTGGCCGTTCGCCAGCGTGTACTCGCGACCGCGCGCGAAGCCCGCAAACGCGCCGGGGATGGTGCTCTCGACCGGCTCGCGTGACTCGGCCGGGCGCACGCCTTGGTCCGACGCCACGGCCGCTTCACGGCGACCTTCTTCGCGGGCCTGTGCGATGCGCGCTTCGACATCCGGGGAGGCAACAGGCGCGGCCTGCGACGTGCCACGCGCCAGCAGTTCGTTGAGGCGTGCGAGCTCGGCGTCGCTGAGCTTCTCCAGACCCGCCGCACGGAACTCGGCATCCGTCAGGCGATCCTCGATCCGCGTCTGCTGCGCGAATGCGGGCACGGCTGCGGCAAGCGCCGCCGCGATCAAGACACTGTGGACTGCACGCATGCTCTGTTCCTCTGGTCGGGGCGCCGCTAGTGTAGACCGTCCTGCCCGCATCGAGCGGCCGATGCCCGAGCCTCCGGACAACCTGCGCGACCGCCTGCTGGCGCTGCCGACGATGGCCGCGTCCGGCCCATCGCTGCGCGCTTTGCTGGCGTCGCTGCCGGACGATATGGAGATCGTGGCGGGCGATGCGGCCGTGCTGCTGGATACCGTCGGTTCGCTGGGTCTGCTCGGCGCCGACGTCGAAGTCGTCGCGACCGCGCTCGCCGATGCGGTGCCCGCGTGGCGGCCTCTGCTGGTGGCGCGACTGCCGGCGATCGTCCCGCTGATCGAAGGTCTGGCCGCCGCGCACCAGGTCTGGTCGCTGCATGCCGAGCACGCGAGCGAAGGCAATCCCGAAGGCCTGCGGCGTCTGCTGCTGGCGCTGATCCGCGACCTGCGTCTGGTGCTGGTGCTGCTGGCGCGGCAACTGGCCCTGATGCGCGCGGCCGCACGCAGCGAGGATGATGACGCGCGCCGTGCGCTGGCGTCCCTGACCCGCGACATCCATGCGCCGCTGGCGAACCGGCTCGGCATCTGGCAGCTGAAGTGGGAACTCGAGGATCTCGCGTTCCGCTATCTCGAGCCTGACACCTATCGCCGTATCGCCGGCCTGCTCGACGACAAGCGCACCGGTCGCGAGCGCCACATCGAAGCGGTTCGCGTGCAGCTCGGCGAGGCGCTGGCCGCGCAGGGCGTGCGTGGCGAGGTGGCAGGCCGGCCCAAGCACATCTTCAGCATCTGGAAGAAGATGCAGCGCAAGCAGGTGCCGATCGGCGAGCTCTACGATCTGCGCGCGGTGCGTGTGCTGGTCGACGACATTCCCGCCTGCTATGCCGCGCTCGGCGTGGTGCATGCGCTGTGGACGCCGATCCCCAGCGAGTTCGACGATTACATCGCCCGGCCCAAGCACAACGACTACCGCTCGCTGCATACCGCCGTGGTCGGACCGGACGGCAAGACGCTGGAAGTGCAGATCCGCACCCGCGAGATGCACGAGGCGTCCGAACTGGGCGTCGCCGCGCACTGGCGCTACAAGGAGAGCGGCGGTTCGCAGCGCTCGTCATCGGCCGGCGATGCCGCGCTGGAGCGTCGGATCGAATGGATGCGACGCCTGCTCGATGCGCACACGGAACCGGCGGGCGAGGGCGATCCGTCGCTCGCAGGCGCTCTCGGTACCGAACTGGTCGAGGACCGCGTCTTCGTGCTGACGCCCAAGGGCGAAATCGTCGACCTGCCGCAGGGCGCGACGCCGCTGGATTTCGCCTATCACGTGCACACGATGGTCGGGCACCGCTGTCGCGGCGCGAAGGTCGACGGCCGTATCGTGCCGCTGGACTATGTGCTGCACAGCGGCGAGCGGGTCGAAATCCTGACCGCGAAGACGCCGTCGCCGCGTCGCGACTGGCTGGTGGTGTCCAACGGCTTCCTGGCCAGTGCGCGCTCGCGCGAGAAAGTCCGCAACTGGTTCCACAAGCTCGACCGTGCGCGCAATCTGCAAGCCGGTCGCGAGCTGCTGGACAAAGATCTGCGACGCCTCGGCCTGCTGCAGGCGGATCTCGTGCCGGTGCTGTCGCGCTTCAATGTCGCCACCGTCGACGATCTGCACGTGCTGGTCGCGCTCGGCGATGTCGGCCCGAACCAGGTCGGGCGTGCGCTGCTTGAACTGGAGCGCGAACGCGAGGCGCCGACCGAAGCGGCCGCACCGACCTTGCCGCTGCGGCAACCGCGCCGCCTGCCCAAGACCGCCGATTCCGAGTTCCATGTGGTCGGCGTCGATAATCTGCTGGTGCAGGTCGCGCGCTGTTGCCGGCCGGTGCCGGGCGAGCCGATCGCTGGCTATCTGACCCGCGCGCGCGGCGTGACCGTGCACCGCCGTGATTGCCCGTCGTTCCTGCGGTTGTCGGCGCACGAGCCGCAGCGCGTACTGCCGGTGGAGTGGGGGCGTGCGAGTGGCGGCCATGCATCTGACATCGTCGTCGAGGCCGTCGACCGCCGGCATCTGCTCAAGGATCTGAGCAATGCGATCGCGCAGGAGGACGTGCACGTGCTGTCGATCCAGAGCGAGTCCCTCGGGTTGTCGCGCGTGCGCCTGCAACTGCGCGTGCGGGTCGCGGACTACGGCCAACTCGCCCGTCTGCTCGGCAAGCTCGACGGCATGCCCGGCGTGGACGCTGCGCGCCGGTGACGCGTCCGTTCATTGGCGGCTTTCATACTGCGCCGCGTGCGACGCGAATCCGACATGCCTGACCATTCCGCACCGCCACCGCGTGAGCGCTTGGCGCGCGCGTCGTCGCGAGCGCGATCCACCGCGGCCGATGCACTGCAGCGTCGGCGCGGCTGGTGGATCGCGGCCGGTGTGCTCGCGGTCGTGGTGGTGCTGGTGGTGCTGGTGCGCCTGTTTCTGGTCGACCGGCTCTGGCCGGAAACCCGCGCGCAGGCCTTGCTCGACGAGGCAGCAGTCGCGACCGCGGCGGGACGCCTGAGTACGCCCGATGGCGACGGCGCCCGACAGCTCTACGAAGCAGCGCTCGCACTGGATCCCGACGATGTCCGTCCCCGCGCCGGGCTGGCCGAGGTCGCGCGCGCGGCGGTGGTGCAGGCGGCGACCGCGGTCGAGGCAGGTCGCTTCGACGAGGCGCATATCGCGCTGCGACTCGCCAATGAACTCTCGGCGCCTCGCGAGCATGTCGATGCGGTGACGGCCGCGCTGCGTCAACGGGAAGCGTCGGGTGCCGGGCTCGATCGCCTGGTCGCCGAGGCGCAGGCTGCGCAGGCGGCCGGCATGCTTGACGCGGGCGAGCACAGCGCGTTGCCGTTGTATCGACGCGTGCTGGCACTACAGCCCGACAATGCCGACGCCCTGCGCGGTCGCGAAGATGCACTGGCCTCGCTGCTGGAGGACGCGCGGCGTCGTCTGCGCGAAGGCGGTCTGCGCGAAGCGGCCGACTTGATCGCACGCGTGCGCGAATACGATGCCGGCCACGTCGATCTGCCCGACACCGACGCGCGACTGACCGAAGAACTCGATGCGCTGCGCCGCCGCGCCGCGCGCAGTCTGGAGGCCGGCCATGTCGAACGCGCGGTCGCCGAGTGGCGCACGCTGCTCGCGTTCGATCCAGCTGACGCACGCGCGCAACGTGGCCTGCACGATGCCGGCGCTGCCTACGCAGCTCGCGCGGAACGCTTCGCGCGCGACTTCAATTTCGCCGATGCCGACGCGCAGCTGCGCGAAGCGCGTGCGCTGGCGGCCGACAGCGATGCCGTGCGCACGGCCGGCGAACACGTCGAGCGCTCGCGCGCACGCCACGCGCGCCTCGGGCCGCAACTGCCGCCCGCCCAACGCCGCCAGCGTGTGGACACTCTGCTGCGGCAGGCCGCTGCCGCCGAAGCGCGCGGTGATCTGCTGACGCCGCCCGGCGACAGTGCCTACGACAAGATCCGCGCCGCGCGCCTGGTGGCGCCCGACGATGCGGCGGTCGCACGCGCCTCGTCGCGCCTGCTGCCGTCGGCCCGGCAATGTTTCGATGCAGGCTTACGCGCAAACAGCCTGGCGCGCGCGCGCGCCTGCCTCGATGCCCGCGAAGTGCTCGGCGACGAAGGCAACGCCGTGCGCGAAGCACGCCGGCGGCTGGCGCAGCGCTGGCTCGCGATCGGCGATGAGCGTCTCGGCGCGGGCAATCTGGTCGGCGCGGAGGCTGCGCTGGCATCGGCGCGCGATGTCGACGCCGGCGTGCCGGGCCATTCGGAATTCGCGCGGCGGCTCAGGACCGCTTCGATGAAGCCGGATTGACTTGGAAAGCGCTGGTTTCAGGGGTTTGCAGAAGATGGGCAGATCGTGCCCTCATCTCTCTGCCCGGTAACCATGGCGCGCCTTCTCGACGGATAGGACAGTTCCGAGATCAGTGATCTCGGAGGTTTACGGCAATGAGCTCCGCAAGCAACTGCGCGCTCTCGTGCCATGACATCATCGATTTTGCCGGGTGCGAAGTCGGCGCGTGCAGCCAGTTCTCGACTGCAGCTGCCCAACTGCAGGGCGCATCTGCGTCGAGAAAGTGGGGGTATGTCCCCAGAACTTCGCGAAATACCGGCAGCGGGCGAGCCAGGATCGGCAGTCCTATGCTGGCTGCTTCCACGAGCGGCAACCCGAAGCCCTCCGCCTTGGATAGCGCAAGCAGCGCAGTGGCGTGAACGTACAGGGCAGC